>CALEPT010000217.1 GCA_937910385.1 uncultured Ruminococcus sp. | reverse complement strand
GGAGAATAAACAAACGCGGCAATGCGGCATTCAATACCGCACAAAAGAAGAAAGCAAATGCCGACCGGCAGTCGGCGGAACTGCCAAGAAAGGAGCGGCTATCTCATAGCCGTACAACAAACGAAACAAGAGCGGCAAATCTGATTTGCCGGGAAAGGAAGAAAAATCCAGCCTGCTCGGAAGGGGAGTTGGTCGGGGTGAATAAAGGAAGTGCCTTTGTTTTATCGTCCGGCAGTGAAGACCATCCGGTCTTGTGTCAGGTGTGTGTCCCGTACTTTGCTCGAAAGTGGCAGGTAAGGGCAGCATAACTATTTATACACTTTTTTTAATATCGGAATATTGATGACGAGGCATGCAAAGAAAAGTGCTGCAAGAATTCTTGCCCACATCATTGCATCAGCACCCATTTCAAACGGAAAACGACATTTAAAGGACCACAATATTCCGCTATGTGTTTCAAATGTATGCATACACAGAATAGGAAGAGAGTACATGCCACACCATTTTAGAAATATAGGAGATTTATGAAGCCAACTATATTTGTTATTGAATGCGCATAAGGCATCGCATAACTTATAAATTATGTATGTACCCCCACACGCACCAAAAATATCAAGAGGAAATGAATATTGACATCCATATAATTCAATTCCGTCATGATAAATGGTAAATGGCCAACAAATAACACAAATTGCAATTATATACCATGGAATAGTATGTTTATGTACTAACCATCCGATAGCATAAAAAATGAGAGCCGTTATTCCCGGTAAAATACCAAACGGGAGAGGTTGGGCATGCGGGTAAATGAACTTGGCTGCTAAAGAAAGGATTAGGCATGTACTGATAACAATCACTTCTCTATACTTTGAAGATAGTTTATTGGCCAATACCTGAATGCTATAAAAGATTTCTCTTGTCCAAAATAGTGCTATAAGAAACCACATCGGACCAGCTGTTACTAAACCGGATGTATATTCCCACGCATCACCAGATGCCCAGAATAATGTAATTACATAACGCATTACAAGACTCCAGTCGTGTTTCAGAACTGATTGAATGAATCCCCATAGGATAAGTAGAATAAATGTTACTGCATAGGGAAGGAGTAAGCGTCTGGCATTTTTCTTGGTTGTTACCCAAAATCCATCAAAAGAATATACATCTTTTGCAAAATATCCTCCCAAGAGGAAGAAAAGAGGCATGTGGAAAGAATAAATAAATGCGTGCTCATATGGTAACAAGTGTAGATTACAATGTTCCCACACCATAAGTAACACGGCAATACCTTTCATAATATCAAAGGCAGGATTGCGTTGTTGCATTTTAGTAGCGTTTGTTTATGTTCGCTACTTATTCTGCGTTGGGATTACCTAAGGGCACAAAAAACGGGCGATACTTTGTCGCCCAAGTTACGGCCATAGGAAAAATGCCTTGCAGAAACAACAAAATACGCCCGAAAATTCGGACGTTTACAATTTGTCATTCTGCATTGTTCCTTATTAAAATTTCCTAGGTTTTAACTTGGTGTAGAACAAATAGCAAACGCTTCTTTTAATCAATATGTTATCGCGCGTCGCTACGCACGAGGTTGCAGTTTAACGTCTTGCAAGCAGGGTGCATGGGTTCATTACATTTGACAGGCAGGCTTTTTTTAATTTTTCCATTTTATTTCCCCTTGATGATATGTATTTATCTTATTATACATTAAATCGTATAAAAAAGCAATAGCTGAAAATAAAAGTATGACAGATCGGATTTTATCCGCATGAGTATCAGATATGTTTAGACTTGACAAAATTTCGGAAATAATCTATAATTGGAGTATGCACATTTATTATTGCTTTGCCGGTTAACTCATTAAAAATTGTATGCGGCCTGCGGTACGTGATGTTGCTGATACAAAGCTGCTTTTCCGGGCAATATAAACAATGCGAGATTTAGTTGTAAGAGCAATATTGCAAGATAGAAAAGAAAGGGATGAAGGATATGAACTACAGATTTTCAGAAGTCACACCGGAGATCATGAAGCTTGCAGATAAGTCTCTGGAGGGATATAAAATAGACCCCGAGCTTTATACACAATATGATGTTAAGAGAGGTCTGCGTGATATAAACGGAAACGGAGTCGTTGCCGGCCTTACTAATATAAGCACAATAAAGGTCCTGAATACAGGAGACGGTATGCCGAATCACGGTGACGGAAAGCTCTACTACAGGGGAATAGACGTCGAAGACATAGTCGCAGGTTTTATAAAGGAAAAACGCTTTGGCTTTGAAGAGACCGTATATCTCCTGCTTTTCGGCAGTATGCCGTCTGAGCATGAGCTTTCTGAGTTCAGAAGACTGCTTGCGGACTTCAGGGAACTACCGACAACGTTTACACGTGACGTTATCATGAAGGCTCCGAGCGATAATATGATGAATACTCTCGCCAAGAGTGTTCTTGCATTATATTCATATGACGACAAGGCGAATGACATTTCTACCCCTAATGTTCTCAGGCAATGCCTTGAGCTGATAACACTTTTCCCGGTGCTTGCGGTTTACGGATATAATGCCTATAAATACTCAAAATTCGGAGGAAGTCTGTTTATACATGATCCGAATCCCGACCTTTCGATCGCTGAAAATCTGCTGTATATGCTCCGTCCGAACAAGCACTATTCCGAGCTTGAGGCTCGTATACTTGACCTTGCGCTGGTTCTCCATGCAGAGCACGGCGGCGGAAATAATTCCACATTCACAGTACACGTTGTTTCTTCATCGGGAACTGACACCTACTCAGCAATAGCTGCGGCTCTCGGTTCATTAAAGGGACCAAAGCACGGCGGAGCTAATATCAAGGTAGCGATGATGTTTGATGATATGAAAGAAACTGTCGGAGATTGGACAGATGAGGACGAGGTTCGCAATTATCTTAAGAAGCTGCTTCATAAGGAGGCGTTTGACAGAGCAGGTCTCATTTATGGTATGGGACACGCTGTCTATTCGCAGTCCGATCCGCGCGCAAAGGTGTTCAAGGGATTTGTTGAGAAGCTCTCGGCCGAAAAGGGCAGAGAGGACGAATTCGCACTGTATTCGCTCGTTGAGAGACTTGCTCCCGAGGTCATTGCCGAGGAGCGGCGCATTTACAAAGGAGTTTGCGCGAATGTGGACTTCTACAGCGGTTTTGTTTACAGGATGCTCGGTATACCGGACGAGCTGTTCACACCGCTTTTTGCGACTTCCCGTATCGCAGGCTGGTCGGCTCACCGCATTGAGGAGCTCATCAACTCCAACAAGATAATACGTCCCGCGTATAAGGCTATCTCTCCCATGAGAGAGTACACCGATATGGAGAACCGCATTGATTAAGGTGATTATATGAGATCATTTTTTAATTCGTTGAAGATCGTCTTTTTTAGCTTTGCCGTGAATATCCTGATATTCATGCTGTCAGCTTGGATAGATGTAATGACCGAAGAGTCTGGCTCCGGCTTTTTTATAGCAATAATGATCGAGGCTATATGCTGCTTTGCACTGCCTATCGTGTACCTGAAAGCGGAAAAACGCTTCTGCGAAGAGTTTGAAATGCCGGCATGGAAATGCTGCCTGTTCTTATTCATCGGAAATATAGCTGCCGATACAGCTGCATCCATATGGATATGTACAGTCGATATGAACAAGCTTTTCTCATCTGAATCGTTAGTGAATTTTGAAGGCATGGGACTGGCATTAATATTAATGATAATGATAGCCGGAACTGTATGGGCGCTGATATTCAGAGGCTTAACAGCGCTTATAAGATATTTAAGAAAATTTTGATCCGAAAGGAATGATATAAATGACAAACTCAAGTAAAGTCGGAGGTATATCAATGTGAAAAGAATGCAGTGCGAACTTTGCAACTCGCTTGATTTTCAGAGAACTGACGAAGGTTTTTTTCAATGTCAAATGTGCGGCTGCAAATATACTATCGAACAGGCGAAAACACTTCTCGGGCAGACTGTAGAGACAACTATAGGTAACTCTGAGCTCAACCGCCGTGTTGAAAATGCAAAGGCGCAGATGAAAATTGGACAGCCTGCACAGGAGACAATAAACAGCATAATCAAGGACTTTCCAGCAAGTTGGCAGGGCTACTGGTTATATCTTGAAAATTGTTTTAAAAATATTTTTGAGGGTAAAATGTCTTTATACGAATTGGAAAAAGATAATTATAATAGCCTTTTAACTATAGCAAAACATTCTACAGATATAAGCGAAAAACAAGCCTCTGTTATGTGGGACAGTAATTTCCGAAAGATATATGATGAGCTTTTTAACGGGAATATACCTATAGACGTAATATATAACTCTTTTACAACTAAATGCACTTCCTTACACCCACTTATAAAAAAAGCATATGATATAGGATATAATAATGCAAAGATTTTAACAGAAAATGGTATAACTCTATATTCTCATTCTCCTTATAATGGCGATGGTGGCACTTTATTATATGGAGAGGGTGGAAATACTATTTTATTTGCTTTGGGAAAAACAGTCGAATGTAGCTACTTTGATTCTTATTTCAGGAGTTATTTTTCTGGAAATTCTGCATTTCCTGCCATAATAACAAATGAAAATATAGGAGAATTAATTTATAGATCCAAACATAACAGAAATGAATTGTTGCAAAAAACAAACAAGTGTCCATTATGTGGTTCTCCTCTTAAAAAAATACTTTTTAGCAGTAATTTAAAATGTTTGGATAATCATCACTATTGTGGACAGATTTATGAAGTATATGATTAAGCAGAAAGGAATGATACAAATGACAAACTCAACACAGATGATAAACTTTAACGGACTTACCTGTGTGCGCTTGCAGGCAGGAGGATACGAAGCTCTTGTTGCATATGAGGTCGGCTCGAACGTTATCCGTCTGAGGGACAATGTCAACGGCATGGAGTTCTTCCGCTTCAATGCGGATAATACCGCTGATGATATCAAGCAGTCCGCTGAGGTGTGGGGACTTCCTACGCTCTATCTGCCTAACCGTTTTGCGGACGGAGTTCTTAAAACCTCCGACGCTGTTTATCAGCTTCCTGTGAATGAGAAGGCTCCGTACAACAATCACATTCACGGTTTTTTGCACAAGAGGGTCCACGAGGTAGTCGAGCATAATGCTGACAGCAACTGCGCATGGCTGAAAACACGCTATGTCTATGACGAGAACGATGAGTTCTTCAAGTATCTGCCCGTACCGTTCGTTGCGGAGTATACCTTTACGCTGTCGGAAAACGGCCTTGAGCAGAATATAAAATTCACTAACGCCTCGGGCGATAAGGTGCTTCCCATGTCGCTTGCTTCTCATACGGCAATAAACGCTCCGTTTGCAGACGGAGGCAAGGAGGGTGATATCCGCCTTACCGTTCCGATCGGCAAGAAATGTGAGCTCAACGAGCGCTGTCTCCCGACGGAGAGACTGAAGTCCCTTACAATGTGGGATCTCGAATACAAGACGGGCAACAAGTGCCCCGTGCTCCAGGTTTGCGATAATGATATGTATTTTGGTGAGTATGCCGAGCTGGATCATGAGAAGTTCCACGGAGTGATCGCCGAGGATATTGCGAGCGGAAAGAAGCTTTGCTACGAGGTCTCGGAGGAGTATAAGTTCTGGATAATCTGGAATGACCGCGGCTTCAACCATTATTTCTGCCCCGAGCCGATGACTGCGATGATAGATGCGCCGAACCTGAGCCTCCCCGCGGACGTCTCGGGCTACCGTGAGATAAAGCCGGGCGATACGTTCGAGACTCATCAGAGATTCTTCACAAAAGTATAATTTCAAAAGCGCACTAAGGGGAGCCCCCTCTGGCGGATTCGTGGGAAAGTTTTACCGAACCCATAGTTATAGGCTCGGTAACTCACCTTTTCCGTTAAGGAAAGCTGACTAAGGTGCGCTTTTTGTTTCATTTCACAAGGAGAAGAGTTTCTTTTTGTACATCTCTGTAAATGTGATGTTTATGTTACTATAGAAGGGTGGAACAATATGAAACAAAATGATCAAATAAAGTTTTACACACGCAGCGCTCAGGCTTAGCGGTCTTGTGTGTTGATGCGTCTCGAAAAGGGACAGTATGTTCCTTTCCTGAAGCTTGCAATGGATATAGCCGCTGTATTCAGTGCCGCAGCCGAAGAACTGTTCGCTTTTGAAGAGTAATAGGTAAAACTGCACAAATTTCGGCTTGAAAATAATACACTTTAAATTTTGCCCCAGCTATTGTAATATTCAGGGAAATATGGTATAATAGTGCTAACGTAGTGTATCTACCTACATTCAACGTAAAAATCAAAGGAGAAATTATTATGAAGTTCGGTTACTTTGACGACGCTAATAAGGAATATGTCATCAATTCCCCTAAGACTCCCTATCCGTGGATAAACTATCTCGGAAATCAGGGCTTTTTCTCACTCATTTCCAACACCGCAGGCGGTTACTGCTTCTATAAGGACGCACGTCTGCGCAGAATAACACGTTATCGCTATAATAACGTCCCGATAGATATGGGCGGACGTTATTTCTATATCAACGAAAACGGTACTATCTGGAATCCGGGCTGGTCACCTGTAAAGACCGAGCTTGATTCGTATGAATGCCGTCACGGTATGGGCTATACAGTCATCACAGGTAAAAAGAACGGCCTCAAGGCTGAGGTGACCTTCTTTGTTCCCCAGAATTACGACGGTGAGGTACAGCAGGTAGTTCTCACGAACGAGGGAAGCGAAGCTAAGACATTCAAGTTCTTCTCTTTCGCAGAGTGGTGCCTGTGGGATGCTCAGGACGACTGCACGAACTTCCAGAGAAACTTCTCTACAGGACGTGTTGAAGTTGTCGGCTCGACTATCTACCACAAGACCGAGTACCGCGACAGACGCGATCATTATGCTTTCTACACCGTAAACGATACCATTGACGGCTACGATACAGACCGCGATTCCTTCATAGGTCTCTATAACGGCTTCGGTGATCCTCAGGCTGTTACCGACGGCAAGGCAACAAATTCCTTCGCCGACGGCTGGTCGCCGATCGCTTCCCACTACAAGGAAATAACTCTTGCAGCAGGCGAAAGCAAGACCCTTGTATTCGTTCTCGGATATGTTGAGAACCCTGAGGACAAGAAATTTGAGGCTGACGGTCAGACTATCAATAAGGAAAAGGCTCTCGCTATGATCGAGAAGTATAACACTCCTGAAAAGGTAGCTGCCGGTCTTGCAGAACTCAAGGACGCTTGGGACAAGCTTCTTGGCATACTTAATGTTGCAACTCCCGATGACAAGGTAGACCGCATGGTCAATATCTGGAATCAGTATCAGTGCATGGTTACTTTCAACCTTTCTCGTTCTGCTTCATATTTTGAGAGCGGTATCGGACGCGGAATGGGCTTCCGTGACTCTAACCAGGATATCCTCGGCTTCGTTCACCAGATACCCGACAGAGCAAGAGAGCGCCTTATCGACCTCGCTTCAACACAGCTTCCCGACGGCGGCTGTTATCACCAGTACCAGCCTCTTACAAAGAAGGGCAATTCCGATATCGGCGGCGATTTCTCAGACGATCCGCTGTGGATGATCCTCTCTGTAGGCTCCTATATCAAGGAGACCGGTGACTGGTCTATCCTCGATGAAATGGTTCCTTACGATAACGATATGGATAAGGCTCAGACCATGCTCGATCACCTTACCGTTTCGTTCTACCACATTGTTAATAATCTCGGCCCCCACGGTCTGCCGCTTGCAATGCGTGCCGACTGGAACGACTGTATCAACCTCTCGTGCTTCTCGGACAAGCCCGGCGAGAGCTTCCAGACATACACCAATCCTAAGTTTGCTGCCGAGGGCGGCTACTCAAAGGTAGCTGAGTCTGTAATGGTAGCTGCACTGTTTACATATGCGGGTCCTGCTTATGTCGGCATTCTCCGTCACCTCGGCAAGAACGACGAGGCTGACAAGGCTCAGGCTGAGATCGACAAGATGAAGAAAAACGTTATGGAATCTGCATTCGACGGCGAATGGTTCATCAGAGCTTATGATGCAAATGGCGAGAAGATGGGCTCGAAGGAATGCGAAGAGGGCAAGATATTCATCGAGCCTCAGGGCTTCGCAGTTATGTCAGAGATAGGCAAGGAAGAGGGAGCCGATATCAAGACGCTCAACTCTATCGACAAGTACCTCAATACGAAATACGGTCTTGTTCTGAACAATCCTGCCTTTACAAAGTACTATATCCAGTACGGCGAGATCTCTACATATCCCGGCGGATATAAGGAGAATGCGGGTATCTTCACTCACAACAACGCATGGATAATCTGTGCCGAAGCTTATGCTGGCAGAGGCGACAAGGCGTTCGAGTACTACAGCAAGATAGCTCCTGCATTCAACGAGGACATCTCTGAGCTTCATAAGACAGAGCCCTATGTATACGGTCAGATGATCGCAGGTAAGGATGCAAGCCGCTTTGGTGAGGGCAAGAACAGCTGGCTCACGGGTACTGCCGCTTGGAATATGGTAGCTATCTCGCAGTATATCCTCGGTATACAGCCTGATTTCGACGGCCTGAAGGTTGATCCTTCCATTCCTCACGAGTGGGACGGCTTCACTGCAACACGTAAGTTCCGCGGAGCTACATACAATATCACTGTAAAGAATCCGGATCACGTTTGCAAGGGCGTTAAGTCAATGACTGTTGACGGAACAGCTGTTGAAGGCAACGTTATCCCTGTTGCTGACGGCGGAGTTCATGAGGTTGAGATAATTCTTGGATGATCAAATTGGAAAAGGAGGACTTTATGTCCGCCTTTTCAGATAAAGGAGTTATTATGGCGGTTGGTTATGCATTGGTATTAGTTGGAGTAATTTTTGGCGCATTGGCATTTGTGGTTTGGTATTACGGCAGAGTGTTCAGCGGTGAGCCGGAGGAATGTGAGGCGAGGATAACGGCTTTGAAGCCCATGACCTCACGTCCTTATAATATGCTGGTCTGTCCCGAGGCTGAATACCGCATAAACGGGGTATCGGTCCGTGGGCATTACTACACTCATGTAATTGATACCGCAGTTGACATAGAGGTCGGCGATACAATTATGGTACAGGTCAATCCCAAGCACCCGAAGGTGTTCAGAATAGAGAGTATAGAGGAATCCATGCAAATGAAGAACACCAAAAAGAATTCTCCTGCGCTTGCTGGCGTAGGTGCAGTTCTTATTATTGTCGGCATAATCGTCCTTATAGTTAGTTTGGAATAAAGCGGAGAGCGGACTTTTATACATGGAAATCAATTTTTTAACCGATTTTCCACAAGTTAGATTAGAAGTTATAAATAATGCCGTAATGCAATAAGGGAAAGCCCCGGCGAAAGGAGTGGACGCAATGAAATACATCAAAAAAGCGATATCTCTGATTTTAGCGGCAGGTGCTGCTTTACAGATCCCTCTCACATCGGCTTCGGCTGCAAGCAGTGATTGGAGCGTAATATATGGTGGTTCTATGGGTGAGTACTATGTTTCTATAGGCTACTATAAGGGAAGCGGCGGCTCTGTAGTTCTTCCCGAGGAGCTCAACGGCTACAGAGTAAGCTATATATGTGCTGCTGCTTTCAAAGACAATCAGGTAATAGATGATGTAACGCTGCCCGACAATATTGACGGAATGGGGAACGGCGTGTTTAAGAACTCCTCTGTTACTGCGGCGAATATCCCGCTCAGTCTGTCTATAGTGCCGAAAGAGACCTTTCTTAACTGCGAACGTCTGCGAAGCATTTATATCCACGAAAATATAGAATATATACGTGAAAACTCCTTTGACGGCTGCACCGAATTGGAGAGCATAAGCTTTTCCGAGGGCTGCACGGGATTGAAGATAAGTCAATACGCATTTAATGGCAGCGGACTGAAAGAAGTTGTTTTGCCCGATAATACCACTGTTCAAAGCTTTGCGTTTCAGAACTGCCAGGCTCTTGAAGGGCTGGATATCGGCAGCAATACCTCCGTCAGCTCGAACGCTTTCAGATTCTGCACTTCGCTTGAGACAGTGACCGCCGGCAGCGGCAGCGAGCTCGGCGACAATGCATTTATGGATTGTACTTCATTGAAAAATGTGAACTATGATACTTCCGTCAACATAAACGGTAATGCCTTTAACGGCTGTACGGAGCTGATGTATATCAATTCAACACCCGTGTTTGACGCAGAGACAGGCGACCTCGTGCCCGAGCTGCGTGATTTTGTTTTCGCAAGCTTCAATGCTGCGGACGACGTAGGATTTGTCAATGCATATGTTCAGGCACAGGTCGATAGGATAGTCCGCGAGAATATCACCGACGATATGAGCGATATGGAAAAGCTGAAGGTTCTGCACGACTGGGTGTGCGAGCACACGGCATATGACTGCAGCGGTGCGGGGAATGCGCCAAAGAATCACAACGATGCTTCTATTTTTCTGAATGATACGACTGTCTGTGAGGGTTACGCGCGGGCTTGCAATCTGATTTATAATGCAGCAGGCATAGAGACGCAATATGTGCATTCGCCCACTCATGCATGGAATATAGTAAAGCTCGGCGGACATTATTTTCATGTTGACGCAACGTGGGACGATGGGGATATTATCTCGCATAAATGGTTTCTGAAATCGGATTCCGAGCTTGAAAATGCCGGAGCTCCCCATGCGGATTGGTCTGTGTATGTACCCTCGTCAATGCATAGCTTCCAGAGCAGCACTTTGCCTGTGTGTGAATACAGTTCAGGCGACGTGAACACGGACGGAGACGTAAATATCTCTGACCTTGTAATGCTGCAAAGATATGTGCTCGGCACTGCGGTGCTAAACGCAGATGACTATCCTCTTTCCGATCTCAACTATGACGGAATAACAAACAGCTTAGATACAGTCAGACTTCGTGTGCTTCTTATACAATGAGTGACGGGAATCAGCGGCATAGTAATAGAAAAGATGACAGATGCGGTAAATATGAAAAGATGACAGATGCGGCAAATAACCCTTGACAACCTTGTGCAAATCGTGTATAATAGTAGCATATTCCAAAGGCAGAGAAGAAAAGGAGTACGTGCACATTACGATTCACAGAGAGCCGCCGTTTGGTGCAAGGCGGTATGAGGAGTGTGCGGAAGTAGTTTCGGAGCTGTCTGCGCGAAGGGGTGACCTGTGTAGTGCAGAACGTGTTCCTCACGTTACAGGGGAGGAGGTTTCGCGACCTCGCAGAGTGCGGATATTTGTATCCGAATTCAGGTGGTAACACGGACATTCAGTTCGCCCTGACCTTTAAAGGTTCGGGCGAATTTTTTTATTAGAGGTTAGAAATAGAGTTAGAGGTTAGGACTCTAACCTCTAACTTCTACGGGAAAAATCACCGCTTCGCTCGTGTTATGTCAGAAGAAAAACTATAATTTTAAAAGGAGTATCATCTAAATGGCAAAGGAATTAGCAAAAGCATACGACCCCAAGTCATTCGAGGACAGGATCTATGCAGAATGGAATGACAAGGGCTGCTTCCGTGCGGAGGTTGACCCGAAAAAGACCCCATACACTATCGTTATCCCTCCTCCGAATATCACGGGACAGCTCCACATGGGTCACGCTCTCGACGAGACATTGCAGGATATTCTTATCCGCTACAAGCGAATGAGCGGATATTCCGCACTCTGGCTGCCCGGCACCGATCATGCTGCTATTGCGACCGAGGCTAAGATCGTTGAGGCAATGCGCAAGGAGGGCGTCACCAAGGAGGATCTCGGACGTGACGGCTTTATGGAGCGTGCATGGGAGTGGAAGAGACAGTACGGCGGACGTATCGTTGAGCAGCTGAAAAAGCTCGGCTCGTCCTGCGACTGGTCGCGCGAACGCTTCACAATGGACGAGGGCTGTTCAAAGGCGGTCAAGGAGGTTTTCGTAAAGTACTATGAAAAGGGACTCATTTACCGTGGCGAGCGTATCATCAACTGGTGTCCGAAATGCCGCACATCGCTCTCCGACGCTGAGGTAACATACGAGGATCAGGCAGGGCATTTCTGGCATCTGCGCTATAAGATAAAGGACTCTGACGGCTATCTTGAGCTTGCAACAACACGTCCGGAAACGCTTCTCGGCGATACCGCGGTTGCTGTAAATCCCAAGGACGAGCGCTACGCAGATCTCGTTGGCAAGACCGTTATCCTGCCGCTCGTCCACCGCGAGATACCCATTGTTGCGGACGACTACGTTGAAATGGACTTCGGTACGGGCGTTGTTAAGATAACTCCCGCACACGATCCGAATGACTTCGAGGTCGGTCTGCGCCACAACCTCCCCATTATAAATGTAATGAACGACGACGCGACTATCGTTGATGACTACCCGAAGTACGCGGGAATGGACAGATACGAGGCAAGAAGGGCTATTGTTGAGGACTTAGAGGCAGAGGGCGCTCTCGTGAAGATAGAGGAATACAGCCATAATGTCGGAACGTGCTATCGCTGCGGAACTACTGTTGAGCCGAAGGTTTCGACACAGTGGTTCGTGAAGATGAAGCCCCTCGCTCAGCCCGCTATCGACGCGGTAAGGAACGGTGATACAAAGTTCGTCCCCGAACGCTTTGACAAGATATACTTCCACTGGCTCGAAAATATCAAGGACTGGTGCATTTCCCGTCAGATATGGTGGGGACATCAGATACCTGCATTCTATTGCGATGAGTGCGGCGAGATGACTGTTACAAAGGAGGATTCCTGCAATTGTCCAAAGTGCGGCAAGCTTATGAGACAGGATCCGGACACCCTTGATACATGGTTCAGCTCGGCACTCTGGCCGTTCTCAACACTGGGATTCCCTGACAAGACCGAGGACCTCGACTATTTCTACCCGACTAATACTCTCGTTACGGGATACGACATTATCTTCTTCTGGGTAATAAGAATGATGTTCAGCGGACTGGAAAATATGGGCAAGGTGCCGTTTGACACCGTTCTTATCCACGGACTTGTCCGCGACGCACAGGGACGCAAGATGTCCAAGTCGCTCGGCAACGGTATAGACCCTCTTGAAGTCATTAATGAGTACGGTGCGGACGCGCTTCGCTTCATGCTCGCGACAGGCAACTCCCCCGGAAACGATATGCGCTACATCGACGAAAAGGTCAAGGCGGCGCGCAACTTCGCAAATAAGCTCTGGAACGCCTCGCGCTTCATCATGATGAATCTCCCCGACGGCTTTGAGTTCAAGGGACTTCCCGCAGATCTCGAGGCTGAGGACAAGTGGCTTGTGAACAAGTTCAACCAGCTTGCCAAGGAGGTAGGCGATAACCTCGACAAGTACGAGCTGGGAGTTGCGTCACAGAAGATTTACGACTTCATCTGGGACGTTTACTGCGACTGGTATATCGAGCTCACAAAGCCGCGCATTCAGGCAGGCGGCGAGACTATGGCAAAGGCTCAGGCAGTTCTTGTATGGGCGATGCAGGGAATGCTCAAGCTCCTGCACCCGTTCATGCCGTTCATCACAGAGGAGATATGGCAGGTGCTTACGGACGGCAGGTCAATGCTGATACTTGAGACCTACCCGACCTATGACGAGACTATCGACTACTCCGCAGAGGAGCGCGATTTTGAGAAAATAATCTCTGCGATAAAGGCAGTCCGCAATGTGCGCACAGAGATGAACGTGCCGCCGTCGGTAAAGGCAAAGCTCTTCATCGAGACTGCCGAGCCGGAGCTTTTCGATTCGTGCGGAATATTCTTCGAGAAGCTTGCCTCTGCTTCGAGCATTGAGACGGGCAGCAGCTTCGAGCACGACAACTGCGCGAACGCTGTAACGGACTCCGCACGTATATTCATTCCGCTTGACGAGCTCGTTGACAAGGAAAAGGAGCTCGCGCGTCTTGACAAGGAGCGCGCAAAGGTTCAGAAGGACATCGACTTCCTCAGCGGAAAGCTCAGCAATCAGGGCTTTATCGCGAAAGCTCCCGCGCAGCTTATCGAGGCTGAAAAGGCTAAGCTCGCCAAGGCACAGGAGAAAATGGAGAAGATAATGCAGTCGATCGAGGCATTCAAGAAATAAATCTGTAGGGAACGCCGCTCCGGCGTTCCATTACTAAGATAAATCGGAATTTGCGCGGAGCCCGCGCTGCCGAGCCACGTTGCCGCTCGCAAAGCTCGCTCGCCCTCTGCAAATCGGAGAGTCTGCTTTCGCTCGTTGGCACTATTAATATAAATCGATATTTACAGGAGGTAGCTTATGAGATTAGATGGCTTTGGACTATTTGTTAATGACATGGGAAATATGATTCGATTTTATAGAGATGTCCTCGGTTTTGAAATCAAAGAAGATGAAAACACATCAAATGTATATTTATTAAAGGACGGCACTTTGTTTCTGCTTTACGGCAGAAATGATTTTGAAAAAATGACCAATAGAAAGTACGAATATCTTAAAAATGTGAACGGTCATTTTGAAATTGCTTTGTATGTAGATACATTTGAAGAAGTAGATATTGAATACCATAAAGCTGTCGAAAAAGGAGCAGTACCAATATTAGAACCTACAACAGAACCTTGGGGGCAGAGAACCTGTTATATTGCTGACCCCGAAGGAAACTTAATTGAAATTGGCTCTTTTAACAAACCGTTTGAACACTAACTTAAGATTTATTTTAATAGTGCCGCGAACAAAAAACACAAAATAACATTGGAGGAAGAAAATGATAAAGCACATAGTTATGTTCAAGCTGAAAGAGGCTGACGGGAAGTCAGAGTATGAGAATGCTCTTGAAGCAAAGAAGCGCTTTGATAACGTCATTGCAAACGTTCCGCAGCTCCAAAGGGGAGAGGTGGTCATCAATTCCGCTGATGCTCCGCAGGATAATTACACCATTTCGCTGCTGTGCGATTTTGACACCATAGACGACCTCAATGCGTATCAGACCCACCCTGCGCACGTTGAGTTCGGCAAATTCATAGGCGCCGTCAAGACCGACCGCGCCTGCATCGACTACGAATACTAAGATATATGGGCGCCCGAGGGCGTCCGTATATCTATCCGGAGGAAATATGAATATCACTGAAACAATGGCTTTTATAAACAGCTATACCAAGTCAGGTGGAAGGATAACCGACCTTTCGCGCGCGAGGGAGCTCATGGAGAGTATCGGAAATCCCGAAAAGCGGCTGAGATTCGTTCACATTGCGGGCACGAACGGCAAAGGCTCGACCCTTGAATTTATTTCGAACGCACTGATACTTTCGGGTTACAAAACGGGGCAGTTCACCTCGCCGTTTATACTGCACTATGCCGATCGCATACGCATAAACGGCAATGAGATAGACGAGGCTGCGCTGTGTGAAATGGCGGAGCTGGTAAAAAAGAGCGTCAGCGACCGCCCCTACTCGCAGTTTGAGATAACAATGGCAATCGCGTTTCTGTGGTTCGATCGCGAAGGCTGCGACGCGGTAGTTCTTGAAACGGGAATAGGCGGACTGCTCGACTGTACGAACGTGATACCGCCGCCGCTTGTGTCTGTGATAACGTCGATATCGCTCGACCACACGGCTCTGCTCGGGAGTACGGTCGAGGAGATAGCCGTCCACAAGGCGGGGATAATCAAGGGCGGTTCGTCGGTCGTGCTGTCCGACGACAATGAGGACAGCGTGAAGCAGCTCGTGGAGGAGACTGCGCGCGAAAGGGGAGCGCAGCTCGTTCCCCTCGAACCTTGTCCGCCTGCGGCTGACGGAGGACTTTTTACTCCGTTTCTTTATCGCGGAGTGAAGCTCACTCCTGCAATGGTTGGGCTTCACCAGAGGTACAACGCTCAGACGGCGATAACGGCGTGCCTGTATCTGCGCGGCAAGGGCTTTGAGGTGAGCGACGGCTGCATTATCCGCGCGGTCGAAGGGACACAGGTCAAAGCTCGTGTGCAGTACATTGACGGTGAACCGCCGGTTATCGTTGACGGCGGACACAACCCCTCGGGAGTGAAAATGCTTGCGCTTGCAATGATGTACCTCGGAACGCGCGGGAAGAAGCTCTACACGGTCATGGGTATGGTGGACTCGAAGGACTACGTTGAGTGTGTGAAAACTATTGCGCGTGCTTCGGACGGGATTTTCGCGGTGGACGGGTTTGCTCCTAATGCCGTTCCTGCGCAGAATATAGAGGATATCGCCGGCTTTTATACGCAGACACAGGTGAGTTCAGCGCTTGAAGAAGCGGTGGAATCTGCAAGAAAGCTCGCACTTGAGAACGGGGGAGTGGTAGTTATAAGCGGCTCGCTCTATCTTGCGAGCGAATACCTTAGATCCTGCGGAAACTCAGGGAACGATATCATACTATGAAGAAAAGGCTAAATACGATCGCAGCTTTTGTGTTTGCTGGTGTTCTTTTGTGTATCGGTATATATCAGGCGGCTGAGTATCAAAGGCTGAAAAGATCATGCACCTCAGAGATATGGGGAACAGTTACGAGAGTAAGATACATTAATCGTTCGGGTTACCGCGCAGATGTGGAGTTTTCGGTGAACGACAGGACCTACAACTTTTATACGGGCAGGAGCATTCGGCGGATAGGCGAGGAAAATCTCATCGTGAGGTACGACCCCGACGATCCGCATGACTGCTACTCGCAGGACTATTCGCCGTCGAGCGGACTGCTCTGGATATTTATAGCGGCAGTCTTTGCAGTTATGGGGGTGCTTGAGATACAGAAGAAAACATCACAGGAATGAGAGAGACGTACGCCGCTCTGTTTCTTTGAATTTACAACTGCAGGGGCGCCCGGTGCATCTGCTCAATGCCGATATCCGGAGCTGCGGTCCGTCGGGGACTGTTCCTACATACGCCCGAGCTCTTTTTATCCGGTTTGTGCAAAATACACAAATCGGATATTTTTCGTAAATTAAGGCTAACAGGTACTTGAAAAATTTTTCTTGCAGTGATATAATTTAATGTGAACTGCGTAAGCAGAATATTTTAAAGGAGGTTTTTTAACAATGGCGTTAAAAAATCAGTATCTTATCGATCTTTTGGAAACAGTAAAGAAAAGAAATCCCGGCGAGCCTGAGTTCATTCAGGCTGTTACAGAGGTCCTCGAGACCCTCCAGCCCGTTGCTGAGAAGAGACAGGATCTCATTGATGCAGGCGTTTTCGAGCGTATCGTAGAGCCTGAGAGACAGATCATGTTCCGCGTACCGTGGGTTGATGACAACGGCAAGGTACAGGTAAACAGAGGCTTCAGAGTGCAGTTCAACTCTGCTATCGGACCTTACAAGGGCGGTATCAGACTTCACCCCTCCGTATACCTCGGCATCATCAAGTTCCTCGGCTTCGAGCAGGTATTCAAGAACAGCCTTACAACTCTGCCCATGGGCGGCGGTAAGGGCGGTTCCGACTTCGACCCCAAGGGCAAGAGCGACGGAGAGGTTATGCGTTTCTGCCAGAGCTTCATGACAGAGCTTTGCAAGCACATCGGTGCTGACACAGACGTTCCCGCAGGTGATATCGGTACAGGCGCTCGTGAGATCGGCTTTATGTTCGGTCAGTACAAGAGACTGCGCAACGAGTTCACAGGCGTTCTCACAGGTAAGGGACTTACATACGGCGGTTCTCTCGCAAGAACAGAGGCTACAGGTTATGGCCTCTGCTACTTCACAGACGAGATGCTCAAGGCTAACGGCTCCAGCTTCGACGGTAAGACAGTCGTTATCTCGGGTTCGGGCAATGTCGCTATCTATGCTACACAGAAGGCTACAGAGCTCGGTGCAAAGGTCGTTACAGTTTCCGACTCAAACGGCTACATCTACGATCCCGACGGAATCGAGCTCGCTCTCGTTCAGCAGATCAAGGAGGTTGAGCGCGGACGTATCAAGGAGTACGCTGAGAGAACTTCACACAAGAACGCTGAGTATCATGAGGGCAGCGTTTGGACACTCAAGTGCAATGCAGGCAGCATAAAGCTTGACATCGCTCTTCCCTGCGCTACACAGAACGAGATCAACGAAGACGGTGCTAAGGCTATCGTTGCTAACGGCGGTTTCGCTGTCGCTGAGGGCGCTAATATGCCTTCAACTCCCGAGGCTATCGAGACATACCTTTCAAATGGTCTTCTCTATGGACCTGCTAAGGCTGCAAATGCAGGCGGCGTTGCCACATCTGGTCTTGAAATGAGCCAGAACAGTGAGAGACTCAGCTGGACATTTGAAGAGGTAGATTCTAAGCTCCACGGCATCATGAAGTCTATCTTTAAGGCTTGCGACGAGGCTGCTAAGGAGTACGGCTGCGAGGGTAACTACATGGCAGGCGCTAACATTGCAGGCTTCCTCAAGGTTGCTGAGGCAATGAAGGCACAGGGCTGCGTTTGATAAAACTCTTTCTGACAACATAATATGATCATTATTCTCCCGTCAGATATCCGGCGGGAGAAATTTTTTTGCACAGTCTCTGCCTGTGTGAGAAGATGCGCGATCACACATTAAATATATTGGTATCGAAAAAATATTGAAATTATTAAAAATAGTATGGTAATTTTATGAAATGTGTGCTATAATATATGATGTATATTTTTCAGAATGGAGTGTCGGCTAAATGGAATATAAAAGAACCGAGCTTGCCGATAATATCGGCTTCTCGTCGATAATTGACGAGAAATTCAAGACAAGCTCGATAAGCATAAGATTCATCACGCCTCTCGGTGCGCAGACCGCGGCGGCAAATGCCCTTGGAATGGGCACGCTTTCGTCCTCCAACAGCGAGTACACAACTCTTGCTGCGCTCAGCGAGAAGCTTTCCTCGCTCTACGGTGCGGGACTTTCATCGTTTGCAAGGAAGAGGGGAGATGTACAGATACTCGGTCTCGGAGCTTCGTGGATAGCCAACCGCTATGCCATTGATGGGGAGGACATTGAGGGCGAAATGCTCGGCATCGTGAGGGATTGCCTTTTCAGACCCAATGCAAAGGGCGGAGAGTTCGACGCGGAATCTTTTGCGATAACAAAGAAGGACCTCCTCGACCGTATAGATGCGGAGCTCAACAACAAGCGGGGATTCGCTCTTGCGCGAGCTGCCGAGACCGCGTTCACGGGAGAGCCTGCTGAGAATTCCTGCTATGGCACAAAAGAGACTGCATCGGCAGTAGGAGCTGCTGAGGCTTTCCGGGCTTATGAACGCCTTCTCAGGACGGCGCAGGTCGAGATATTCTTTGTCTCGCCTCAGGAAAACCCAAAGGCTGCCGAGCTGCTGAGAGAGAGCTTTTCTGAGATAGACCGCTCTCCCGAGGCTGTAGCGTTCAGAAATAAAAGTCCTCTCAGGGATGATATAGCTACCGCTCAGGACGAATTTGACGTGCGTCAGTGCAAAATGGTACTGACCTTCAAGAGCGATTCCGATGATACCTTTGCGATGAAAATGCTCAGCACCATCTTCGGCGAGACTCCTGTATCAAAGCTCTTTATGAACGTCCGCGAGAAGATGAGCCTGTGCTATTACTGTGCCTGCCGCACTGTAGCTTCCAAGGGGGCGCTTATGGTCGATATCGGAGCTGAGCGCAGCAACTTGGAAAAGGCAAAGGCTGAAATTCTTCATCAGCTCGACGAGATAAAAAACGGCAGCATCTCCGACGAGGAGCTTGAAAGCGCGATAACAAGCATTGAAAACGCGCTCTGTCAGGTGGGAGATACTCCTTCGTCTTATGCAGGCTGGTACTTCGAGCGCTTCTGTGACGGAGCTATAAGGACTCCGCAGGAGCAGCTTCTTGACTACAAGAGCGTAACCAAGGCGCGTATAGTTCAGGCAGCAAATTCCATTAAGCTTGACAGCATATATCTAATGCTGAACAAGGAGGTGCAGGAATAATGGAAAACAATCTGACAAGCTATGTTACAGGCGACGGCTGCATTCATGTAAAGCACAAAAGCGGACTTGACATCTATATCGCAGAAATGCCGGGATTCAGCAGCGTCGAGGCACTTTTCGGCACGAAATACGGCTCGATAAATACGATGTTCAGACAGCGCGGCGATGCGGAGTACACGGTGGTTCCCGAGGGTATCGCCCACTACCTTGAGCATAAGCTCTTTGAGAACGAGGACTGCGACGTGTTCGAGCTCTATGCAAAGACAGGAGCGAACGGCAACGCCTTTACCTCGTTCGATAAGACCTGCTACCTGTTCAACTGCTCGAAGAACTATCAGGATTCGCTGAGGATATTGCTCGACTTCGTGCAGAAGCCCTATTTCACCAAGGAGACCGTCGAGAAGGAGCAGGGGATAATCGCGCAGGAGATAAAAATGACCAATGACAATCCCGAATGGCGAGTGTTCTTCAATATGCTCCGCGCGATGTATCACGAGCACCCCGTAAAGATAGACATCGCCGGTACGGTAGAGAGTATTGCCCAGATAAACGCAGAGCTGCTCTATAAGTGCTACTATACGTTCTATAACCTCAACAATATGGTGCTTTCCGTTGCGGGAAACGTCAAGGCGGAGGAGGTCCTTGCGATATGCGATGAGTGCCTGAAGCCCTGTGAGGATAAGGGGCTTGAGACTGTATTCCCTGAAGAACCCGATACTATAGTGACTTCCGAGATAAGGGAGACTCAGCCTGTGGGAGCTTCGATCTTCAACATCGGCTACAAGTGTTGTGATTGCCGCGGTACGGAGCGGCTTACAAAATCTGTTGCGGCTTCGATAGCCTCGTCGCTCATTACGGACGCTTCGTCCGATATGTATCAGAAGCTCCTCAAAGACGGCGTGATAAATTCGAGCTTCGGGGCAGAGGTATTCTGCGGAGACGGCTACTTTACTGTAATATTCAGCGGAGAGTCAGAGCAGCCTGATATTGTCAGGGATTCGATACTCGCAGAGGTCGGGCGCATGATAAACAGCGGAATAAACGAAAACGATTTCCAGCGCATAAAGAAATCGACCTACGGTATGCTCATAAGAGAACTCAATAACGTAGAGGCGGTCGCAAATAACATGATAAATTCCCATATGGACGGAGTTTTGCCGTTTGACGCTATAGATACACTTTCCGAGATGACGAGCGAGGACGTTGTTGATTTTATGAAGAGAGAATTCAGAAGCGACAGACTCGTCCTCTCGGCAGTTGAAAAGGAGGCGTAATAATGGAAGTAGAAAGAATATCTGATGTCACCGAGATAAGCTTTCCGAAGCTCGGTTGGACATTTCATATTGATCCGACGGCATTTACCGTTTTCGGACTGCAAGTACAATGGTACGGTATAATCATCACACTTGGAATGATACTGGCATTTGTTTATTGCCTGCCGAGGCTGAGACGATTTGGTCTTGACCTTGACAGAGCGGCGGACGCTGTCATAGGCGGTGTTATAGGCGGAATTATCGGCGCAAGGATATACTACGTGATCTGGAAATGGGAGGATTACGCATGGGACTGGAAGGCTATTGTCAATACACGCAACGGCGGACTTGCCATTTACGGAGGTATAATCGGAGCTATTGCAGTGGGTCTGCTGATATGTAAATTCCGAAAGGTGAAATACCTGCCGATGCTTGATGTAACGGTGCTCGGACTGCTTATAGGTCAGGGTGTGGGACGCTGGGGCAACTTTGTCAATCAGGAGGCGTTCGGAACCAACACTGACTTCTTCCTTGGAATGACAGGAGGGCGTATACAGGATACGATAATCTCTCAGACTCAGATAGGCGGAGATATGTATCAGAGCGGTATTGAAATGTACTGGGAAAAGACGGTACACCCGTGCTTCCTTTACGAATCACTATGGTGTCTGCTGGGATTTGTCATACTTTCGTGGTTTTCCAAGAGAAGAAAGTATGACGGACAGATATTACTCATGTACATGGCTTGGTACGGCGCGGAACGCTTCGTCGTTGAGGGGCTGCGCACCGATAGCCTTTACATCGGAAATATAAGGGTATCACAGGCTGTTTCGGCTATAATTTTTGTTGTTTCCGTTATAATACAGATAGTGATGTTCTTCCGCATAAGACGCGATCCCGAGAGTTATGAGCTGTATTGCAGCACCGAAGAATCAAGGCTTCTCATTGAAGAATCGCGCAGAAAGCGTCTCGGACTTTCCGCAGAAGATATAAAGATAGGCGCTGACGACGATGATGAAGGCGACTTTGATGACGATGATGAAAGTGCCTTTGACGATGATGAGGACGATGACTCTGATGATTATACCTCACCGGAAGAAGATGGCGGATCCGACGACGAAGATGAGTCTGATGACGATGCACCCGAAGAGGATAATGATTCGGACGAGCCGGTTTCGCCCGATGATGATAGTGACCCCGAAGAAGGATCTCGGGAGGAGCAGGCTTCCGGAGATGATGAGTCCGGAGAAAATGACGAAAGCGACGAACCTGCTGCTGAGGACGAGCAGGACGAGTCCGCAGAGTCTGACGAAAACGATGATATAAAGGAAGAAAATGCTGAGGAGGACGATGAAAATGGCACAGATAATTGACGGAAAGGCTGTTTCGGCAGCGGTAAAGGCAGAGGTAGCTGAGGAGGCTGCGAGACTTCGTGAAGAAAAGGGACTCAAGGTAGGCCTTGCGGTCGTTATCGTTGGCAGCGATCCTGCTTCGAGAGTTTATGTAAACAATAAGAAAAAAGCTTGCGAGGCTGTGGGATTCCAGTCTTTTGAGTATGCTCTTGATGAAAACACTACTCAGGAGCAGCTTCTCGATCTCGTGAATGTACTTAACAGGGACGACCGTGTGAGCGGCATACTGGTGCAGCTGCCGCTTCCTTCGCATATCGACGAGAAGGCGGTCATTAACGCGATATCGCCCGACAAGGACGTTGACGCTTTCCACCCTGTTAATGTGGGTAAGATAATGATAGGCGAGTATGCCTTTCTGCCGTGTACTCCCGCAGGTGTAATGCGCCTCATTGAGAGTACCGGCGTAGATATCACAGGCAAGCAGTGCGTTGTCATCGGCAGAAGCAATATCGTTGGCAAGCCACAGGCAATGCTCCTGCTACAGAAAAACGGAACTGTTACTATCTGTCACTCAAAGACCAAGAACCTCAAGGAAATATGCCTCGGCGCTGATATACTCGTTGTTGCAATAGGCAGGGCTAAATTCGTGACGGGAGATATGGTCAAGGAAGGTGCTGTTGTCATAGATGTAGGTATGGACCGCGACGAGAACGGCAAGCTCTGCGGAGACGTTGACTTCGAGTCTGCAGAGAAGAAGGCTTCCTACATAACGCCTGTTCCCGGTGGAGTGGGTCCCATGACTATCGCCATGCTCATGAAGAATACCCTTACTGCGGCAAAACAGCAGGCTGGTATAGAATGATCATAGGGCGGACAGCTGCTAAGCCGTCCGCCCGAATTATATAGGGGGAAAGATGCTTGTAAATTACTACGGCATACGGTGTACATATGAAAGATATGAGGGCAGACCGGCGATCGTCGCAGAGGGCTCTTATGAACCGGAGCTTCTTCGCGCATATGAGTTCAGGCAGGAAGAAGGACGCTGGCTGCATTTTCTTACGGACAGAGAGAAGGACGCGGTATTATCAGTATATTCTCCGAACGGCAGCATGACCTTTGACGATAAGGTGAATAAATTCTGTACTGTTACGCTGATACTATTTTTGCTTCATTTAGCAGCAGCGGTGGTTTTTATAAGCGACATATACTTGAATCGGCAGGGTGACCCGATCAAAGCTTTGATATTTGCATTTATAACGCTGATAGCTTCTGTAGTGCTTGCAGCGACGGTCAGGGTAAAGTACCCATACAGCAGATTCGGCAAAATGCTCAGTATAGCGATCTTTATTGTATGCGGTATTGAAGTGGCTGCTGTCGTGATCTGTTTGTGCGTTATATTCAGGGAACTGCTCGTGTGCGCCGACACTTGCTCGGACTGCGGCGAGCAATGTGAAGGTGTTGGAAGAATAGGATGAGTATACGTATTAACACAGATTACAGCGTTATTTCGCCGTATCCGGTAATGATGATCCTTTCGTTCGCGGCGGGACTTACCGCCTCGTATCTGCTTGACCGACGCGGGGGAGTGCCAAAGACGGTGTGCAGATACCTCATGCTGCTCTCGCCGCTGATGAGCGTTTTCTGCGGTTTCGGGCTGACCTATATCACCTCCGGCGGCAAGATGCTTGGACTCTCATCTTTGGGCGGACTTATAGGAATGTACGCCGCTGCGTTAACGCTCTGCCTGATAAACGGAAATTCGGACGATACAAAAACAATGCTCGGGAGCTGTACTCTTGTGCTTCCGCTGATGTATTCGGTAGCGAAAATAGGCTGTACCCTTGCAGGGTGCTGCCGTGGATTTGCCTATGAGGGAGTGCTCAGTATCCACTATAGCGGCAGGCTCTCGGGAACGGCGGACGCTTTTCCTGTCCAGCCTCTTGAATCGCTTGTGTTTTTCATTATATTTATAGTGGGACTTGTGCTTCATTTGCGCGGCAGGAAAGCGGTCATGCCTGTGTTTTTCACGAGCGCGGCGGCGAAGCTTCTCCTCGACTTTTTAAGGCAGTCGCACACGGGGACCGTGCTGTCGCTGACGCAGGTGCTTTGCATGGTATTGCTTGGAGCGGGTATTGCGGTACTTTTCATTGCAGGCAAGCGTGAGAAAACTGAGCACTAATCACTAACCGATGACAGTTTTTGACAGCCCTAATAGGAAAAATAACCAAATATCAGTGGAACGGCGGCTTTTTCAGGAAAACTCTTGACAAGCCGCCTGTTTTTGGGTATAATATTAAAGTGCGCTTTTGTGCGCGCGTGAATTTTTTGAAAAGGAGGAAGAATATGCCTACATTTAACCAGCTCGTTCGTAAGGGAAGAAAGGATCTCGAGACAAAGTCTACAGCTCCTGCACTCCAGAAGGGCTACAATGCTAAGAAGAAGGTACAGATCAACCAGAGCTCACCTCAGAAGAGAGGCGTTTGCACTGCCGTAAGAACTGCTACACCTAAGAAGCCTAACTCAGCTATGAGAAAGATCGCAAGAGTTAAGCTCACAAACGGCTATGAAGTAACATCTTACATTCCCGGTATCGGTCATAACCTTCAGGAGCACAGCGTTGTTCTCATCAGAGGCGGACGTGTTAAGGATCTCCCCGGTGTGCGTTACCACATCATCAGAGGTACCCTCGACGCTCAGGGCGTTGCAAACCGTGGTCAGGCTCGTTCCAAGTACGGTGCAAAGAGACCCAAGCAGAAGTAATCTCTGTACTTGCAGCAGGCGGCGCGCTGCATGAAAATAATGCCGCATAATATTAAAATAGGATAACTACTACCGCAGGATAATGCGGAGATTTATATACATTAAATCCTCTGCATTGGCTCCTGACGCGCCGGAAGGCGAAGCAATACCGGTTTACGGTTAGTAACCTGTCCGGTACGAGTACCTATGAATTCATGAATCTATGTGAAGGAGGGAAGCGAAAATGCCAAGAAGAGGTAATATCGCAAAGCGTGACGTATTACAGGACCCTGTATACAATTCAAAGCTTGTTACACGTCTCATCAACAATATCATGTTAGACGGCAAGAAGGGCGTTGCGCAGAAAATAGTTTACGGTGCATTTGACATCGTAGCTGAAAAGACAGGTAAGGACGCTCTTGAGGCTTTTGAGCAGGCTATGGAGAATATCATGCCTGAGCTCGAGGTAAAGGCTCGCCGTCTCGGTGGTGCCACATACCAGGTGCCTATGGAGGTAAGACCCGAAAGACGTCAGACTCTCGGTCTCAGATGGATAACTAAGTATTCCAGAGAGAGAAACGAGAAGACGATGAAGGAAAGACTTGCAGGAGAGATCATCGACGCTCTCAACGGCACAGGCGGTGCTTGCAAGAAGCGCGACGATACACACAAGATGGCAGAGGCAAACAAGGCTTTTGCTCATTACCGCTGGTAAGCGTCTTTGTAAAGGAGGATTATTATGTCAAGAGATTGTTCGCTTGAAAATACAAGAAATATCGGCATAATGGCCCACATCGACGCAGGTAAGACCACAACCACAGAGCGTATCCTTTTCTACACCGGTGTTAACCACAAGATCGGTGAGACCCACGAAGGATCAGCTACTATGGACTGGATGGAGCAGGAGCAGGAAAGAGGTATCACTATCACCTCGGCTGCTACTACTTGCTACTGGGCAGGCCACCGACTCAATATCATCGACACCCCCGGACACGTTGACTTTACCGTTGAGGTAGAGCGCTCGCTCCGTGTACTTGACGGCTCTGTTACCGTTCTGTGCGCTAAGGGAGGCGTTGAGCCCCAGTCTGAGACCGTTTGGCGTCAGGCTGATAACTATAAGGTCCCCAGAATGGCTTATGTAAATAAGATGGACATTATGGGCGCCGATTTCTATCATGTTGTTGACATGATGAAGGACAGACTAAAGTGTAATGCCGTTCCGATCCAGCTCCCTATCGGTGCTGAGGACGAGTTCAGAGGCATCATCGACCTCGTTGAGATGAAGGCTTACATCTATACAAATGACCTCGGTACAGATATCAAGGTAGAGGATATCCCCGAGGATATGAAGGATAAGGCTCAGCAGTATCACGACGATATGGTAGAGCACGTTGCAGAACAGGATGAGGAGCTCATGATGAAGTACCTCGACGGCGAGGAACTCACTCAGGAGGAGATAAAGACCTGCATAAGAAAGGCTACTATCGCCAACGAAATGGTTCCCGTTACCTGTGGCACTTCCTACAAGAACAAGGGCGTTCAGAAGCTTCTTGACGCTATCATCGACTATATGCCCTCACCGCTGGACGTTCCTGCTATCAAGGGCGTAAATCCCGATACAGATGCAGAAGAGGACAGACCTTCATCTGACGATGAGCCGTTCTCAGCTCTCGCATTCAAGATCGCAACAGACCCCTTCGTTGGTAAGCTTGCGTTCTTCCGCGTATATTCGGGCGTTATCAATCAGGGCGACACTGTCCTCAATGCTACAAAGGACAGCCGTGAGCGCTTCGGACGTATCGTTCAGATGCACGCAAACCACAGAAAGGACCTCACAACAGTTTATTCCGGCGATATCGCCGCTGCTGTTGGTCTGAAGAATACTACCACAGGCGATACGCTCTGTGATGAAAAGCACCCCATTATCCTCGAATCCATGGAATTCCCCGAGCCTGTTATCCAGCTCGCTATCGAGCCCAAGACTAAGGCTGGTCAGGAGAAGATGGGTATCGCTCTTGCAAAGCTTGCAGAGGAAGATCCGACATTCAAGACATGGACAGATGAGGAAACCGGTCAGACTATCATCGCAGGCATGGGTGAGCTCCACCTCGATATCATTGTTGACCGACTCCTCCGCGAGTTCAAGGTAGAGGCTAATGTAGGCGCACCTCAGGTTGCTTACAAGGAAACTATCAAGGGCAATGCGGATATCGACTACAAGTACAAGAAGCAGTCCGGTGGTTCAGGTCAGTACGGTCACGTTAAGATCCGTGTGGCTCCTAACGAATCCGGTAAGGGATATGAGTTTACAAACGCTGTTGTCGGCGGTTCTATCCCGAAGGAGTATATCCCTGCTGTTGATGCAGGTATCCAGGGAGCTATGAAGGCTGGTATCCTCGCAGGCTACGAGGTAGTTGACGTTAAGGTAGAGCTCTACGACGGATCCTACCACGAGGTAGACTCCTCGGAAATGGCGTTCAAGATCGCCGGTTCTATCGCTTTCAAGGAAGCTCTCAAGCAGGCTAATGCCGTGCTCATGGAGCCTGTTATGAAGGTTGCTGTTATCGTTCCCGATGACTACCTTGGTACAGTTATCGGCGACCTCAGCTCAAGAAGAGGACAGATACAGGGACAGGAGAGCAGATCCGGTTCTATACAGGTAGATGCACTCGTTCCGCTTTCTGAAATGTTCGGCTATACTTCCGATCTTCGTTCCAATACACAGGGACGCGGTCAGTATACTATGGAACCCCACAGCTATGAGGAAGTGCCCAAGAGCATTGCCGAAAAGATCATGGCTAACAGAGCCAAGAACTAAGGCGGCTGTACTTTCCATATAGGAATAGTATAGTATTTATTGACAAAATCATGTGGTTTGCAAGAAAGTTTTTTCTTCAAAACACTTGAATTTACCAAAATAATCTGTTATAATGAATATACAGATTTCTGAATTCTTTATTTAAGGAGGAATTTTCCAATGGCTAAGGCTAAATTTGAAAGAACTAAACCCCATGTAAACATCGGTACTATCGGCCACGTTGACCACGGTAAGACTACTCTTACTGCTGCTATCACAAAGACTCTCGCTATGAAGGGTCAGGCTCAGTACGAGGCTTACGATATGATCGATAAGGCTCCCGAGGAGAGAGAGCGTGGTATCACGATCAACACAGCTCACGTTGAGTATGAGACAGACAAGCGTCACTACGCTCACGTTGACTGCCCCGGTCACGCTGACTACGTTAAGAACATGATCACAGGTGCTGCTCAGATGGACGGCGCAATTCTCGTTGTTGCTGCTTCTGACGGTCCTATGGCTCAGACAAGAGAGCACATCCTTCTTGCTCGTCAGGTTGGCGTTCCTGCAATCGTTGTATTCATGAACAAGGCTGATCAGGTTGACGATGAGGAGCTCCTCGAGCTCGTTGAGATGGATATCCGTGATCTTCTTTCTTCTTACGAGTTCCCCGGAGACGATACTCCTATCATCAAGGGTTCTGCACTTGCTGCACTTAACGCTCCCGATGATCTCAGCGATCCTGCTTACGCTCCTATCCTTGAGCTCATGGACGCTGTTGATGAGTATATCCCCAGCCCTGAGAGAGACGACGCTAAGCCTTTCCTTATGCCTATCGAGGATACTATGACAATTTCCGGTCGTGGTACTGTTGTTACAGGTAGAGTTGAAAGAGGAAAGCTCAATGTAAACGAGCCTGTTGAGATCGTTGGTCTTTCCGACGAGAAGCTCAACACAGTTGTTACAGGTCTTGAGATGTTCAGAAAGACTCTTGACTTCTGTGAGGCTGGTGATAACGTAGGTGCACTCCTCCGTGGTATCACAAGAGATCAGGTTGAAAGAGGACAGGTTCTTTGTAAGCCGGGCTCAATTCACCCCCATACAAAGTTTGCTGGTCAGGTTTACGTTCTTAAGAAGGAAGAGGGCGGACGTCATACTCCTTTCTTCAACAACTACAGACCTCAGTTCTACTTCAGAACAACTGACGTTACAGGCGTAGTTACACTTCCTGCTGATAAGGAAATGTGCATGCCCGGCGATAACGTAGCAATGGACGTTGAGCTCATTACTCCTATCGCTATCGAAGAGGGACTCCGTTTCGCTATCCGTGAGGGTGGTAGAACAGTAGGTTCCGGCGTTGTTACAAAGATCAACGAATAATTGTATCTATAACGACTTTAGGCGGTCGGGCTTTATTAGCTTGACCGCCGTTTTATTAGTAAGAATAATTAGGAATATCTGTGCCTCGCCCAGGCAAGACAGGATAACAATAATTATGCACTATTGATCAAACAAGGGGTGATTACATGGATTACATTTTGCAAACGAACCAGATATCTAAGAAGTATGGCAGCTTTAATGCACTCAGCGGACTTAATATGAATGTTCCGAAGGGATCTATTTATGGATTTGTAGGCAGAAACGGCGCCGGAAAGACTACTTTGATACGTATCATTACAGGACTTAACAACCCTACCTCGGGTGAATTTTCTATGTTCGGTGTGAATAATAAAGATAATGCTATCCTTGATGTACGCAGAAAAATGGGAGCAGTAGTGGAAACGCCTTCCCTCCACCCGGAGATGTCTGCAAGGGATAATCTGATCCAGCATTATAAGACGCTCGGAATACCTCCAACGAATATGGAAAGTATCCTCCAGCTTGTCGGACTCAGCAATACAGGTGCAAAAAAGGCAAAGAACTTCTCTCTTGGTATGCGTCAAAGGCTCGGTATAGCTTTTTCACTTATCGGCGATCCGGAATTTCTTGTTCTGGACGAGCCTATAAACGGTCTTGACCCGCAGGGTATAATGGAAGTCCGTGAAATGCTGATAAGGCTTAATCGTGAAAGAGGTATTACCATACTTATCTCAAGCCATATCCTTGACGAGCTTTCGCGTCTTGCCACCCATTACGGATTTATCGACAGGGGACATATCTTACAGGAGATAAGTGCGGAAGAGCTCAGCAATAAGTGCAGGGGAGCCCTTCATGTTACTGTAAACGATACTGCTCTTCTTGCTAAGACGCTTGATGATATGAGGCTTGAATACAGGATCTATTCTCCCAGTGAGGCGGATATTTTCTCACAGGTGAACGTTACTCCGCTGGTGCTTGCACTCAATGATAACAGCTGTGAGGTGTATTCGATGACAGAACGCCATGAGAGTCTGGAGACTTACTTTATGGGGCTTGTAGGAGGTGCTTATAATGGGTAAACTTTTATCGGAAGGCTTCAGAAGAGTGTTCATCGGCAAAAGGTTTTATGTCTGCCTTATTATACTCATTTGCCTTGCATTTCTGGACGTTGTTATATACAGGGTCGCGAATAAATTCGTCGATTATGAACTCTTGCATGCCGATACACTTATATTTTCAGGGCTTGGACTCGACGTTCTTTTCACTGCGATAACCGGAGGAATGCTCATTTCTAAGGATTACAGCAACAATACTATTCGCAATAAAATAATAATCGGACATTCAAGAACGAATATCTATCTCTGCAATTGGATCGTTACTGCTGCAATAGCGCTCGTCTATCATGTTGCATATCTGTTTGTGATATGTGCACTCGGAATACCTGTTCTTGGCGGAGGAGAGTTCCCTTCGGGTGAGATGATGGTAAATTTGCTTATAACCGTACCGCTGCTGCTTGCATTCAGCTCGCTCATTGAGTTTGTTTGTATGTCGATAAAGAACGTAGGCGGAGCTATAGTTGCTATCGCAATGCATTACGTTGTATCGTTCATGTCACTTCCTCTGCTTTTGATCCAGCAGAAGAATGAGAAGCTTTATGAATTCCTTCAGGAATTTGTTCCGAGTATGCAGATGGAGGTAATACAGCAGAGCTACAATGAGATACCGGAGCACGCAGCGCTCATGGTTATCTACAGCATTATTATAGCTGTTGCTGCCACTGTCGGAGGAATACTGATATTCAATAGGACAGATCTCAAATAATCTTAGGTGCGGCAGCTGCAAAAAGTTGCTTAGCATAACATCAGTATTATAATGACCGCCACCAGTGGGCGGTCATTCGTTTCATATTAAGCATTGTCAAGCAGCCAGTCAACGGCATTAACAACTTCGATACCTTAATAGTCACCGAGGTAAAAGCAGTCAAGAGAGAGTATTGTTTTCGGATAGTTTCCGATAGTGTCTTCTGCGGTTCCTTAGTATACATATCCAGATGTACTTGTCAATATAAATGCCGATTTCGGAATTTTTCGTTTTGAATCTTGCAGAGCTATCCGAAATGAAAATTTGAATTTTACCACTTTTTTCACGCAAACTGTTTTTCTTGAAATTCTATATTTGCTTTGGCGCGAAAACCCTTACAGGTACTCTCTGTTGACGGCAATGGTCAATGACATATTTCGTGCCATGAGACTGTCTATCCCAGAAAGCTATCACAACGTCTGCATAGGCGATTATCTCAAGATTACGCTTTAAAGGTGCAGTCCTGCCGTAGCTTGCATAATCGGGAAGGAACTCCTTCAGCGGAATTCCGTGACTCTGTGCATATGCTCTTGCATCAGAATCAATGCCCCTTGCACCTCCGCTGACAATTTCCGTAATACCTTCCGGCAGGTATTTCCCGAGATCTTTAACGTGAAGAGTTCTTGAACCAACAATTGCAATCCTCATAATTATACCTCCGCAAATACTTATAGTATACTTAAAACAAGTATACTTCTAACATTATATCATAAAAATCGCGTAAAATAAACATATAGTGATTTAGGCGGTGTTTTATGAGAAATAAGAATAATAAGCATTTAGGAATAGAGATTGATCCGGAGCTCCATTATAAATTGCACTATATCTCAAAATACGAAGGACGTTCTGCCAACGGACAGATTCTTTATCTCATCAGAAAGTGCATTAAGGAATTTGAGGATAGGGAAGGCGAGATAAAGGTGGAGTTGAAAAATAAAGACACCCAGTAAATATTTGGGTATCATAAGCATATTTGTTTTTTCGCATTAATAAAAACGGAAGACCGCAGATATACCTGAGGTCATTATTATAACAAAAAAGTCCTCACAGCCGAAACTGTGAGGACTCATTGTTTTTATTCAGATAAACACATTAACGTGAATATCGTGCCAGTTCAGTATCCTACGCCTCCGGGACTTCGCGTAAAGGTATTCTTTAGCATCGTCCAGATTCAGCGTAAAATAGCCAATCTGAGTATATTTTGAAATTACTTTCTTTCGTTGATTGCAGCCTGACAGGAAATTAATACACCTATCTGGTATAAAAGCGCGTAATATAGACGCGTGTCCTCTCTGGACTGGCAGTGGCTCATAATACTGCTATCAGTACAGAAAAAAGGTTAGTTTAGCAGCATTGGAGCAGTGAAAAGTCAATTTGTATATCGTCTTCAATTGATATTTCTTCATTCCGACAGCAAATAATATATTTGTTGAATTTTGATTGTTTTTATGATATAATATGAGTAGGAGATATTGGCTTGTAAGATCAATCCTATGAATGACAACAATAAAAGAATAATTAATTCTCAAACATTGTTTTTATCAGTTAAAACGAGGAGAGAGTATATTGGAGATACAGGAAGCGATAGAACAATTCTATAATAATAATAATCTTACCGATCGTGATATAAATATTGATCAGAAATATCTGACGAATTTGGAAAGAAATATTAATGAATGGATATCTAATATACCTGATAATGATACAAAGCAAGCCTTTTTATACCTTCTTACACAGTATGAATACATTTCTGAGTGCAAGTACAGGCTGGATTTAAAAAACTTAGTTGATAGATTGATGCAGTTTTTAAAACGACCTGAAATAATTGAAGAATTTGGTGAAATAACATATGATGAAATAATGATTTTTACTGTTGAATCAGATATAGTTTCAGGCGGCGATTTTTTAAGATCAACGCTGAGGTTGATTAATAAATTCCCTGACGATAACATAATAAATGTTTTTTCTAAAGTTAATAAAAAAGAAAAGAAAAAGAGGCTGGAAAGATGCAAGGTCTTTGTATTCCTTGATGATATTCTTGGTACAGGAAAGACTATCAATAAGTTTTTTAAAGATAGAATTAATGAGATAAAACTCTATGTGAATAATAATGCCATTTATCTGATTTGTGGTTTGTATATTACCGAAAAAACAATAAATAATTTTGAAATACCAAGCGATGGCAACGCACCTTTAAATAATACATATCCTTTAATATATAGTCTTGTTAATAAGAATATTGATCCAATAATTGAGGAGACATCAGAAAGATATGAAACTGTTCTTAAATATGAGGAAGTATTAAATGAAGCAGTTCATTCAAATTTAACTGAAGAATATACATATTCTATGGGCTTTGAAGGCTGTGCACTCGGGATATCTTTTTATTATGGTACTCCCAATAATACGTTAAGTTCTTTTTGGTTGGAAATAGCTGATAATCATCCGCCTTTTCTGCGAAATGAAAAGAAACTTCGGCCGTATATAGATCAATTAAAACAGAAGAAAAATAAAAGAAATGAAAATGCATATAAGGCGGCGAAATATGAAAACTCTAAATATAAGTGAACGCGTTTTGCTTGATATTATTAATAGAAGTGATAATTTCAGTGTATATAATGCATCATTGATTTTGGGCTGCAATTCAAATGAAATAATGGATATGATTGTTTCTCTTGAGAAAAAAAGGTATATTAAACGATTTGAGAATGATATTAAAATAACTGAAAAAGGATTAGAAATGTGCCTGCCTGAAAGCGATTTTTCTCTTGAAGTAAACGATGAAGACAATTCCGAAGACATATATGCATATTCGTGGATTGATAGTAAGTATATCCCTATGGAAGAGGATTTTCTTGATAAAAGCTAATAATACTCCGAGTATTCAATAGCAAGAGAGCGATTCGCCTCATAAAAGAACGGCATTAGCATAATTTCAAATACTCTTGCAAATCTGCGGGGTGCTTGAATTATTGTGAGTGTACGTATTTGCAAGAGTATTTGAAATTAATTACTGTTGCACTACCATGTTGTATCGTATTGAATACTCGGAGTTTATTTATAAAGGTGAATTTATGAATAGTACGGATAAAGAAAAATACATAGAGAATTTGTGTTCATGGATTAACGAAGTATCAATTTCAGAAGAACATAAGAATAAAATTTTACATTATTCAAACAATCTTTTAGCTAACAATAGGCCTGTTATATTTGACAAAAAACATATTTACAAGATTTTTGGTTTTAGGAAATCATATACAGATTTCCTGGAAAGATATTATCATTGCTTTTATATAGACAATATAAACAAAAAAAGACTTATAAAGGCGCCTTCGAGAAAATTGAAATCGGTTCAAAAATGGATACTGGATAATATATTGGTGACAATCGAAATTTCCAAAGAAGCTTATGGTTTCGTAAAAGGACGTTCAATATATGATAATGCAAAGCAGCATTGTAATAATCAATTTGCACTGTGTATTGATATAAAAGATTTTTTTGGATCAATATACATTGATAAAGTCTTGGAATTATTCATTGAGGCGGGGTATAGTTTTGAAGCATCACAGGAATTAAGTAAAATTTGTTGCTGTAAGGATATTTATAATAATTATGTCTTGCCTCAAGGGGCTCCAACAAGTCCATATATCGCTAATATTGTTTGTAAAGAATTAGATGAAGAACTAAGCGATTTAGCTAAACGCAGCAAAGCTGTATACACGCGATATGCTGACGATATTACTTTTTCTGCACAAGAAGATATCAGTGAATTGTATACCGAAGTATACAATATTTTAAAAAAATATAAATTTAGGATTAATGATAAAACGCGATATTATACGAATAATAATCCAAAATTCATAACAGGTCTTGTTGTGCAAAATGGTAAAGTTAGAGTGCCTAAAAAGTTCAAACGAGATCTCAGAAAAGAAATATACTACTGTAAAAGATTTGGAGTCGATTCACATCTTGAGAATTCTAACGCGAATAAAAGAATCCATTATCGAGAGTACCTGTATGGAAAAGCTTATTATATTAATATGGTAGAGCCTGATGTTGGGCGAGTTTTTTTAACGGAAATTGATTCAATAATATGGCCTGATTGGGCTCTTAGATAATGGCTTGTAAAATCGATCTTGCGCAGCTTTATCATAAAAAGGAGTGGGCTAATATGACCAGAGAAGTAACCGAATTCATAATCTATATTATAAATGAAATTGCCAACGCAAATGGATGTTCAACTTCCGATGTTTATCGTATATTAGAGAGTACTGGTTGCATTAGCAACTACCTTGTACCTTTTTATGATGTGATCCATACTATGAGTTCGGAAAGTATAGTTAGCGACGTTATGGAGTTTGTTCAGGCGAAAGGAGCGAGAATATGATAGTATATCATGGTTCAGATGCAATAGTAAAAGCTCCTGACCTGCTACATTCTGCAAAAAGACTTGATTTTGGTGTCGGTTTTTATGTAACAACAGTAAAAGAGCAGGCGGAGCGCTGGGCTAAACGAAAAGCCGCAATTCATGAGAAACAGATAGGCTTTGTCAACGTTTATGAAATGACGATATCTTCAGATCAGCGTATCATGGATTTCTCAGATGATCTTGAGACTTGGATCGACTTCGTATGCGGCTGTCGAAATGGGTTCGACGAATATCTGAAATACGATATAATTAAGGGGAAAGTTGCAAATGACAAGGTGTTTCGTGTTGTAGATATGTATAAGCGCGGCATCTGGGACAGAGAAAGAGCAATACAGGAGATTCGTGTGTACAAGACATACGACCAGATAGCATTTATTTCACAGGAAGCAATTGATCAGTCGCTAATATTTCAGAAATCCTTCGAGGTGGTATTATGAGTGAAAAGGACCTTGAAAACTTCTATAGGGAGCATCTCGAGGAAGATATTATATTCTGCTTGAGTGATAGGCGAAATATCACCACAGATGCTGCCATGAAGCTGTTCTATAACAGTCGTTTAGCAGAGCGTATCCATAAAGGCGAATTTGGCATACAGTACCTTGACTATTCGATCCTAACTGATTTGCTCGAACAAGAATTAGACTAAGCTGATACTCCCTACAAGTTAAATAACCTTGTAGGGAGTTTTGGTATCTTGGCTTAATCATTCCTAACTCGGACTGATTGCAGCTATACCGTAACCGCCTAAAAAGAAACCACCCTATCCAACGAAGTCCAAATAGACTAAACTAGAAGTAAGCAAAGAAGTCTAACTGGAGTTGATTGGAATGAATGAGATAGCAAAGGTAAAAAAAGAAGTAAAACTGGCACAATGGGCGGAAATGGTGAGAAGCAGAAACGAAAGTGGTCTTACTGTAACCGACTGGTGCAAGGAGAACGGGATCAATCTCAAGACATATTATTACAGGCTGAAACGAATGCGTCAGGCGGTATGTAATGAGATCGAACAGCATGACATAGTACCTGTAGAACCGATCGCAGGAACAGAAACTACAGCAGAGAAAATAGAACTATCCGTAGGAGATGTAAAAATATCGCTGCCTGATGATTTTAATGAAGATACACTCAAGCGGCTGCTCGGAGTACTGAGATGATCGGAGATGTCAGCCGTGCGGAGCATATCTACATCGTCTGCGGATATACAGATATGCGTAAAGCAATAGACGGACTTGCAGCAATTGTTCAGCATAATTTCAAGCTTGATGTATTTTCCGGCAGTCTGTTTCTGTTCTGCGGTAAGCGATGCGACAGGATAAAAGCTCTGTTGTGGGAAGAAGACGGATTCGTGCTGCTGTACAAAAGGCTTGAAAACGGAAAGTACAAATGGCCGAGAGATTCAGATGAAGCAAAACAGATTACGCAGCAGGAATTTCGCTGGCTGATGGAAGGTTTGTCCATTGAACAGAAAACAGCAATAAAACCGGCGAAAACAGGAGCGGTATGCTGAGATTTCCACAGTTAAAGTATACACAAATGTCAATAATATTTCTACGTCCCGAAAAGTTCGGTATCACTGGACTTTTCGGGCTTTTTGTGGTATAATCTGAGAGTGATATTTTTGATTCCGGAGGT
>CALEPT010000216.1 GCA_937910385.1 uncultured Ruminococcus sp. | reverse complement strand
AAAAGGAAGCTCAGAAACTCCGAAAAGAGTCAGAGCAGAAGAAATCAAAGCTGGAAAAACGTAACAAGGAACTCGACAACATCATTCGATGCCTTTACGAGGATAGAGTATCGGGAAGATTGTCTCCAGAGCGTTACGACAGTCTCGCAGCAGGCTATGAAAAGGAGCAGTCAGAACTGAAAACTGAACTTGCTGAGCTCTCTGATCAGCTTGACACTGTAAGTTTACAGGAGAAGTACGTGCTTGACTTCATCGAGAAGGCGAAGACTAACATCGAACTGAAAGAGGTTACTCCTGAAGTGCTCAGAACGTTCATATCACGCATCGAAGTCTATGAGAAGCCTGAGAAATACTCAAGAACCTGCGGCAACATGATACTGATACACTATACATTCCTCTCAATCAACAAACCGGCACCAATGTTTACACCAACAGAAAACAAGACATTTGCTCAGGCAACTTGCTAAAAAAGAAACCGAGTGGCTCGTAACCACTCGGTTCACATAAGAATTTAATAAAGTTCCGTTAAGGATAGCACGCAATGCGGTGCTTTTTTGTTATACCATGATATATCCTGCGGTGAACGCAGCCTCTGCTTCACGTATGAAGTACCCCTGCTGCGCTCCGCACACAGGACAGCTCTGCGGGGGCTCGCTGCCCGTGTGGATATGTCCGCAGTTGAGACATATCCAGCGTTCCTGAGTGCTGTCCGAGCGGAAAAGCATTCCGTCGCGCCACAGCTTTGCGTAGTATTCAAAGCGCTTGCGGTGAGATTCCTCTATCTTAGCTATCATATTGAATTTTGCCTGTATATCGGCAAAACCTTCGTCCGCAGCTATCTGCCCGAACTGCGGATAGACCTCGCGGAACTCCTTGTCCTCGTCCGCCGCCGCAGAGTCGAGGAGCTGCTGTATATCCGTATAAACGTCCGCAGGGTAGTCGGCAGTAATGGTTATCTGAGTACCCGCACAGTCCTTTAAAAGCTCAAAGAACTGCTTTGCATGGCGTTCCTCCTGCTCGGCAGTGAAGCGGAACATTCTCTCGAGTCCAACTAAATTCTGTTCCTGAGCGATGAGTGCCGCCTGATAGTAGCGCTGACGTGCCTGACACTCGCCTGCGAACGCGCGCATGAGGTTCACCTTCGTCTGGCTTTCACAAAAATTTTTCTGCATTATATTACCTCCTTTTAGAAGTAGTATGTGCAGTTTTGGTGCGGCTATTCACCGCGGCGGCTGCGGATAATTTCCCGTATCAGTAGCGGCAGTCCGATGAGAGTGCTCCAAGTGCCGATGTCGATAATAAATCCGACCCATAAAAAGTGCTTCAGCGGAGTGCAGGCAATGCAGAGCGCCGCAAGTTCTCCGCCAATAAACGGAATGCATGAAAAACCCGTATCCGTGCGCTTTGCTCTTATGACTCCCCACCAGTTGCCGACAATGATAAGAGCGGACAAAAGCCCTGCTATCGCAACAAAAGCTATCATCGCTGCACTCATTTCACACCTCCGCAAAAAGGGCGGACCTGAAGTCCGCCCTTAAATTCAGCAACGAATTATATCTCGTTTACCTTTCTCTTTACATACGATGTATGCAGAACCTCGTGAGCCTTGTGGCTGCCGGGCTTGCTGAAGAACTCCTCATAAACCTGCTTGATAGCAGGGTTCTCGTGAGACTGTCTCAGCGGCATTGACTTATCAAGGTTGTAGAGCACCTTAGCTCTCTCTTCTCTGATGTCAACGAAGTTTCTTACACCCATGGGAACCTGAGGCTGACCGCCGCCGTTTACACAGCCGCCGGGACAAGCCATGATCTCAATGAACTGAGCGTCGCACTCGCCGCTTCTTATCTTGTCGAGTATCTCTCTTGCATTTGAAAGACCACTTGCAACAACTACCTTTACGTTAAGTCCGCCTACATCATATGTGGCTTCCTTTATACCCTTAGTACCACGCACCTCAGGGAGATCTGTTACGGTCTCGCCTGTAAGCGTGTGAACAGCAGTTCTGAGAGCAGCCTCCATAACGCCGCCTGTTGCGCCGAAGATAACGCCTGCACCGGTAGAGATTCCGAGCGGATCATCGAACTTCTCATCGGGAAGTGCATTGAAGTTTATACCTGCGCGCTCGATCATTCTGCCGAGCTCACGTGTTGTAAGAGCGAAATCAACATCAGGAACACCCGCTGCGCTCTGATCGGGTCTGCCGATCTCGAACTTCTTAGCTGTACAAGGCATGATAGAAACCATAACGATATTCTTGGGATCAATACCCATTTTCTCAGCGTAATATGTCTTAGCGGTAGCGCCAAACATCTGCTGAGGCGACTTGCAGCTTGAAAGGTGGTCGAGCAGATCGGGATAATAATGCTCGCAGAACTTTACCCAGCCGGGCGAACATGAAGTTATCATCGGGAGAACTCCGCCGCCCTGAACGCGCTCAACAAACTCATTAGCCTCTTCCATGATAGTGAGGTCAGCAGCAAAGTCGGTATCAAACACCTTGTCAAAGCCGAGTCTGCGAAGAGCAGCAGCCATTTTTCCTTCTACGTTAGTGCCGATAGGATTGCCGAAGCATTCACCGAGACCTGCACGAACTGCGGGAGCTGTCTGTACAAGAACGGTCTTTTCGGGATCTGCGATAGCAGCAAGAACTTCCTTTGTGTAGTCCTTTTCGGAGATAGCTCCTACGGGACATACAGCGATACACTGTCCGCAGGATACACAGCTTGTCTCGCCAAGGCCCATATCGAACGCAGAGCCGATAAATGTTTTGAAGCCTCTTTCATTAGCGCCGATAACGCCAATACCCTGAGTCTTGGAGCAGACTGCAACGCAGCGGCGGCAGAGGATACACTTATTGTTATCACGGTACATATGAGCAGCTGTCTGATCGATCTCGTACTCATTCTTTACACCGTCGAATCTTGAAGCGTCCTCAATACCGTAGTCCTTAGCAAGCTTCTGGAGCTCGCAGTTTCCGCTTCTCACGCAGGAGAGGCACTTTCTGTCATGTGTAGAGAGGATAAGCTCGAGGGTCTTTTTTCTTGACTCGATAACCTTAGGAGAGTTTGTGAGTATCTCCATATTATCAGAGCACGGATAAACGCAGCCGGCAACGAGTCTGAAGCCTCTGCCCTCATTTACCTCTGTAATACAGATACGACAGGCACCTATCTCGTTTATCTCCTTCATATAGCAAAGTGTGGGGATCTCAAATCCGGCAGTATGAGCAGCCTCAAGAACTGTAGTGCCCTTCGGAACGGAGATTTCAACACCATTAATTTTAACTGTAATATTTTCCATTAATAATTCCTCCGCTTATTTCTTGATGATTGCCTTGAACTTACATGTAGCGATACAAGCGCCGCACTTTACGCACTTATTCTTATCGATCTCCATTGCAGCAAGCTTTTTGCCCGGAGCGATGTAATCCGTCCTTGTGATAGCCGAAGCAGGACACTGCTTAGCGCACATTCCGCAGCCGATACAGCTGTCCTTGATGATCTCGAAGCTGAGCAGATCCTTACATACGCCGGCAGGACACTTCTTGTCAACAACGTGAGCGATATACTCGTCTCTGAAGCACTTGAGCGTTGAAAGAACGGGGTTAGGAGCAGTCTGACCGAGACCGCAGAGCGAATTGGACTTAACGTGATATGCAAGCTCTTCAAGCTTATCTATATCCTCGAGAGTTCCCTTGCCCTTTGTGATCTTATCGAGTATCTCCCACATTCTCTTTGTACCGATACGGCACGGAGTACACTTACCGCAGCTCTCGTCAACGGTAAATTCGAGGAAGAACTTAGCGATATCTACCATACAGTTATCCTCGTCCATAACGATGAGTCCGCCTGAGCCCATCATCGAGCCGATGCTGATGAGGTTATCGTAGTCTATCGGGATATCGAAGTGCTCTGCGGGGATACATCCGCCGGAAGGTCCGCCTGTCTGAGCAGCCTTGAACTTCTTTCCGTTCGGGATACCGCCGCCTATCTCCTCGATCACCTCGCGGAGGGTAGTTCCCATAGGAACCTCAACGAGACCGGTGTTCTTGATCTTACCGCCGAGGGCGAATACCTTTGTACCCTTTGATTTTTCTGTACCCATTCCTGCAAACCAGTCTGCACCGTTGAGGATTATCTGGGGAATATTTGCATATGTCTCAACATTGTTGAGGATAGTAGGCTTCTGGAAGAGACCTTTTTCAGCAGGAAAAGGAGGTCTCGGACGGGGCTCGCCTCTGTTGCCCTCGATAGAAGTCATAAGGGCGGTCTCCTCGCCGCAGACGAAAGCACCTGCGCCGAGACGGAGGTCGATATCGAAGCTGAAGTCTGTTCCGAATATATTATTGCCGAGCATACCCGCCTCACGAGCCTGCTCGATAGCGATGTGAAGTCTCTCAACTGCGATCGGATACTCAGCGCGGACGTAGATATAGCCCTGCTTAGCACCAATAGCGTAGCCTGCAATAGTCATAGCCTCAAGAACAACGTGAGGATCGCCCTCAAGAACGGAACGGTCCATGAATGCGCCCGGGTCGCCCTCGTCGGCATTACAGCAGACATACTTCATATCAGCGTCGGGAACGATATTGCGTGCGAGCTTCCACTTCATACCTGTGGGGAATCCGCCGCCTCCGCGTCCTCTCAGACCTGAATCGAGGATAGTCTGGATAACGTCCTCGGGGGTCATCTCGGTAAGCACCTTGCCGAGAGCGCGGTAGCCGTCTCTGCCTATATATTCATTGATATTTTCAGGATTTATAACGCCGCAGTTTCTGAGCGCAACGCGGTGCTGCTTTTTATAGAATGAAGTATCGTCGAGCGACTTGATATTATCTCCGTCAACAGTTTCCTCATACAGGAAATCCTTAACGGGAGCGCCGCCTACCAGATGTTCCTCAACTATTCTGGGGATCTCATCAACGTTAACGCGCGAGTAGAACGAACCCTCAGGATAAACGATCATGATCGGACCTCTTTCACAGAGACCGAAGCAGCCTGTTTTTACTATCTGTACCTTATCAGTAAGTCCGTTTGCAGCAAGTTCTTCCTCGAGCTTCTCTATTATTTTGGGAGAGCCGGAAGAGGTACAGCCTGTACCGCCGCAGACAAGGACGTGTCTTTCATATTTTGAAGAAGCATTGCCATGTGTTCTGAGAGCGACCTCGCCCTCCATGCTTTCTCTGACAACCTTGAGTTCTTCAAGAGTTTTCATAAATCAACCTCCTATGTAATTATGTTTGGGATCAAGCGTATTTCGCGATGATTTTTTCAACATCATCAACAGTAAGACGTCCGTAAACATCCTCGTTAACGGTAAGAACGGGGGCAAGTCCGCAGGCGCCGATGCAGCGGCAGGCGTCAAGCGAGAACTTTCCGTCGGGAGTGCATTCTCCGCCGCTTATACCGAGCTTTTCCTGAAGCTTATCATAAATATCGCCGGAGCCCTTTACATAGCAGGCTGTACCAAGACAGACTGAGATAGTATACTCGCCCTTCGGATAAAGCGAGAACTGTGCGTAAAAGGTTACGACGCCATAGATCTTTTCAAGCGGTATACCTGTATTATCGGAGATAATAGTCTGCACCTCAATAGGCAGATAGCCGTATATCTCCTGTGCCTTCTGGAGGATAGGCATAAGGGCACCCTTATCGTTTTTCTTCTCTTCGATAACCTTGAGAAGCTCCGCTTCCTGCTCCGGAGTACCCTTAAAGGGAACAGTTGATTTAGCTGAATTCATTAAATGGACCTCCTTGTAATTTCTGTGAAAAATGTAACAATGTGCATTATAACAAATATGAGATGAATAGATATCCCATATATCACATCTCACATATCTTAATGTATTATAACATATAAGCGGACAAATTTCTATTGATTTTTCAGACTAAATAACCCACTTTTTTTTGTTGATTTTCTACAAATTTCACCTATTTGAGTTTTGCAAGTCTAACCAAAATGGGCTAACTTGGGTTAACAAAGCCGTTTCAGCCGGATTTGTTTAAGATATTCCCAATTATAGAAAATTTCACATTTTATATTTTTCGTTTCTTATTGACAAATCTTTATAATTATTGTATATTTATTTTGTAATACTTCCCTGCTGACAGCACTTCGGCAGGCGTATATCAATAATTTTCCGGAGTGAACGCCTTATGAACATACCAAACGACCCGGCTATACTTTTAAGCTACATTAATACCAAGCTCCGAGACGAGTATCCCTCTCTTGAGGAGCTGTGCAAGAGCCTGTGTATCGACTGCACGGATATACAGGATAAGCTTTCCTCGCTCGGATACACCTACGATCCGGAAAAAAATCGTTTTAAGTGACCGGTACTTTACACCGGGATAGGAGGAAAACATGAAAAAAAAGTTAAAAAAACTCACCGCTGCGGCAGTCTCCGCAGTGATCGCTGCCGGTTCATCAGGACTATTCCCTGTAACAGCCGCCGATAGCGGCAGCGATACTTCCGAGCTCACCATAGTCTTCGATATAAGCGGCGAGGGAGTATCGATCGCCGAAAATGAAGACGGCGAGATCCCCGAACTCAACGATATCGCAACTACTACTTCAGCTTCAGTATTCATTCCTGATGTACAGCTCGAGCGCGAGGGATACATCTTCTCATGCTGGACCGCTGACAATATACGCGCATACGAACCCGGAGACGTCTACAGAACTCCGGATTCGGTAACAGATAACGAGATAGTTTTCGAGCCCGTATGGATAGATGAAAACGACCATACCTTCTACTCAGTCACTTATGTTGCAGATATCGACGGAGTAAACGCGAATGTGGATAACGAAGTCATCGCCAAGGGAAACTACCTTCAGGGACGTCCGGTAACTATCTCCGTCATCTCCTTCCAGAGAAATGACGCAAAGCAGCACGGCTGGACGGACGGCGTCAACGATTTTCTTGCATATGATAAATTCGTCATGCCCGACCACGACGTTACTCTCAATGCTATATGGGGATATTATTATTCACTCATATACTACGCAGGCGATGTTGACCGCATGATAAGCGGTTACGAAGCTATTTACAGCCAGGCTGCCACTTATCCGAGAGACCTCGCGGACGAATCACGCTTTTCAAGACAGGGCTTTACCGTTGCCGGCTGGATATGCGACTATGACGGAAAGGAATACGCTCTGAAATCCTCATATCTCATGCCTTACAGCGATGTAACCATGACAGCCGTCTGGACACCCGTTAAATACAACGTTCTCTTCAGGGCAGGTACGGGAAATACAGCCGATAATATAAAAGTCCCGGGGTATACAGATGAAACTATCACTGTTCCGGAACTCACCGCGACAAAATCCGGATACACATTCGCAGGCTGGAGCTATAATAACGTCACTTACCAGCCGGGCGACGATTTCCTCATCGAGGGCGCAGCTCCCGGAGTCGGCATCGCAGTTGAAGCAATATGGGTAAAAGGCTCAGTTACAACAACAACAGCAACAACAACTACTACAGCTCCTCCGACAGGCACAAATGTAGTTTACGGCGACGCAAACTGCAATGGCACAGTCGAAATGGCAGATGCAGTGCTGATACTTCAGTCGCAATCAAATCCCGATAAGTACGGTGAAAACGGTACAGATGAGGAGCACATCACAGCTCTGGGGCTGATAAATGCCGATTGCTCAGGCTCAGGCGACGGAGTCACCGCGTCGGACGCACTGGCTGTTCAAAAGTATATCCTGAAGCTTATCCCATCTCTCCCAGAGGAATAACGCAAAAAAGGGCACCATT
>CALEPT010000215.1 GCA_937910385.1 uncultured Ruminococcus sp. | reverse complement strand
TTCACCTATGCACTTTTGGAGCCCTTTTTCTGCATTTCTATTTTACCATAAACAGTATTACGATATCTACCCACAACAGATATCAGAAAGGAAAATTAAAATGAATAATAACATCATTATTTCAAATCTCAAAAAAGATCATTTCCGTATTACCGAAAGATACGGAAAATTCATACTCGGCGATGAGTATGAAACAATAAAAAAGGGAAGATGTATTTCAATTGAAGAATATCTTTCTCCCGACAAATTCGTTTCTTCAGAAAAAGCTTTCATTGAGGAAATGAAGGCGGTCTTAGATTCATTCAGTGAGTTCGTGAATGAATTCTTCACTTCCTCAAAGCCTGAGATGTACGATCACAGTTCTGAGGTTATAACAATATTCGGAGAAGAAGCAAGTTGGTTCAATACATTTCGCGATAATTACGTTCAGAGAAATAAGTCCACGATCTCAACTAATAATCTTAATGCACTCACAGAAATCGTGAAAGAAGGTACTGTATACCTGATTGAATTCAATGAGGTAAAATCTCGTCTCAATAAATATATTAATATAACTACTGAGATAGAAAAAGTCAATAACGAAAAGGATGATATGTCGTTTTCAGATATTGTTAAAGGGACCACTGTGGTCATGGATCATTTGGTAGATGTAGTAGATGAGTATACTCTGAATACATTCACTAATGAACAACTGATAACCGTTAAAGACGCTTGTATGCTCCAGATTAAGAATAGCCAGCACTTTGCAAATATCGGAGCATCGTTAGACCTCAATGAAGAAGATGAGCAAAATATTCACCAATTGAAGGCGTCAGCACTGCGTCTTGCAATGATGGTGAAGCAGATTGATTTGCTCATAGTAGTAAAGAAGCACCGCCCGTAGGCGGTGCAGATATTATAGACCAACAATTTCATTTATTGAGAAGAGTACGGCGTTACCGGAGATAATGACCTTATCATCGGCACATTCACAGTACAGAATACCGGTACGGGAAGATGCTTGGAAAGCGGTTATGTTCGTTTTGTTCAGTCGAGCCTCTGAAAAAAAGTCTGTAAAAAATCAGTCAACTGTGGTAAAATAGAAATAATATCACAGGAGGCTGATTTTTTATGGCAAGAAGAAAAAGAGAACCAATGAGTGAAGGAAAGAAGAATATCATAGGAATGCTGCTTGAGGAATATGACATCAAGTCGGCTAAGGATATTGAGAATGCTCTCAAAGACCTTCTCGGAGGAACGATCCAGGAAATGCTTGAGTCCGAAATGGACGAACATCTGGGATATCAGGAATATGAACGTTCCGACAATCCTGACTATCGTAACGGTAAGAAAACCAAGAAGATCCGCGGAAACTTCGGAGAAACCGAAATAGAAGCGCCGCAGGATCGTGACGGCAGTTTTGAGCCAAAAGTCGTAAAGAAGCGTCAGAAGGACATCTCAGGCATTGAGCAGAAGATAATTGCTCTGTATGCTAAAGGGATGACCACACGCCAGATAAGCGAAACTATCGAAGATATCTACGGATTTGAAGTCAGCGATGGCATGGTTTCAGACATCACAGACCGCCTTCTCCCGCAGATAGAGGACTGGCAGAAACGTCCATTGGACGAAGTATATCCGATAGTATTTGTAGATGCAGTACACTTCTCAGTTCGTGATAACGGACAGATCAGGAAGCTTGCCGCATATGTGATTCTTGCTGTCAGCATAACAGGTCACAAGGAAGTCCTTTCAATACATATCGGTGAAAACGAGAGCGCCAAGTACTGGCTTGGCGTTCTGAACGAGCTGAAAAATCGCGGAGTTAAGGATATTCTCGTCATCTGCGCAGACGGACTTACAGGAATAAAAGAAGCCGTATCAGCTGCATTTCCGCAGACTGAGCTTCAGCGCTGCATCGTTCATCAGGTAAGAAATACACTGAAATACGTCGGTGAGAAGAACAAGAAGGAGTTGGCAAATGACCTTAAAACGATCTATCATGCGCCTTCCGAGGATGCTGCTCTTGAAGCTCTTGATCGTGTTACTGAAAAATGGGAGGACGATTATCCCAACGCTATGAAGAGCTGGTACAAGAACTGGGACGTAATATCACCGATTTTTAAGTTCTCATCCGACGTCAGGAAGGTCATTTACACCACCAACGCCATCGAGAGCCTTAACAGCGGCTATCGCCGTCTGAACAAGCAGAGAAGCGTATTTCCGAGCGATACAGCACTCTTGAAGGCTCTGTATCTTGCAACGCATGAGATAGCTAAGAAATGGACTATGCCACTGAGAAACTGGGGCAAAGTCCTGGGCGAACTTGAGATTATGTATCCCGACAGGATCGGCTGAGCCGCCGGATATCAGCCTGATTCCATTCCGCTGCGCTCCATTCCATCAGGCTGATATCCAAAGAACCTTGACAAATTACAGTATTCATTGTATACTGTAAAAAAATCGGAGCGACTATTTTCAAGCCGCTCCATCATAACGTTTTTATCACAGTTTTTGAATTTACAGAGTTTTTTTCGCAGAGCCGTTCAGTCGTTTGCACCAGTATGGAGCGATCATGCAATGTGTTGAACCGGTCACCGGATCCTCATCTATACCGAATTTTGGAGCGAATACTCTGGAAACACAGTCGTATTCCGCACCCTTAGCAGTGACGGCTATACAAGCACCGTCCAGCTTTGATAAAAGCTCCATATCAGGCTGCAAGTCCCGAACTTCATCCTCATCACGCAGAATGAACAGTATATCCCTGTCTTTGTATGCAGCAAGAGGTATAGTACCAAGAGCTTCGATCATGGTATCGGTTATCTCGATATGTTCCAGCTTATAAGCAGGAAACTTCACTCTTATCAATTCTCCGGATCTATGAACCGTATATTCACCGATCTGGCCGTAGAAGTTGAGAGTATCCGTATCCTGTGCATAGTAATTGAAAAGAACAAAAGCAGTCGCCAAAGTAGCATGTCCACAGAAATTGATCTCACTCTTGGGAGTGAACCAGCGGATATGGTAACGGTCATTCTCTTTGACAACAAATGCAGTCTCCGCCAGATTGTTCTCAGCTGCGGTACTCTGCATGATGTCTTCACTTGGAAACGAGTCCAGAACGCACACAGCAGCAGGATTACCTGAGAATATTTTATCCGTGAATGCGTCAACGATGTATTGTTTCATTTGTTTCTCCTTAATACAGTTCATTCAGGGTAAGAAGTCTGACTTCCCCACACTTTTCACACTCAAGAAGTTCCTTAGTGAAACCGCCCAGTGAGAAAATGTAGTAATGATATTTGCTTCCCTTACCGAATACAGATGCGTAGTGCTTAATGAGTTCCAGCTCGTCAACTCCGATCTTTTCATTGCGGTATTTGCACGAACCGATTATATATTCATCGTTATCAGCAGATTTGCCGACGATATCAATCTGTACTTCTTTACGAGTAGTCTTGTCCGAACCCCACCACTGACCAATATCCGCAAGAGTTATCGGAAGGTCATCAGCATAATAAAGCAGATACTCCTTACATATCTCCTCAAAGGTAAGCCCCATGTGTTCATGAAGGTGTTCTTTTACTGCTTTATCATATACCTTCTCGATCCGACCGGATGTGATAGCAGTCATATTGCGAGGCACGAATCTATACCAGAAACGGAAGAACTGGTCTTTGATTGCATATACCGTCTTTCGTCCTGGCTTTTCAGTGAGCGGAGTTTCTTTCTGTAGAATGCCAAGATCAAGTAAGACCTGAATATATTTAGCACACTTACTGCTTTCGATACCGACTTTGGTTGATATATCGTTTGAACGTGAAGCACCACCTGCGATCGCGGTAATGATCGAATTGTACATAGCAGGCTCACGAAGCTCTTGTTTCAGCAAATTCTCAGGCTCTTCAAAGAGGTATGCAGAAGTGTCAAATAAGTTTTCAAGTAAAGCTGCATCAATGTCTTTCTTGACCGCAAGCTTGTTGATATAGTGAGGAATTCCGCCTGTTATACCGTATACAAGTGACAGCTGTTCAGGCGTAAGTTCAGGTAGAAAAGCTGCAATCTCACGGTATTTAAGGGCTTCAAGCTTGAACTGAGCAGTCCTTCTGCCATACAACGGACTTTCATATCCAAGCACCTGATATTCCATAAAGCTCATGGAAGAACCGCAGAGGATAAGGAAAAGCTGACTGTTCTGCCATGTATGGTCGATGATATGCTGAAGCCGCGACGATATGGACTTCTCAGCTTTTGCAAGATAGGGATATTCGTCAATTACAAATATAAGGCGATTTTCCTTTGATAGTTCAGTTATTTCCTGTAAAGCAGCGTCATAGCTGGGATATATGGGAGCGTCACCGCCGGCAAGATCAGGATTCTTATACTCATAAATCGCTCTTGATAAGCTTTCAAGGTTTTCCTGAGATGTGGCATTGAGAGCAGAAAAGAATATGACCGGCTTATTCTGACAGAATTCTTTTATCAGTGCTGTTTTACCAACTCTTCTGCGTCCATAAATAACAACACATTCAAAGTTGTTATCATCATAGCGATGCTTTAGTTTTCCCAGTTCATTTTCACGACAATAAAACATACCTGCTCCTCCAAATTAGTGAATTACGAGTTAGTAACTTACGAGTATATTATATATCATTGTGCGTGATATGTCAAGTTTTATTCTTGGTAATTCAACATTTTTTATTACCTTATGTTGCGAACAGCTCCTCCCGGCACAACGGCCGGAAGTTAAGCGAAAAAAGCAAGCTGTTCTGATTACTGGTCGGAAGAGACAGTGTGTTCAAATTGGATTAAGCTAATTCAATCTTAATCATTCTCGTTTTTATGAGGATAGAAGACTCTCTTGAAGTCTTTGTTTTTGTTGTTATCACCTTTGGCAGATGTACTCGTCTGAGTTCGAGAAGAGTCAGACTCAGGAGTTTTATTCTTCTTTTCGATAACGAGTTCAACAGGCTTCTGTATTATATCAGCCATTCTCTGAGCCATAGCGTAGTTGAGTTTGTTGGTTGGATGAAGCATTTTTCCGGTTTCAAGGTTTGTTGTACCTACAAAACCGTGTCCGTGATAATCAGAACTTAATGTTTGCTTTTTGTGATTTCCTATAAGAATCTGATGTTCTTCTTTGAGTGGTTCCATGACCTGATCGATTATCTCCATTGACGTTTCAGCATCAGGAGCTGTCTCTGTCAGGAAAGACATCATGAAGTGAATAAACTGATTCTTACCGTCATTTCCGTGATATTTAGCCAAAGACTCAAACTGCTCCTTTGCTGTTGCCGGATCATAACAGTCCACGCCATATCCTCTCAATCCTACGCAGTATTCATTTGATGGATACTTTGTCGCATTCTTAGCATAATCCTCACCGCCATCTGCGTGAGTGATTACTTTGATGATATCAATTTTCTTTCCCATAACTTTTTTACTTCCTCCTTAGCTTTATTGACCATTTCAACGTTTCCGCTTTCAGCACCTTCTAAGCTGAAGTTGATGATAGTTTGCAATTTAGCAAGCAGTAACGGATAATTCTTATCATCACTGCCCTTGTTTTGAAGCCTGTGAATGGCTTCTTTCGAGAATGAAGTTTTCTTCTCCTTAGCAACTCTCTCGATATCAGCGATTGTATCGTTCGGAATTCTCAGTGTTTTTGGACTTGTTCCAGTTTTCATGAGTTATAACCTCCAGTTAATTTGAAAATTCAAGAATGATGACAAATGGTGAGGATGCATCAACACATCGATCACAACAATATCTGTATATATTCTCATCTGGATAGATCGATTAGTGTTATATATACGCGCATGTGCGTGTGTAGAATAATAAATAAATATAATATATTAATTAAAAAATAGATAATTTAGAATAATTAGATTATTTATAATAATTATTATAATTATTATAAAATAATTGCAGGTAATAAAGTAGATTTGTCATACATTCTTACTGCATAGTACAAACTCAGACAAAAAAATATCCTCCCGAAACAATCGAGAGGATAGATAATATTCAGAAAAACGAAAGCTGATTATTGATCCAGCTGACCTGCTCCGCCTGATGAATGACTTCACCTTCGTGGAGAATTCCGACAAGGAACGGAGAGTCAGGATCGTGCAGACGAATATTCCGTCTCACGTTCTCTCTGCTTGTATTGGCGTAGCAATAACGGCAGAGGTGAGCACAGGTATCATAAGCGCCGATATCAGTACCGAGAACGCAGCTGCATTCCGATCGCTGTGATTTTTTCTTAGGAATATCAAGAGAACAACCGATAGCAGCTTCAAATGTCTCCTTAGTCATACAGCCGTTACAGTCCACTCCATATGGAGCAAGGTCATTTCCCTCAGCGCAGGCTTTTATCGTTATGCCGTAACGTCTGCCAATCTCTGCAAAGGTCTTGCCTATGGTGATACGCTCCTTCGGAGTGACGGTTCTGACCTGTGGAAAGTTACGAGTGACCTTCTCGTAGACATCAATAAAGCTGATAACGCATACTCTTGTATAACCAGAAAGAGTTCTGCACATTGTCTCAAAATCGGAGATGTGGCGTTCCAGAGTATATGTACCGTCGATGAATATCGGATCGTATCTCCAGCCGATGAAGTTGACTCCGACTGCTTTTGAGAGCGTTATGAAGTCCTGCATGACCTGCTCCTTGTGAGGAACGTTAGGTTCAACGTCTTTTCCGTAGGGAGTTATCGTAACGAACCAGTATTGATGAAAGCGTTTGAGTTCGTCCAAGTGTTTCAGCATTGGTGCAGGATTCTTGGTACAGAAGGCTATACAGTCTACAACATCAGGATCAAGCTCATATCGGGTTATCCAGTCCTGACGATACGGATTTCGAACAAGCACATAGCCTTCGCGTATCCTGTTCATGAACCAGTCAGAGTAAAATGCGGGGATATCAGTCCGCATACCTGTGTTTATTATCATTTTTCTTTCTCTTTTCTCAGGCAGTGGTATTAAAATACCACTGCTTTTTATTTTTATATCGCTTAGCCGCCCATTATGGGCGGAACAATAATGCCGAAGCATGAATGATTTGATCTTCTATACGCAATCATACCATAAATTCCTCTATTATTCAAGCACTTAACAACCAGATTCAAGGCTTTTCCGAGAATTTCAAAATTTCATATATATGATTACTACGTAATCGATTATTTCAAAAAAAGCTTTTGGACGTGATTGGCTGTATTTCCGGATTTTTTGATTTTTCATATATATATTATTGATTTGAATACATAGCAAAAGTATTCGAGAATAATGTAAAGGAGGATCAAAAATGCCAGACAACAACCGCTATCTGACCTGCGGAGTTGACAGCACTATACCGCTTGAAATCCAGCTGTTTCTATGGGAATGCGTAGACAGTATGCCTGCTCCGAAGGACTATTTGCAGGTATTCGATTTAGAGCAGGTCGGCTGTATGCAGTCAATAACTCACAGGTCAGAAGAACCGGAATACCGCAGAGTATACCTGTTCCCATCTGATAGTCCTATCACGGAAAAGCTGTACATAATCGACGACGGCGACCACTCTACAATGCTCTTATCAAGTGAATATTAAACCTTATGCCGCTCCTTCGGGAGCGGCTTTTCTATTTTATCTATTATTCGGGAGGTGATAACTATGGACATACTTGACGAGCTTGCAGAGAAGTTCGCTCTGACGCTGGATTCCCAGCTCTGTAATGACAGCAATTATCTGAAATCAACTGCATTGCTGCACGAGTTTTCAGAAAGACTGACAGCTGAACAGTCCGCGGAGCTTGACGATATTGCCGGCAGACTTACATCAGCGTCGTTCAATGTGGGAGTTCATTCCGGTCTGAAACTCGGAGCAAGAATAGCTGTCGGACTTATAGGCAGCGACAAATTAAATTAAAAAGAAGCCGTCCTTCGGGACGGCTTCGCTATTTTATGGAGGTAAAACATATGAGATCAGCAATAGTTTTCACTAATGGGACAGTTGCTAAGTTCAAAGCAAATTTCATTCACAAGGAGGGGATGCCTTATCGCTTAGGATTATGGCTGCTTGAATGTGACAACGAGGAAAAAGTACACAGCTTACTCCAAAAGCTTTCAGCGGAATCATACGACTGTGAAGGTATAGAACCGGTCGCTTTCGAGTGCGGTATGGCAGATTACTACTACGCATATATCAACAAAGTCTGGTACGTCTATAGCAGCACTGCTCCAACACTTGTATCTGTTGCCAAGGCGATTGAAGCTCAGTCGAGCTGTGTGAACGCATTACCGAACAAGTCAAAGGTTAAGAAAAGTCAGTATTTTGAAGCTATAAGAAATAACATAATCGAACGCAAGCTAACTCATGGAGAAACGATCGCATATATGTCATATGAACAAAGCCGTTCAGCAGAATACGACATTATTATGACTGCGAAAACAGTTGAAGGCGATGATATCACAGAATTTGCCGACACTATGAAAAAGGCAGGCATCAAAACCTTCGCTTATCCGTTCTATAATCTTGACGAGGCAACGCCTGTTTTTAACAGTATAGGCTTTATCAGGCATGGCTTCTATAGCTTTAAAAATAAGGATAACGAGGTAATCCGGATACCCAAGTTTTCATATTTCACGAACAATTATGATGAAACCGCTCATTGCTTTTGGAGCGGCACAATAATTAAATGGAGGGAAAGTCTATGACAGATGCAACAGTTTTCATCCAGAAAGGCAAGGGCTACAAAGGATACTTTATTTGCTCAGACGGTTCTCCGAATTGTCTGGGAAGGTATCTGCTTGAATGTAACAGCGATGAAAAAATCAATAGTCTCCTGTACGAATTTTCAAGCGATTCCTTTGATTGTGAAGAACTGAAAAGTCCATATGGTTCAGGTTGTAACTATATTCGTATCAACGGAATATCGCTTCGCATGAGCGAGGTCCGTGGGCTCCAGTTCCGTGACCTCAATGGTAATGTTCTCACAGTCTGCCGCAGTAATATCTATTTCGACGGCAATAACAATGTTCGTGATATGAATAAGACCTACAAATCAACAAGAAAGCTGACTATACCGGACTACATAAAGGACCTGATTGAGGCTGTCCCTCATGAGAAAGAGGACGATTTCGTCGTTCAGATGGAGTATCAGACGCTTCGCGGCAAATTCTATAAGCTGCTTGAAGAACACGGTTATCATATGACATTCCATGATCTCCGTCACTTGTCAGCCAGCGTTATGTTGATGCTCAATATACCTGATAAGTACGCTATGGAACGCGGTGGCTGGTCTACTAACTCCACTCTGAAATCAGTGTATCAGCACACGTTCTCAGAGGAGCGCAAGCAGGTCGATAAAAAGATAGACGACTACTTCAACAGTCTGATTGAAGGATCGGATAAGAAATAACTCATATACATAATCGAGCCGGCAGTAACGCCGGCTCTTTTTTTTGTAATTATATGATTATATGTTGACGATATCTTCAACGCTTATAAGCTGTATCAAATCATTATCAGCAGCCTCGGAAACGACTTTTTCGTCAAATCCGCTTTCCGAGAAAAGATAATAATAAAACTCGGCTTTTTCTTTTATGGATGCGAGCTTTGCAGCGGTATCAAGGTATTCGCCATAGCTGAACGGTCTGCCTTTGAACTTGCATTCGCCTACAAGGTACTTATCCGACTTAGCTGATACGGCAAGGAGGTCTATCTCTGTCTCCTGAGATTCTATCCTGTCCCTACGGCGGACAGTGGTCTTGCCCCACCAGCGCCCCATACGCTTATATCGGAACGGTAGTTTATTAGCCTTCTGCATCTCTCTGACATATTCGCGGCAAACGTCCTCAAAGGCAAATGATGCGAATTCATGAAGACTCGGCTTTATAGCATACTCGAAAACGCCGTTAACATCGCCTCCCTCAAGCTCTGAGTAGTTGGTAAAAACGTAGGCGTACCAGAAGCGGAAGAAGTTATCAGTCAGGCGGTACAGTCCACGGTTGGTATTTGCACGTTCTTTAGTACCGTCGTCAACAGAGAACTCGCGCTCGATTATTTCAAGCTCTATGAGGTTTTTAAGATATACGCTTGTTTTTGACGTATCCTCAACAAGAGATTTTGTACTGATATCGTTGAGCTTAGTGCTGCCGAGAGCAACTGCTTCAATGATAGAATTATAAAGCGGCGTTTCCCGAAGCTCCTGCCTCAGCAGGAACTCGACTTCGCTGTATAGTGCACAGCCCTTTGTAAGAATATTCTTTTTTATATTGTCATCAAGCGATAAGTAGGGATCAAATTGAGCAAGGTAGTGTGGGATACCTCCGAGAACAGCATAGGCGATTATCTTATCCCTGTCTGAATAGTTAGGGAAGAACTTTGCAGCATCATAGAAGCCCATTGACTCCATTTTGTATATACCGGTAGCTCTTCCGTAAAGAGGATTCTTTTCTGCCAGCAACTCCTTTTCTATGAAGCTCATAGCGCTGCCGCAGAGAACTATCATAACGTTTTCATCCTTGAATATCTCGTCCCACAGGTTTTGAAGGATAGACGGGATACTCTCGTTGTTCTTGCACATATACGGAAACTCGTCGATTATGAGCAGCTTTTTTCTGTCTTCGTATGGCAGGTCGATAATGCATCTGAGTGCTGCTTCCCAATCGGCAAATTCCTTTATATAGCTTGCAGCAGGTATCTTCTCGTTAAGGAGTTTTTCAGAGAAGCTGCGGAGCTGTAATTTGTCTGATATCTCACGGCATGAATAGAAAACGTGCGGTTTGTTCCTGCAAAACTCACGCAGAGTCTCAGTTTTACCAACACGCCTGCGTCCATACAGCACGACAAGCTGACCGTTCTTGCTGTTATATTTATCTTCAAGGAACTGTAGTTCCTGTTTTCTGCCAATAAACATTTGCTCACCTCGTTAATCAAATCTTAATTTAGTAAATCGTGATTTGATATTATTATACTATTATTGTTGGCAAAAGTCAAGGAGATAATGCAAATATATCGTAAATGAATGTGAGCTTGAGTTATACTGTGCATAGTCGTTTTTCATTTGACTAACAGCCTTATTCGTGATATAATATATACAAAATCAACATAGCAGGGAGGCGTGAGTATGAATCAGAACGAAATAGATGCTAAGAGTCTTGAAAACGCCAAGCAGTTATTTGTATCAGGTGATATAGATCGTATAGAAGTAGGTACTGTCAAAGGCTTACAGGATATCCACAAGGCTCTGTTTAACGGACTTTATGAATTTGCAGGAGAGATACGCACCAAGAATATAGCGAAAGGCGGCTTCAGATTTGCAAATTCGCTTTATCTGAAAGAAGTGCTTGCAGCCGTTGAAAAAATGCCGGAAAGCACATTTGAGGAAATAATCGCTAAGTACGTTGAGATAAATGTTGCTCACCCGTTCATGGAGGGTAACGGCAGAAGCACCCGGATATGGCTCGATATGATACTGAAAAAGAATCTTGGTATGGTTGTTGAGTGGGCAATTATTGATAAGGAGCAGTATTTGCAGGCTATGGAGCGTAGTCCCATCAATGATCTGGAGCTCCGCTTCCTGATACAGCCTAACCTTACGGATAAAGTTGACGACCGAGAAGTTATCTTCAAAGGAATTGAACAGTCGTATTATTATGAAGGGTATGAGAAATCTTGACCTCAAATAAGGGAGGACGTATGGATTACAAGATAATGCACAAGGACAAAGTAGTTGCCCTTGTGAGTGGAAACAGATTCACTGAAATTATTATCAAATCCTTATGTCCTGTTTGCTTATTAGCAAATGAGTCTACTGATTTTTGGCTTGCGAATCGGAGTATTGATACTCGGCGTTCACATTCAAGGAAGCTGTTCAAGGCTCTCCGTCTGAGAACTCCTGATGATATAGAGCAGGTAATTGATATAGGTCACGGAATTTCCATAACCGACAACTGGTGGATACAAAAAGCTGACGAGGAGCTGGATTATACTTCGTTGAAGCAGTATAATGAAGAGATCGCTGATATTGCTCTGTATGGCTCTTCTGCTTCAAACAGCGGCAACACCAAAGGCTATCGCGAACTCGGTACAGTCGGAAGCTACGAAAAGGCTTGGCGTTATATTGACGGAAACTGGTATATGTTCAAGCACGGAAATACTCAGGAGCTTATCAGTGAATACTACTCTTATCAGTTCCTTAAAGCTATTGGAGCTGATGTTGCCGAGTATGAAATAAAGCATTCTGCATCTTCTGAGACAGGTATCACGACCACTTTTATTATCTCTAAGGATTTCACTGACAATGCTGAGGTTGACTTTGAACCGTTCTGCAACTACTATACAGATCACGATGAGCCGGAGTACATTATACCTCGGCTTGACGAAAAGCTGGTAAAGCCTTATGTTATGATGGTATTCTATGACGCTCTGCTCCATAATGACGACAGGCATAATCAGAACGCAGGCGTGCTTCGTGACAGTACAACAGGTGAGATCATCGGACTTGCTCCTTGTTTTGACTATAACCTCGGACTTATCTCAACAGGCGTTCCGAGGATAGACAGCGTTAAGGGTAATGTCTTTACTGACAGCTTCCTATCAAATGAGGTGTGTTGCAAAGTCCTCAAATCCGAATTACCCGATAGAGAAACAATTATTGGTAGTATAACGAAAGCAGAGATCGAAACCAAAGCAGCTTTCCCCAATGTAAGTCCAAACTATGACCTGATAAAGGACTATATTATCAGGACATATGACTATTTAGCTTCTGCTATATAATAATCAAAGACATCGTTAATGATTATTATAGCAGGTTGATTTATTGTCCAAGATATGATATACTATAACTAGTGATTCCTATATATGAACGGCGGTGAAAAAATGGAAAAGCGTTTTAATACAACAGGAGCTTGTTTCCCTGATCAGCACTATATGGTCGATATAACCGAACGACTTGTCGCTATAAAGAAGATGATTGACCGCGGAGACTATTTTGTTATCAACCGCGGAAGGCAGTATGGAAAGACCACTACTCTTAATGCACTTGAAACATTTCTTACTCCGGACTATCTCGTTATCAGTATGGATTTTCAACTCCTCAGCAATTCAGATTTCAGCACTGAGGAGAGATTTGTCTCTGCTTTTGCCCGTGAGATGTACCGCAATGAACTGGTAAGAAAAGCAGTAGGCAGCGATATTGCTGATACTTTGAAAAAAATCAAATCCGGTAAAGAGCTTGTTCTTGCTGATCTGTTTGACGTTTTCTGCGATATCTGTATCGAAGCAGAAAAACCTGTTGTGCTTCTTATCGACGAGATAGACACAGCCTCTAACAATGCGGTTTTCATAGATTTTCTCAGTATGCTCAGAGGTTATTATCTGAGGCGCAATAAAATAACGATTTTCAAGTCTGTGATACTTGCAGGTGTAAGAGATATCCGTAATCTGAAGCAGAAAATTCGTGATGATTCCGATCATCAGCACAACAGCCCATGGAATATCGCAGTTGACTTCAATGTTAATATGAGTCTGACTGTTGAAGGTATCGCAGGTATGCTCTCCGACTACGAAAGCGACCATAAGACTGGTATGGAGATAAAGACTATCGCTCAGCTTATCTATGATTATACTTCGGGATATCCTGTACTGGTATCAAGCATATGTAAAGTTATAGATGAAGAAATCGGCGAATGGACTGAAAACGGCGTTCTCAAGGCAATTAACATAGTCCAGAATGCTAATTCTCCTTTGTTTGATTCACTTATAAACAAACTTGAGGATTACCCTGCGTTGAAAAAAGACGTCATAAAAATCCTGACAAATGGCGATAGAATTCCGTATACTGCTGAGAATGAATCAATACGAATGCTTCTTCTGTTCGGATTTGTTCGCATTGAGCAGAATAGTGTTGTTATAGCTAACAGAATATTTGAGACCAAACTTTACAACTGGATTCTGACATCAGAGGAAATGCGAGACACTTCGTTTTTTAAGGCCGGCACGTTCGATAAGCCTGAATTCGTCAAGGACGGCGTTCTTGATGTAGAACTGATACTGACAAGGTTTATCGCTCACTTCCATGAGATATACGGTGATAAGCCCGAGAAATTCATCGAGGAGGACGGAAGAAAGTGTTTCCTTATTTATCTCCGTCCGATAATTAACGGTATCGGCAACTATTACGTTGAGGCACAGACCCGTGATAACCGCCGCATGGATATAGTTATCGACTATCTCGGCAAGCGCTACATTATCGAATTGAAGATATGGCACGGTCAAAAGTACAACGAGGACGGCGAGAAACAACTCTCAGACTACCTCGATTCCTACGGACTTAAAACAGGCTATCTGCTCACATTCTGCTTCAATGACAGTAAGAAATCCGGAGTTAAGATTGTTCAATTTAAGGACAAGGCCCTGATAGAGGCCATAGTATAATTGCCATATGGAATTGCTGCAAAAAATCTATTCCATATGATTTATTCCATACGCAGAAAATTTGTGGCTATAAACAGGTGAAAACGGCGTGTTTCAAACATTCGAATCCCTCTCTGTCCGCCAGATAACTCCCGAAAAACAGACGTTTTCGGGAGTTTTTTGTTTTGTCTGAAAGTCGGAGAAAATACCCTTGAAAACTGCTCCGTGACGACGAAAAGACGACGTAGTAACCGAAAACACTCAAAAGAAATAATCAATAAAAAACATAAATAGTAAAGGTCTGTTAAAATGTTGTTCTCACAAAAGGCTAAACACCGTAGAGAGATACACGAAAACGACTGTCCTCAGAAGCTCCCTGCACCGAACGCAGGGAGCTTTTTTGCGTTAGGAAGGAGGAAAAATGTTCGACAACAAAAGATACCTCACAAGAGGAGTTGACGAGAGGATACCACTGCTTGTCCAGCTCACACTTTGGGAACTGGTCGAGGAGATACCCAACAAAAAAAGAGACTACCTACAAGTGTTCGAGCTGACGTGGCACAACGGAACGCTTACCGTCAGACACTCTCAGGAAGTCCCACACTTCTCAAGAACTCACACATACACCTCAGAAACAACTGAAAAAACTGAAAAAGTCTACATCATAGACAGCGGAGAGTACTCAACAATGCTTCTCGCAGAAGAATACTAAGGAGGAAAAGAAAATGAACGGAATCAACAAGGAGATACTCGGAGCGATAGTAACTGTTGTTGTGGCAGTCGGAACTAAGATAGTCGAGGAAGTATCTAAGAACGAAGAAAAGAAGGAGGGAAAGAAAAATGCGTGAAGAATCCAATCAGATAGAAAACTTCGGTATCTACAGCGATGACGATACTCACAGATACCTACTGGCAAGAATCTGGGACAAAAAGAAGCCTATCCCCCTCTTTGTCTCGAAAAGAAGCGGACAGGCTGACGGAATCTACCTTGAACTTACGAACTCACTGATAACGAATAACCTTTACACTCTTGGCTACGGAGGCTACTACTCTGTGAACCTGTGCAGCGGAATCTTTGGAAAAACTGAAACTCTTGCTGACGAGGAAACTGATAAAATAATCGCTGAGTACGCTAAAAAGGCTTCTGAGGTCATAATCTCATGGGGCAATCTTACACGGAACGATCTTAAAGAACGTGAGGTAAAAGTCCTTAAAGTACTGAAAACAGCGAAAAAGAGAGTTCTTGCGGTGTCTGACGGAAACGGTAAAGAGAATGTACACATACTCACTCCGAGCGTAAGGAATAGTTTCTCACTGGTGGAGGTAAACATTAAGGAACTTCTCGCACACACTGAGAAAAAAGCTGAAAAAACTGAAAACTCCAAAAACATCGACATACCAGAATAATCATAAACGCAGCGAGCTTCGGTGGACGGCTTTTGCCGCCCGTCGGGTGCTCGCTGGATTTTTTTGACGTTGTGCCGTAGTGCTGTGAGGAGGGCGGCAAAATCCGTACACCGAGCGAGCGGAGAAAACTTCGTCAAAATCAACAAATTTTCGAGAAAAAGAAACAATTTTGAAATTCGAAATATGACTGCCTTTTCGTACTGTTTCGAGTATGGGGAAAAAGGTCGTTTTTTCAAAAAAATGATGTAGAAAATCCCGTAGAATAGGCGAAAACTTCTCAAAATCACTTGATATCCTGAAATAGAAATGCTATGATAAAGGCACAGAAACGCAAGGTTTCTGAAAAATCTAAGGAAAGGAAATAGAATCAATGAAGTTTCTAAACATTTTTCGAATGAAAATACCCGACCTCGACAAAGATAAACTCAGCTACAATAAATACTATAACTACGACAATAACATTTACACCGTAGATGCTTCTGGTTCTGAAGCAGAACTTGAATACCTTTGCAGCTACTTCACCATAACAAAGGTAATCTGCAACGAAGATACTCAGGTCTTTAAGTATGAAATGCTCCTCGCAACTCCAAACGGTGAGAAAGAAGTTACGGTTGACAAGTCAGTCGTTACTTCGAGGAATCTCGAAAGTCTGACGGCAAAGGGGTTCAGCTTCAATCCTGACAGGACAAAGGAAGTACTAATGCTTGCTTTGCTTCAAGAGGACGATGCCGAAAAGATAACTGAATCAAGCTACATCGGTTTCAAAAACAACCACTTCTGGGGATACGCAAGGGACGAAGACAGGAAGTGCATAAGCAGAGTAAAACTGGAACAAAGCAAGTTTTTTGACAAAAAGCAACTCAACAGACTTCTGAACAATGCTCCACTTCTGCAACTGGCATACACGATAAGTGCGAGCAGTGCGGTACAAAGCTTTCTTGGACAGGAACTGCCACTTTCAACAATGCTCTACCACTTCTACGGAGACAGCTCACAAGGAAAAACTACAGCACTTCTAACAACCTCAGTCTGGGGGAAGCCAACAGTAGAAAGCGGACTGTTCGGAACATGGAATCAGACGGAACTGTCGCTCATGAATCAGCTTGCCAATAACTTTGGCGTAACAGTGGCACTGGACGAATCAAGCATCTGCCGTTTCGACCTGACGAGCACTCTCTACAACTTACAACAGGGAATCAATAGGCAAAGACTACAGAAGGATCTGCAACAACAGCCAACCAAACAATGGCTGACAACGATACTCAGCAGCGGTGAAAGTTCCCTGCTGGAGCATACAAACAAAAATAACGGCTTAAAGGTACGAACAGTCGAGTTTTGCTACCCTGTAACACTTTCTGCTGAACACAGCAACGAGTGCAAAGCTTTTTTCTTAAACAACTACGGACATACAGGCAGGGAAATAGTCTCCTACCTCGAACATTGTCCGCTACATGACTACATCAATGCTTACAATGAGGAAAAGCAGCACTTCCTCGCAAACATACCTGAATCTGAGAAATCTCCGCTGACAGATAGGTTAGCGGAAAGCTTCACGGTACTCATTCTAACAGCTCAGATACTTGCCGAGCATAAGTACAACATAAATCCCGAAGTCATAATAGGACTTCTTCTTGACAGAAATCGTGACATAAGCAAGAACTACAACATAGGACAACAAGTCCTCGATGCTATCTGCGATAGGATAGCAAGAAATAAATCACTCTACCCTGAAAGCTCACCTCAGTTCGGCTTTGGCGACTTAGAGGGTATAATCTATCCTGCATACGAAGTGATTCTTCTGGAATCCACTTTCGATAAAATAGTTCAATACAACGGCTTTTCGAGCAAACTTGTCTGCCTGAGAGCTTTAGATAAAATGGGTTGCATACGCAGACAGCGCAGCGATACCTACTACTCAAAGATAATCATTGACAAGATACCAACTAAGGTACTTGTAGTAAAATTATATAACAATACTTACAAAGGAGATACTGACCATGAAATTCACAAGACAAATCAAAATAAATACTCTTGCTGAAGATGTAACGCATAACGGCGAGATCTTCGGCATTGAGAAGGTCTCTAAGGGCGACTACTACGACGTACAAGTTAAAACTAAGGACGGAATGATCTCAATCTGGGTTAGCGATACCGTTACTCCAGACCATCCTCTGTTTGATGTTTTTGATGCTTACATCGACGATGAAGCAGAAGCCGAGGACTTCGACGAGAAGGAAATAATCGGCACTTCAATAGAGTTTACTGTGAAAAACATAGTAACTCGCAACAAGAAAGGTGTAGAAGCAGAACGTTCCTTCTTTGACAAAGTAACACCTCTTTTCGATGAAACTGAGGAGGACGACAGCGATGAAGAATAATAATGCGAAACAAGTGAATAACTCAGATGTACATTATAGTACTGAGGAGGTAGTTATCATGAATACTACAATAATGCCAAAGCTCCTTAGTGCAAAGGAAGTTGCGGACATACTTAAAATCGGCTACGTCAAGGCACTGGAACTCATGAGGTACGAAAAGATACCCTCAGTAAAGCTGGGGAATACTTACCGTACAAGTGAAGAGGCTCTCGCAGACTGGCTGAGAACAAGCATAGGAAAATAATCACAATCGAGGGAGGCTTCGTCCTCCCTCAAATACTAAAGGAAGGCGGTAACAAAAATGAGCGGTAACATAAGACCTCGCAAGCATAAAGACGGCAAGGTGACTTACCAAGTTGTCATAGAGCGTGGCACTGACGGTAACGGAAAGAGACTGCGTGACTTCTACACCTACAAGACCAAGAAAGAAGCACAGCAGGCACTTGCGGAAAAGCTAAGTCAACTCAGTCACAACACCTACAACGAGCCAAGCAAACTGACAGTAGCAGAAGCCTTAGACCAATGGTACACAACATCTGTTGAGCCAAATCTGAAAGCGAACACAAAGAACGGCTACCAAGTAAACATTCGTCACATAAAGAACGGCATAGGCGGTGTCCAGCTACAGAAGCTGACCGCAATGCAGATACAAACTTTCTACAACGATCTCGAAGCAGAAGGACTCTCACCAAGAAGCGTTCAGTACATCCACACCAATCTGAAAGCCTGTCTGAAATACTTCAATAAAATGCAGGTACTAAGCAACAATCAGGCAGACTTCGCAACAGTTCCCCGACAGGTGAAGGCTAAGAACGACTACTACACAGAGCAGGAAGTCAGAGAGCTTCTTGAAAAGACTAAGGGAACGGACATCTACCTTGAAATACTTCTTGCTGTCGGAATAGGTCTGAGACGTGGCGAAGTTCTCTCCCTGACGTGGAAGGACGTTGACTTCTCCAAAGGAATACTAAACATCAACAAGAGTGTCAGCACAATAAAGGGACAGACAGTCGTAAGCACTACTAAAACAGCTTCTGGTGAACGTAAGGTAAAGATACCTGTCTTTGTCCTTGAAGCACTCAGAGAACGCAGAGAAAAGCAGTGGGCAGACAGAAAAGTACTGAACGGCTCTTACAACGAAAATAACCTTGTCTGCTGTAAGAGTGACGGCAGCTACTACAATACAGGCTCGTTCACAACAAAGTTTTCTAAACTTCTGAAAAAACTGGGACTAAGGCACATACGCTATCATGACCTGAGACACACTAACGCAACGCTCATGATGTCTTACGGAATACCGATAAAGGTCATGAGTGAGAACTTAGGTCATGCGAACACAGGTGTAACAATGGACACATACTCCCATGTTACGCCGAAAATGAAAGAGGAAGTCGCTGAGAAGTTTGACAACGAGCTGTTCTCAAAAATAGGATAAAACAAGGGCGAACGCTTGGAGCGTTCGCCCATTTTTGCTGTAAAGGGGGTGAAATAATGGTACGAATAACAAATCTTCTCGACCTGTGGAAATCTGACAGAATACCGCAGTACATAGCAGACAGCATGGAAAAACAACTGCTAAAGCTCTGCAAGGAATGGCTGACCTACGACATAGGCAGTTTCGGAGCGTTTTTCTTTGTGGAGAATAAGAACGATCTCGACAACTACCGTGACACTGGAATGACTGAGAGGATAGAAACTGCTGAGCCTGAGTGGATAACAATAATCTTGGGAGAGAACGGAGAAAAATGCCACCAGTTGTGCCACATCATAGACGATAGCTTTGCTGTCTACGTTTTCTGCGAGGAGAAAAACTTCTCAGGACTTGTTCCTTAATCTGTCAACGATAAGCTGAACAGCCCTGATATCTTCATCAGAAAGACCAGTAACATCAACAGTTTTGTTCCGCTCGATACCAAGCAGATAATCAGTACTAACATGAAAAATGTAGGACAGCTTTGTGAGAACGTCGGGAGAGGGAGCACGCTCCTTTAGCTCATAAAAAGAAATCACTGACTTCGTAACTCCTACACGCTCCGCAAGCTGTTGCTGTGTAAGACCATTCTGCTTTCGCAGTTCCTTCAACCTCGTACCAAAATCCACTAAAACTCAACTCCAATCTATAAATAGTATACAATCAATATATACTAAAATGGTGGAAATATGTACAATGAGGGTTGACAAATGTAAAAAAGTGTGATACAATACTATACAAGAAGTAAATAAATACCAAGGAGGAATGAAAATGGGACTTTTTGGATTGTTTAAAAATAAGGCAGAAGAAAGCGTTGAAGAAGTTAAAGAAGAAGTGAAGCCGAGATACAAGCTTTGTAACTTCAAGTTCAACTTTGTGAACTTGGACGATGAGCAGGAAATGATGCTGTTCTTAGTTGAAGATGATGCAGGAAATCGCCTTTGGCGAGGCAGAGGAACGCAGGAAGCTGTAATGGAACTCACATCTACGGAAGAAAATGCTGAATACGTTGATATAAGCATATACAGCGTAGAAGACAATGAAAAAAAACTTCTTTCAGAAGAAACTATATCAATCAAGGACGTTCAAGGTGTATCCATGAGTTATAGCTATAAATTTCATTATACATTAAAAATGAGTTCAAGTGGAAAAGAGATTTGGTATCTCGATAAAGAAAAAATAGATTATGGCTGTGCCCCAGTATAAAATACAAAGGAGAATGAAAAATGACTGTAAAAGACTTAAAAGCACTCAGCAAGGCACTGAAAAAGGACGAGCAAGAAATCAGGATAGAAGATCCTGCACTCACTGAACTGGTAATACTTAGTTCTCCCAATCTCAGAACCGCAAAAAAAGTGCTGAAAGGCAGTGGAATAGGAGCAGCAATAGCAGGTGCTGGCGTAGCTCTAAGCGTTTTTTCGGGAGGACTTCTTCTACCAATCGCTGGTTTGGCAACCGCAGGAGTTGGTCTGTTCAAAATGGGTAAGGCAGCTACTGTAGATGCAATCGCTGGAATGAAAGAGGATAAAGACCTCATAGCTGCACAGAACGAGATAGCTAAGAAATACAAAGGGCTTAACATGGGCGAAGTTTTTGACCTCATGAAACGTTACTACAAAGAAACAAGCAAAGGAAACTCATACTCAGTGTTTACTCATAAGTAAAATAATACGCTTGTTGTCGCCCTGCCGACAAAACCGAAGACCACATGAGAAAAGGACAGCCGTAAAAAGCTGTCCTTTTGTTTTCTTCAAAAAAGGTTGACAAAGAATACAGAATAGGGTAAAATAAGAATGTAAGTTGTCACCCTGACGACGTAGCTGACGACAACAGCAAGCACAACAGACAAGAGGATTTTCGTTTGTTTTCGTTCTCTGAAAAGAACACTAAATAAAACTAAAATAAACAAAAACAGCAGTAAACAGCCGAAAGGTTGTTCTAACTGCTGGAACTCGTGTATACGTTAATAGCGTATCGAGGGTTCGAATCCCTCTCTGTCCGCCAGAATGGTAAATGAGAAGAATGGCTGTATCGCGTAAAATAGCGGGATGCAGCCATTTTTCTTTTTGTCTCAGGCTTGAAGAAGTTTTCAGAGAGTCGAAGCAAAATGCACGTAAAATAGGCATTTTTCAGACCTATTCCATACGTTATTCCATACGACTTCCCCTATGAACTCCTTTTTTTGAGGCTTGTATATCAGACCGGTATCTTAATTATCAGAAACCGCCCACACGGGCGGTTTTAAATTTATTAATCAAAATATCCACAAAATCTCGCAAAATCTTCTACAAGTTCAATTCAGTTCGCGCGAATATTCTGCTCACCTATCTCATAATAGTATTCAAGTTCATGTATAAGTACAGGTATTTCACGTCCAAATGTCTCTTGTATAAAACCTGATTCATGCAGTTTTCTTACAATGTCAATAAGAATTTCTACGAACGCTTCCGTTATCTCGGACTAATATTCAACAGGAGTAGTATCACAAGCCTGACAATACGCAAAGCCGCTGTTTATTATCCATCTTCTGACAATATCAGCTGTTTCACCCTTCCCAAACACATAGTCATCATTTTGCAGCCAGAACGCATAGTTCCAGCGTGCTTCCTCTTCATCCGAAGCGAATTCAAGCTGCTCGTTCAAATATGATTCCGTATTGTATCCGACAGTTACGGTACTATCTCTACATTATTATTCTGGGCAGCACCTTCTGCAAAGCTCTGTGCCAGACGTGCGGTATTGCCGTTTTTTCTCATGCTGCCGACAAGTATTACTATGTTGCTCATTTCAGTCCCCCGCTGATTTCAAATCTTATATGCATATTATAACACATTGCAGATAGTATGTAAATATAAAAAAACAGAACCGCCGATCACGAAGGCGGTGCAGATACATATAATAACCATAAACCGTCTGTCGATAGCTGCTATTAGCTTTCGTCAGACGGTTCATATTTTATAATGTCCTCAACATTGCAGTCGAGTATCTTGCACAAGTCGTCTATCAGCTGAGTAGTCACGCCCTGATCGTGGCGCAGTCGATGAATCGTACTGCTACTGATATTGTGCTTGTTGATAAGAGTATAGGTGGAAACGCCTTTTTTCTTCATTGTATCCCATAGCGGTTTGTAAGTTATCATAAAAATATCACCAATACTATTATAATTTATGCTCGACTACTTGAAAATAGTCGTATTTTAGACTATAATAGTATATGGTCGGATTTATGAGCATACCAAAGCTGTGATATAATAAAAATGCCGCAAATTTCTACAATTTACGGCGGACTCAATATATGTTTTGTATGTTATATTTTACCACAATTACACGCGAATTTCAATTCAATATAACAAATATTAACTAAAAATTTATTAAAATCAGCAGATTACACAAGGCTCAAAGACTAGTTTTGTATATATTTACTGCTCATTTATCGTCAGGATTTTGGTCAAGGAAGAAGGAGAAGCATGGCACGGAGAGGAGAAAATATTTATCACCGTAAAGACGGACGCTGGGAGGGGCGATATAAGTCGGGATACGATGAAAGCGGAAAGGCTAAATATCGCTCTGTGTACGGTCATTCCTATGCGGAAGTGCGTGCAAAACTTGTTCCTTTGAAATCAAGAGATCCCGGGATTCATGTAACCTGCCGGATGACGGTGAAGGAGCTTTTCAGCGAATGGCTATCGGCAGTTAAGCTTCGAGTGAAATCCTCAACATATGCAAATTATCAGATGAAGGTAGATAAACATATCCTTCCAAAATTCGGCGGTATGAGGTTTGACATGCTGACGGTGCAAATGCTTAATAACTTCATTCAAGAAAAGCTGGATTCGGATTTGTCAGCGAAATATGTGTCCGATATTATTATTGTCTTTAAGTCTATGGCTAAGTATACCGCTAAGATTCATGGATTTCGCAATATACTGGCAGATGTTGATCTCCCAAAGGTGCACAGAAGTGAAGCTGTACTCCTTACACGAAACCAACAGTTGCACCTGTGCAGATATCTCCAAAGAAATCCGTGTACGACTTCGCTTTGCGTGCTCCTGAGCCTATATACCGGACTTCGTGTCGGTGAGGTCTGTGGTCTGATGTGGAGAGATATAGACTTTGAAAAGAGCATTTTAACCGTCAGACGGACAGTACAGCGGATACGAAACGGCAATCACAGTACCTGCATTTTAGCCGATACTCCCAAAAGCCGCACTTCACGGCGATCTATCCCTATACCAAAATTTCTTATAAAACTGCTGCGGGAATCCTGCAGCAATGAAAATTGTTATATTCTCTCAGGCTCAAACCATATTATTGAGCCTCGTACCTTACAGCGGCGCTTCAAATCAATTCTGAAAAAAGCAGATTTACCGTCAGTCAGCTACCATAGCCTTCGCCACGCTTTTGCCACTAACTGTCTGCAAGCCGGATTCGATGTGAAGACGCTTTCCGAAATACTCGGTCATGCCAGCGTTGAAACTACGCTTAATCGATATGTTCATACCTCTATGGAGCGAAAGATAGCGTGTATGGCACTGCTTGAATCAAAAGTGTATTCGCCGTCAGAAATATCGTCAGCCGTTACCACGAAATTGCCTGTATTCCAAGATCAAGAGCGATTGTGACAGTAAGTGTAGAAATTTACGGCAAGTCACAATGATAATTATATCATTTCCAGATGAAAAAGTCATTATTCAGGAGGTAGTAATATGCTCAAATACTTAAAATGCCCATATAAGCTCGTACTTATAAAGTACGTTCAAAAAAACGCGTCATGATTGCAATGTAAGTAAAAGCAAGATGCCTCCGTTTTCGGAGGCTGAGATAAAGGAGGATAAGAATGCCGATAATACCAAATTCAAATAATAACAGTTCAAACAATCAAACAAAAGTTCCTCAGAAGCAGGAATTGCAATTTAATAAATCAGCCCCGATTTATACATTTGCTGACCTTATTCTTTCTGAAAACACGATGGACGAGCTAAAAACCATTGTAAGCGCCCAGAAGAATTGGAAAAAAGTCTTCATCGATTGGGGTCTCGGAACGGTAATGAAGGAGCGTAAAAACTTATTCGTTAATCTATATGGTTCAAGCGGAACAGGTAAAAGTATGTCGGCTCACGCTATTGCTGCGGCACTTGATAAAAAGCTTATCTGCGTCAATTACGCTGATATCGAATCGAAATACGTCGGTGAGACCAGTAAGAATCTCTCCAGACTTTTCAACGATCCTTCCAACAAAGATGATATTATTTTCTTTGATGAAGCTGATGCCTTGCTCAGCAAGCGTGTTACGGATATGAGCAGTGCAACAGATGTCAGCGTAAATCAAACCCGTTCTGTTCTGCTGACACTGCTTAACTCTTATGAAGGTATGGTCATATTCGCAACTAACTTTATCAGCAATTATGATTCAGCATTTATGCGACGAATCCATTATCATATACGATTTGAACTGCCAAACGAAGAACTTCGTGAGAAACTCTGGAAACACTACATACCTTCTCAGATGCCAGTCGAAGCTGACATTCATAAAATGGCAAAGGACTACACAGGATTGAGTGGAAGCGATATATCTACTGCCGTTATGAAAGCTGCTCTTAATGCAGCAAAAAACGATGCTAATATAGTATCAGACAAGGATCTCAAATTTGCTATTGAAAGTATTATTGCCAGTAAAAAAGCAAATACTGGTTTAGCTAAGCAAGTAATAACGAAAAGCGAAATAGTAGATGAAAAGGACGTCCCGCAGTCAATAAGAGAAAAAACTAATAAAACCGAGGTGAGTATTAAATGATACTGTTTAGCATTGTAAAAGAATTTGTTATACAAACTGTTGCTCAAGGAATACTAACAATGATTGAAGAATTCCGTTTGTCATTTATTAAATGGCTCCAACAAATACCCGCTATGATACAGGATAAGGTTGACGGTGTAGTATACGGATGCAAAACTTTTGTTGGAGAAAAACTCGGAGTGAACAATGAAATCTCAGATAATTATTCCTATAACGGAAAGCAATGGCAGAAAACTACGGTTTCAAGAGAGATCAGCTCGTCTGAGATTCCTGACGAAATAAAGGAACAAATGACCCCCGGAACGCCACTTGATATGACCGAAGAATTAGAACTCGCGCTTAAATAAAGGAGAAATAAAATGGGATTGGAAAAAATAGATAAGAAAACTTCGGAACAGTTTACATGGGCTTCTTTCATTGAATACTACAATAGCCTGATAGATCATGAAATACTATCTTTCTGCAAAGATAAAAAGCATAGCTACTACGGCGGGAAATGTACTATATCCTCAACAATAAATGAAGATGAATTTACAAGGAATACATTCCTGATCGTAGTATCTGTTCTGTATTATAATGAAGAAGGAAATGAAGAGGTAGTTGAACGAAAAATAAAAAGCCGATTCAATTACCGTGAATTTGTTCAAGAAAGATCAACTCTTTCAATGCTGAGAAAGCTACTGAAAGAAAGCATTGAATTCAATATTGAATCACCGATAAAAGGAGGAAAAAAATGAGTATTCTACCACTTGTCGGAATCGGAGCAGCTGTAGTTGGTGTTTTGACCTTCCTGTATAAAAAAGGAAAAGTAGCAGAACAGACTCCAATCACCTATGCACAATTCACTGAGCAACTCGGCAGGCAAATAGATAATTATATGCTGGAAGAAGAAAAGAAAAAAGGTGTTATTATGGCTGGCGGAGATTGTGAGATAAGCATTCCTGAAAACGATCCTGATAACGTTGTAATGAGCATCGTTTTGTACAGTAAAAAAAGCCGTGATGACGCGACATGGATCAAAAGTAAAATAACTCAAAAACTCCCAGTTTCTGAATTTGCAAATGATTCAGAAACACAAGCTAAACTTGAAAAGCTAAAAAAAGAAACTGAAAAATTTAAAGTCACAAAACCAGAAAAGGAGTAAATAATTATGTTAGGAACCTTATTAATTGTGGGCGTTCTTGGCGCTCTTGCGGGAGCAGCTATTCATGCATATTGGAAAAACATTATCCAATGGCTTGCAAAAGCAGCTGAAAAAATCAAGTCTGTTCTCAATGTCACTGTAGAAGGCTCAGAAACTTTCATTAAGCGCGTCGGAGCCGGATTCAAAAATATGTCAGAAAACTATTCTAAGCTTCCTGGTGGAAAATGGCGTAAAGATACAGTTATAGAGCAGAATTATATCAACGAAAATGATGTTCCAGAAGAAATAAGAAATGCAATGCTTGCTGCGCAAGGCTTTGATGGTGAAAAAATAGAGATTACATCTTATGTTGAAAAACAGGTATTAACTCTTAAGAAAAGTTAGTATAGTAGTAGAGTATGGCATTATAATATATACAGGAGGAATTGAAATGGATGATTTACTATTTTGCGATTTTTTTGATATGCCTTTCTTAATAAGCTATATATTTGTCGTGGTAATATGGATCGGCGTGGCTGTGTTTATATTTACTAAGATTAATGAAATAGCAGGAATTATTTTTTCAATAGGTGTAGCGATTGCATATCTTTCAGCAATGACAAACGAATTCAATGCAGGTGACACCTTACACGGTATCATTGCATTGTTAGGAGTCATTCTATTCGTCCTTGTAATAATTTACGGATATAAAGAATTTGCCAAGGAAGAAGAGATAAGAAATGCGGAAATACCATTGATACCGGGAAGAGTAGAGGGATTTATATCTGCTCACGGATATACGTCACCACAGGAGTTTATCAGATATTCAAATGAAGCTACTGAATTTCAGAAAGCAAGGAGCGTTCAGTATATAAATCCTCGTTATAAAAAGCAGGTCGAGAATAACAAACAGCGTAAGAACAACAAATTAGAACCATTACCAATAACTGAACCGGAATGGATTGGCTATGGTGATTTCGCATCTTTCAAATACAGGGAAATTGTTCTTACATATTTTATGAAAGAATTGCCGAATGCTATAAAAAATATTTATATGTTTAATTATGAAAACCTATATAATTGTAAAGAAATGGCAAGTTTTAAAGCGTTTTACCTCAAAGATGATGGTTCGGTTGATATGATTTATTTTCAGCAAGCTTGTATAGGAATAATTATGCAGTCTATTGCTGAAGGTTTAATCGAAACAGTAGGCGGAAGCAACAACTTATTCAGATCAAAAATAATTCCTGAAGATGAGGGTAATATTGTTTTTGGGGAAACGCTTGAATTAAGCTTTGATGATTGATAGCAAACACAATGCCGTATTAGAATTAGGAGGTCTAAACCAATGTTTATATTTTGTTTATGAATAATATGTTTTATCATTTCTATAAATAAGGAGATTATTTATGTCATATATTTTTAGTCCTATAACAGATAGAGTGTGTGCGAACTGTGCTTATTGGAATGGCAAAAGGAAGCAGCTTGAATATAGACCGCCATCTAATGGATTTCAAAGGCTTCTTGAAAAAATAGCACCATTTGACCCTAAGACAGCTAAAATAGAGCTCTTTTATGTGCTTGCATCTTGTTCAGTTGACGGAAAACTCCATTTGCCTAAAGCAACTTGCTGTATGTGGGAATGTTGGAAGTAACTATAATTTTATTACAGTTGCATTATCATTGGCAGCAATAAATCCGAAATTCAAGGAACTATACCGATATTACACAGAGAACAAAATCATCTAAAAATACAGGGATATTTAGGCGAGAAACTGCCCGAAAAATCGGTCGATGCAATCAAAAGCATATCTGATGAGATACTTGGCACTCTCGACATTATTGAGGCGAAAAAGGCTTCTATGGAAGCAGCTATGGTGAATGGTCAATCGGCTGAAACGTGGTTTGCAAATGAAGTTGTTGAGGATAGCAGCTCGAACGGCGAAAAGGCACGAGATCTTGCGGTATTCTTTAATGGAATAAATAAGGCGAACGCCGAGTATGAAAATGTGATTGATATTGAGGAAACAAGCGTTGAAGAGATCGATACACAGGACACCGAAGAATGGAACGACGACAACTGGAACAACTTCAAGCTGAAAGACACAGCCAAAGAAACAGTAGGCGAAATTGTTAAAACCGGCTTCAGAGAGGTCGCTGCCGATGTTTATATGAAAGCCTCTGAAGAAGGTATAGGAGCAGTAATCAGCGACAAGGAATTTATTATAGATACAGTGATAGATGTTGCTGGTAACGGCGTAAAGACTGCTGTTTCTGCCGGACTTGTTATTGCAGAGGAATCCGGGATCATCCCTCCTACAACTTTCGGAGCACTTGCTACAATTGCACACAAAGCAGTTGAAGAAGCAATGGTATTTAAAGAAGTAATCAAGGGAAAAACTACCATAATTCAGGCATTGTCAAAGATCAAAAATACAGTTGTATCTACCGCTGCCGCAGTATGGGAGCAAAATAAAGTAGCAATCATGGAGGAAGCCGTTGAAAGTGCCAGTGATGTATTCGGAATGAAAGGCGCTGTAATTGCCGGGACTATAAATGGACTTTTTACCCAAACAGAAGACGAGCCAAAATTAAAAAACGTTTTAAAATCAGTAGCCAACTCTGTAAAAGGATTTATGACTAAAAGGATTTATCTGCCGTTCTTCAACAAGAATAAAAACAAACAGTTGGAAATGAATTAAAGGAGGAATACATATGGCAATATACTTAAAGAACGAAAAAGAATTAGGAAATTGCTTCTTTTAGTAAATTGCGAAAATATAAAATAACTCAAAATGGAGATGGTATAATTCTAAAAAGAAAATGAAAATGATTTGATATATCAGTAATCACTATACGAAATAAAACACTGCAGCGAAATGGAGGTCTTGACAGTTTGAAATTGTTGTTGTGTTTGTCCCCCAAAAGTTACCACTCGCTGATTTGAAAGCTTACCAGTAATGATATTTAAAGATGTCTGATACAACGTGATTTGATATACGCTCATCCCGCTTGATTTCATTTCACTCAATGAGTGAAATATCGAAGGAATGATTGAAATCTGATTAATCCAGATACTAAGAATTTTTATGTTATCTTGCGGGCTGTGAGCCTTGTTAAATCCGGATTATATTAAAAGGAGGATGTGTAAAGATGCGTAATTTTCGTTATGTAATTTATTGGAAAGAAGGCGGAAGTGTTTCCGGAATAATATCTGCGCATTCAAAAGAAGAGGCAGAAGCTCACCTTAGAGGCAGGAACGCACATAGAGAAATTATATCAATAGCGATAAGCGAAATGTAATTTCATAAACAAGCTCAAACTGTCAAGACATTCATTTTGCTGTAGTGTTTTATTTCGATAACATAAAGAAACATTCCATACTACGTTAAATGAGAGTATTATTGCAATCCGACATCAGTCATGGTATAATATGAAAAAACAGAGTAAGGAGCGATAATATGCCGTTAATGTTTATTCGTGATGATATAACAAAGCTGAAAGTCGATGCAATAGTGAATCCTGCAAACGCTTCCCTTCTCGGTGGAGGTGGAGTTAATGGAGCTATCCACCGTGCTGCCGGACCAAAACTGCTGGATGAATGCAGAAAACTCGGCGGCTGTGAGGTCGGAAAGGCAAAGCTGACCAAGGGCTGCAAGCTGCCTGCCAAAAACATTATACATACTGTCGGACCTGTGTGGAGCGGCGGGAAGAATAATGAATCTAAGCTGCTCCGTAGCTGTTATAAAGAATGTCTCAGGATCGCAGCAGCAAATAAGTTTCGCAGTATCGCATTTCCCCTTATATCAACGGGAGCATCTGGCTATCCGAAGGATCAGGCTTTGAAAATAGCAGTGGACAGTTGTTCTGCGTTCCTGAAGGCTCATGATATGGAGATAACTATTGTTATCTTCGACCGGGAGTCTTTCGACATCGGAAGGAAGAAACTGAAAGATATCCAGGCGTTTATTGATGATAATTACTTTGATGAATCAAGAATGTGGGGATATTCAGCGGCTGTAGGTACTGCCTTCAGTACAAATGAGCCATTCCGTCTGTTCAGAAAAAAGGCTTCTAATAGCAAAGGGAAAGCTCGTTCAGCTCATTCAAGTTTTCCTGCTATCGGAGGCACTTGCATTGAAGGTATTGAGGCAAAGCTGAAAATGATAGATGAGAGCTTTACTGAGATGCTGCTGCGGAAGATTGATGAGAAGGGCATGACTGATTCGGATTGCTATAAAAAGGCAAATATCGACCGAAAGCTGTTCTCTAAAATACGTTCCAACAAGAATTATCACCCTAAGAAAGTCACTGCTGTTGCATTTGCTATCGCTCTGGAGCTTGATATTGACGAAACAAAAGAGATGCTATTAAAGGCAGGCTTCGGGCTGTCAAATTCCAGTAAATTTGACATAATTGTCCGGTATTTTATCGAGAACGGCAATTATAACATTTACGAGATAAACGAAGCTCTTTTCAAGTTTGATCAGGTTTTGATAGGTTCATAAAATGTCGCCCTGAAGGCGACCACTCTCCCCTTGAAATATGGTATTATATGATCACAGAAGAAAACAGATTACCAATTTCAAGGAGGAATCATTATGAAAAACAATATTACAGAACTCGTACTTATACTCGACCGTTCAGGTTCAATGGCGGGACTTGAAAGCGATACTATCGGCGGCTTCAATTCAATGATCGAAAAGCAGAAAAAACTCGACGGAAAATGCTTTGTTTCTACAGTCCTTTTTGACAACGAGAGTGAAGTCCTACACGACAGGATAGATCTTGCGGACGTTCCAAAAATGACCGATAAGGAGTATTTCCCCCGTGGATGTACTGCTCTTCTTGACGCTGTCGGCGGAGCGATACACCACATCGGGAATATTCACAAATATGCACGGAAGGAGGATGTTCCTGAGCACACTCTTTTCTGCATCACAACCGACGGCATGGAAAATGCCAGCCGGAAATATGATCTGAAAAAGGTCAGGAAAATGATAGAAGCCAAGAAAGAGATCGGCTGGGAGTTCATTTTCATAGGCGCTAATATTGATGCTGTTTCCGCTGCTGCTGATATCGGAATATCTGAGGACAGAGCTGTCAATTATACAGCTTCTGCATGCGGAACAGCCTCTGTATATGATGCGATGTCTGCTGTAACTTCATCAGTCAGAGGTTGTGTTCCGATAGAAAGGAACTGGAAGAAGAAGGTAAAATGACATTCTTCAGAGAGGTGAGTAAAATGACCAAAGTGAAGATACCAAAATATATGCGCAAATGCAAGGAATGTCCTTACAAACTGGGACTGATAAAATGCGTGACAAGTCCATGCCCGGATTGCATTGCAAGCGGAGAAAAGACCGATCCTTTCAGGAATAAAATAAAGAAGTGAGGTAAGCGAAATGGCAAATATGCAGTTTTCACGCACTCAGAAATGCTGTCTGCTATGCAAACACTGGAATGGTGCGATCGGCAGTACCACTATCGGAATAGTTCGCGGCGGTATGTTATTCACCGCTGACAACTCCGAGAAGCATTCCTGTTTTAAAAAAGGCAGCGGAATAGAAACACTTGCAACTTATACCTGCCAATATTTCAAGCAAAGGTATGAAGATTGATCGTTTAGTATCACCGGTACAGTTTCGGTTGTCGCATGCATATGAAAGGAGTTCCTATATGAGAATTCTTACAAATGAAGAAAAGCGAGATTATCCCTACTGCTTAGAAGATAATTTTGTACTTATTAAAATTGGAAAATACACATGTAGATGTGCACATATGTGTGATGAAACATGTGTATACTCCATCACACCCGAACCCGATGAAGAAGGCTTAGAACTTATAAGGAACTCCCAGTGATGGGAGTTCTTTTTTTGTTAAGAGGCAAAAATGTCGCCTTGACGGCGACCAAGTTATTCTTGAAATGCTGTATAATATAAGCAGAAGATAAACACATCGACTTTACAACAGGTGAACAATATTAAGAAAGGAGAATTAAAATGAATAATAGTTTTGAATATGCATCAAAAAGCATGAATGCAATCAAGCAGAACCATTTCCAATGCACAGAAGATTTAATATCCGATATATTAGATATCAATAATGTTGAGAAAGGACCGGTTATAGAATTATTCAAACCCAGAAAAAAGTTTATGGAGTTCTATGAACTACTTGACAGAAAGTTCTTTCCAGAGATTGAAAGAGATATCGATATAATAATATCGATGATTCACAGTTTCGCTTTAATTGATTCTCAGGAATTGATTGGTATCTTAAAATCTCAGTGTATATTTAAATTCTATGAAGAGCTCAAAGCAATAGGTGATATGGCAGATAACAAAATAAATGAAGATATCACCAAAGGACGATTCATAAGTACAGAAGATGAAGATATAGGTGAAAAAACGATTCGTAAAATGAGTACTTGTTTCATAAAGATCTATAAAAAATTTTCCGTGGTATTCACCGAATTCGCAAAAAGTATGAAAGACGTATCCGCTTTATATGCTTTAAACGAATATGTTGAAATTGATCAGTTCATCAGAATTAATGAATCATTGATTGATCTGATTGATGACCGTAATATGAATGATTTCATATTTTCTAATAACGATGATTGTATTATGGAAATAATAAAAGAACATATCACGTTATTGGATGATGCAATTAAACGACCTCACCAGAACATTTCAGATGAAAACAAAAACACACTTAAAAAACAATTGAACAAATTGTCAGCTGTTTATATTCAACTTTCAAATTTAAAAACATGATTAGTATTACGATTGTGTTTGTCAAGTAGAAAGTGCATAAAAGGGGCTCGAAAAAGTGCATAGCCC
>CALEPT010000214.1 GCA_937910385.1 uncultured Ruminococcus sp. | reverse complement strand
ACTTGCCGCTGTGTGCCGTCATCGGTGCAGGTTATTATTGTTATCCTGTCATCTCCAAAGTCATCAAGAACCCATACTTCGCTTGGTTCAACGATGAAAATTTCAGTAACAGTATACAGGTATTCAGGATCAGCAACATCATAAATTCCCGTCAAGTGAAGCTTATCAAGCAGAAGGTCAAAGAAAGCTTTGCGGAACAACTCCGAATCGTTTCCGATCTCTTCCTTTTGCGGTTCAAGTTCAGACACCAGTTTCCTCAGCTGATCATTGCTGAATGATACAACTATCTGACTTGTATTTGATTCACTTCGGCTTACATCAAGCTTGGATTCTATCTCACTGAGCGGAAGTTCAAAGAAGTGAGCAACATTTTCTGCCGCGGTATCCATAGGCTGTGTAATCGATTTTGATGTCAATTCTTCAAAAGCAATACCGAAATAATCCTTGTCTCCGTATGTGTTGATCACATACAGCGATCGCTGTGTTGCTTCATATCTGTCAACAGTGACTCTCTCTTCACCGTTGACAAAAGTATATTCTTCCTGATAATCAGGATCAATCACGTCCGCTTGCTGTGCATCAGCCACATCAACAGTACTATCAATGTTACATCCAAGACCATATTCTGAATAATCGATTGGGATCAAGAGGGAGGAGTCATAATTAGTGAAAGCGTTTGCTGAAATAGCAAAACTGGAAATCATGCTGGATACACAGGTCAGAGCAATGGCTGCGGCTGTAAACTTTTTTATTTTCATAAAATCATCTCCTTGAAATCAATATGAGATTCTAATTTTTTGCGGCTATCAAATTCCAATTTTCATACTTTGTTGATTATGTTTTCTTATAACATCATTGGTTTCATCTCCATTCTGTCTTAACAAGTTTCATATTGAATGATCGGCGTATCAGTATATAATTGATGAAATTCTTCTTCATCGTCAATATCCCTACGGTCTACATATATTTCAGCAATATCAGCGTTTATCTCATCCGAGAAAAACAGGGAAAAACAAATTGTTTCATCAGTGATATCAGCTGCATTGTTCAGACAAATCACTGACAGATAAAGGACATCGTCAACAACTGTGCCAGATAAAATGCCGGCATCAACGCACGATTCCGCAAGAGTAATGCTCCACATCTCGCCGTCAAAATCTACCTGAGCAGTAACCGGGATCGGCTGTTTTGTGACGGGATCGATCTGTGTTCCCGATATCTGTTCCGGCAAGGGACAGCTTGACTTTTCAAGTGTGTATGAGGTGCTTACCGGCGAAACATCTGTGGTAATAGTAGGTGTTTCGATAACTGGAATGCACGGCGATGACGTTACGGCAGGTATTGTACACGGTTCAGTCGTATCTGACGGAAGTGCAGCTTCGCTGTACGATGCAGTTGTTTCTATCACCGTGTTCACCTCATCATCAGTTGTCATCTCAGATACATTAGAATTGTCTGTGCTGTACTCATCTGATGTGTTATATGACAAAGCTCCTGATGTTGCTTTTGTAATGTCGCTATTTTGAAAATCATTGATTGCTGACGTGACAGATGCTTCGGAGGCTATGGTGGTGTCGTCAGGAGCAGTGACAAGAGCAGATATACCTTCATCTGTTTGTGTGTCTGTAAACGGAGCAGTATCGTTGTCTGTGACTAAAGACTCATTTGTCACAAATTTACTCTTAGGAGCAGAAATGTCCGGTCTCGGATATATTTTAAGGCAGATAACTCCAACCAGGCAAGCTGCAATAGTTGAAATTATATATCTATATTTAATATTTTTATGATAATGATGCTGCCTGTGATGATTTGCAGATTCGACGATATCATCAGGCAGATCATTTAGAATATCTATAATATCTAACGGCTTCAACATAATTTCTCCTTGATCAAGTATTTCTTCAATCGTTTTCTTGTCCTTGTAAGTATTACTTTAACATAATTCTCTGATATCCTGAATTCCTCAGAAATATCATGAAACGATGAAAAGCGCCAATAACGATGTATAAAAATATCCCGCCTATCCTGTGGAAGTGTTCTGAGAAATTTAGTTATTGCATCTAAGAGCTCCCGATGCTCTATCTGAGATTCTACATTATCCAAAGTTGGCAACACTTCAGATAATTCGTCTATAGCTACAGCAACTCGTCCATATCCACGCTTGCCGGAACACCTTGCTTTATATTTATTCAGAGCGTTATTACGTACCGTTTTTAGTAAATACGCAGAAAAGTTTTCCGGCTGTGCTGGTGGGATCGCGTTCCAAAGAGCCCATAGTGCGTCATTCAAACACTCCTCAGCATCTTCTTCGCTTTCTAATATATTTCGTGCCACTGATCTGCATATTTCTCCATAAACACGAATAATTTCACCTAATACCTGTTCATTACGTTCATTAAACATCAAAAGAATTTTGTAACTATTCAGAACCCCTAAGCAAAGATGGACATAGATTTGCCCATAACAG
>CALEPT010000213.1 GCA_937910385.1 uncultured Ruminococcus sp. | reverse complement strand
CCATGGAGGACTTCCGCCGCCGGTGCAGGGAGCTATTTACAAGAATCAAGGAGGAAACAACACATGGATGAGATCAAAAACGAGCTGGATTCTATCGAGATACAGCTCCCGAACGATCAGGGAACAAGAGATAAGATCAGCGACATACAGAATATCATAGAGCGGTTTGACCCCGAAAAGCCTGCCGAGTGGAGAGCAAACACACAGGAGCTTTCAGATGCTGTTTCGGACTTGCTCGATGATCTTGCACAATATGATTTTCTGGCAGGAAGTGTCAGCAGCCTTTCGCAAAGTGTGTATAATGCCGTGCGTGAGGTAACAGGCGGTTTTTACAGCTTCGGCGAAAAGAGCGTTATCATACTGTCAGATGCAGAAGAACGGATCAACACGATCATTGATAATATCAGTGAAAATGTAAACGGCATCTACGGCGATGCTGTGGAGTTCGATACATCGGTGAACGATGCCCTGTCTGCACTGGAGGACGTAAAGGCAAGCATAGACCGCGTCCTTGACGGAAAGGACACCGAGGTGAAGGATATTTCCGATGAGATAAACGCAAGGGAAAGCGGTATGACCGTTTCCTGCCAAAACAGCGGAAAAGTCAATGCTGATTATTCCGCCGCAGGTATCATCGGCAGCATCTCCACAGAGATCGCCATTGACCGGGAAGCCGAACCACTGCTCACGGCAGATGAATTGTTTTTTACAGACAGCACCACGTTTATTCGTGCGACTGTTTATGATTGCTTTAACTCCTCCGACATTTATGCAAAATACAACTACTGCGGCGGTGTCGTGGGCTACAGCAGTACAGGAGCGGCTGAAAAATGCCAAAACAGCGGAAACATGACAGCAGGAAGAAACTATGCAGGGGGCATTGCAGGACAATTCTCCGGCTCGGTCACAGCCTGTGACAGCATCGGCAGGATCGGTGCAGAGAGATATGCCGGAGGAATTGCGGGCAGCTGTGTGACAGTCATGAGCTGCCGTGCGGTCACAACGATAGACGACAGCACAAAGGCATATTTGGGGGCGGTATCGGGAGAGGTCACCGGCTCTGCTGAGGAAAATGTTTTTGTCTGCGAACAGGCAGGCGGAATTGACGGTGTAAGCTATCAGGGTAAGGCCGAACCCATAGAATATGACGAGCTGATAAGGCAGGACGGCACGGATATTTTCAAAAATGTTACGGTCAGCTTTGAGACCGATGACGGCAAGCACACCGATATCACTGTTCTCTATGACAGAGCTGTTGACAAGCTGCCTGCGGTCGCAGAAAAAGACGGCCAATACTGGCTATGGGATGAATTTGACAGCGCGCATATCCGATATAATATGGCAGTAGGCGGCGAGTGGCGCAACATGATAATAACCCTGCATACGAATGAAGAAAAGCCGTTCTTTTTGGTGGAGGGCAGCTTTACCAATACCGATACGCTTACAGTAGTTCCCGATGAAAGTCTGAAAAGCAGCACGAACAATGCGCTTGCGGCATATCAGCTCAGTGTTACAGGTGATAAAAACGACATCATCACCGTAAGATACCTGACCGAAACGAACGGTAAGCTGTATATCAGAAAGAATGGTGATATGAAGGAAAGCAAATATGTCCGTGACGGAAGATACATTGTATTTGAGCTTGAAAACGGCGATGTTTTTTTGTTCACCGAAGCTGATGAGACACAAAACAATTACCGTGCGTATATCATTTGTGCTGTCGGCACAGCGGTATTGTTCCTGCTGATCGTCGCAGTCACAGCCATAAGAAAGAAACGCAGGAAAGCTGCGGCAAAGACCGACATTCCAACCGAAGAAAGGAACAGTGAAAATGAAAGCTGATATCGAAAGCACAGTAAGGAAAAGAAAAAGTATACGAGCTTACGAACCACGTCCGCTGACAGAAGAAGATAAAGTAAAGGTGCAGTCGCTTATAACAGAAATACTCTCAGACCTGTCGCCTTTTCCTGCCGGAATGAAGATACATCTTCTGGAAGAAGGAGGAAGTGCAGATACGCTGAAGCTGGGAACCTACGGAGTTATAAGAGGTGCAAGGAGCTTTCTTTGTGTGACAGCCGAGAATACCGATACTGCAATGGAGGCTGTGGGCTATCATTTTGAACGGCTGGTGCTTGCGGCAACGGATCTGGGACTCGGTACCTGCTGGCTTGCAGGGACGTTTAACAGAGAGCAGTTTTCAGGTGCGCTTGAAATGTCAGAAGGCGAAATATTCCCCATTGTCTGCCCAATCGGTTATCCGCTTGACAAGCAGACCTTCATAGGCAGCATTTTCAGAAAGGTCGGAAAATCAGATCAGCGAAAAGACAGGACGGAACTGTTTTTTGAAACTAAATTCGGCTCTCCGCTGACACCGGAGCAGGCAGGCTCATATGATTTTCCCCTTGAGATGCTGCGTCTTGCACCGTCGGCAGCAAATCGCCAGCCGTGGAGAGTGGTGCATCAGAACGGAGCATTTCACTTTTTCCGTGAAGCTAACCCCAAGAGCAAGTACGGCTATGACCTCCAAAGATTAGATGTCGGCATCGGAGCTTGTCATTTTCATCTGGCAGTAAAGGAAAAAGGACTTTCGGGCAGATTTGAAAGACTGCCTGATGTCTTTGCGGCACAGCCCGATAACATGAAATATCTGTTTTCATGGGTAACAGACTGAACAAAGGAGTGATGGATATGGAAGAAAAAGAAAAAATCATAAGGCTGATCCCAAAGCGCAAAAAGGGTCTTATGCGCATCATTTTCAGCAGGCTGATGATAGTGATACTGCTTTTGCTGATACAGGTGGGTATCATGTTGTCGGCGTACAGCTGGTTTAGTGAGTATTTCAGATATTTCAGAGTAGCGCAGGCAGTTTTTTCAATCGGCATGATATTCTATCTGTTCAATTGCTCAATGGACTATTCCGCAAAGCTAACGTGGCTGTTTCTCATCATGCTTATGCCCGTTCCGGGAACGATACTCCTTTGGTACACGCAGATCAATTTCGGACACAGGGCTATCAAGACAAGAATAGAAAGCCTGGTCTCTGATACAAAAGATAAGCTCTCACAAAAGGAGAGCGTGATCAATGCGCCGGAGCTTGTGCAGTCGGGTACGGACGATCTGTGCCGGTATCTGAACAGGAGCGGCTGTTTCCCGATCTATGACAATACCGAGGTGACATATTTCCCATTGGGGGAGGACAAGTTCGCCGAAATGCTGCGGGAGCTTGAAAAGGCAGAAAAATTTATCTTCATGGAATACTTTATCATTGACGAGGGCTATATGTGGGGCAGGATATTGTCAATTCTTGCAGAAAAAGCAAAGCAGGGTGTTGATGTTCGTGTCATGTATGACGGAATGTGTGAGGTCAAGTTACTTAGCCACGATTATCCGAAAAAACTTGAGCAGCTTGGGATAAAGTGCAAAGCGTTTTCGCCCATAAGACCTTTCGTATCAACGCATTACAACTACCGTGACCACAGAAAAATACTCGTGATCGACGGCAGGGTGGCATTTAACGGCGGTGTGAATCTTGCAGACGAATACATCAATAAGATAGAGCGCTTCGGGCATTGGAAGGACACAGCGGTCATGCTCAGAGGAGAGGCGGTGCAGAGCTTCACACTTATGTTTTTGCAGATGTGGAACACCACAGAGCGTGAGCCGCAGTGGGACAGCTACCTTGCGCTGCCCGAGGGAACTACACAGGAGAAAGGCTATGTGATGCCATTCGGGGACTGTCCTCTCGATAAGGACAAGGACGGCGAAATGCTGTATATGGATATATTGAACCGTGCCAAAAGCTATGTGCATATCATGACACCCTATCTGATACTTGACAACGAACTTGAAACTGCTCTGAAATTTGCAGCCCAGAGGGGTGTTGACGTAAAGCTGATATTACCCGGAATTCCCGATAAAAAGACTGCCTATGCACTTGCGAAATCCCATTACAAGGAGCTTATCGGCGCAGGTGTGAAGCTATACGAATACACACCGGGATTTGTCCACGCAAAGGTATTTGTCAGCGATGACGAAAAGGCTGTTGTTGGTACGATCAATCTGGATTACCGAAGCCTTTACCACCATTTTGAGTGCGGAACATATCTGTACCGAAAGCCCTGCATTGCTGAGATCGAAGCCGATTTTGCGGACACACTCTCAAAGTGCAGAGAGGTCACGCACGATACGATAAAGCATGAAAAGGTCAGCTACAAGCTGCTCGGCAGTGTGATGAAGGTGATCGCTCCCCTGATGTAATGCGACATTGTGATTACAGCAAAATAGCATCGGAATCTTGCCATAGCCACAGGGATGGGTTGAACTGTGAATGACTTCCTAAAAACATATCAAGCAAGCATCTTCCGCAAGATCAGGTCTACGATCTCCTGCGGAGACTCACGTTTATCCTTGTTGATCCAGACCTTTATGACCTGATACATTCCGTAAGCAAGGAAATGAAATTTATACTCTCGTTCTGCTTCGGAGGAGCTTTCTCCTATATACTGTGAGATCGTGTCCTGTATACATGGCAGAGCAAATATTTTTTCGGGGAACATCGGATCGACATTATTGTTGAACAGTATCCGGAAAAGCTCGTTATTATCCTCAATACATTTGCAGGTATCATAAAATGAAAGCTCCGGCTCGGACGGATATTTTGAGATAGAATCCGTCACAATACCTATGAGATCGTTCTCCATTTCTGTCAGCAGGTCAAACTGGCTGCCGTAATATTTGTAAAAAGTCGATCGGTTGATCTCTGCACTTTCGCACAATTCCCGAATGGAAATGCTGTAAATATTCTGCTCCTTTAGAAGCCTGATAAGTGCATTTTTTAACAGTGTTTTTGTCAGTCGTATTCTTTGGTTCTCACTCATAACAACACCTCTCCCGACAGATTTAGTTGATCTGATGCAAAAGCAACAGATTTCTGTAAAATGCTGTTTTCGGAACACGATAAACTCATTTGTCGGTTGCAAAATCAACATATGTCTATTATAATATAATCAGGGTGATTTGTCAAGTCATCAAATCGGAATATAAGGATGTATGTGGAATGAAGAAGCTATCTGAACTGATCGTAGAAAAACGGTATGTATTTATTGTGATAATGCTTACGGCTGCGGCGATCTGTGCTTTACTGATACCAAAGCTGGAAGTAAACCGTGATATGACAAAGTATCTGCCCGATGACTCCAATATGAAGGCGGGTATGGATATAATGTCCGATGAGTTCCCCGATACGGAAAGCTATCAGACGATAAGAGTCATGTTTGATGACCTAACCGATGTCCAAAGGACAGAAATGCTTGAAAAGCTCGAAGCTCTGCCGAATGTGTCAAGTGTGACCTATGATGCCCAAAGCCCTGACTACAACAAAGAGAATCACACGCTGTATATCCTAAATACGGAATATGATTATGATTCACCGGAGGAGCTGGCAATAGAATCCGCACTGGATAGTGACTTTGCAAATGCAGATATGATATGGCAAAACGACAACGATGCAACGTCGGCTCTTTCACCGTTCCTCATTGCGCTTGCGCTCACGGTGCTGATGATCATACTGTTTATCATGTGCGGATCATGGATAGAACCGTTCCTGTTCCTTGCGGTCATAGGCGTGGCTGTCCTGATCAATATGGGGACAAACCTTATCATGGGAAGTGTTTCCTATATTACATTCTCCATAGCTTCGATCTTACAGCTTATCCTGTCTATGGACTATTCAATTATCCTGATAAACCGCTATCGTCAGGAGAAAGAGCATACGGAGAATTCTGCCGATGCAATGAAGGCGGCACTTACACACGCATTTTCTTCTGTTGCGTCCAGTGCAATGACGACTGTCGTGGGCTTGCTCATGCTCCTTTTCATGAGCTTCAAGATCGGTATGGATCTGGGCATCGTTCTGGCAAAGGGCGTATTTATCAGTATGCTGTGCGTGATCACGATGATGCCCGGTGTGATACTGCTGTTCGATAAGCTGATCGTAAAAACAGCAAAAAAGGAACTGCATATCCCCATGAAATGGGCGGCAAAATTCAGCTACAGCTCACGCATCGTTATGGGTGTGGCGTTTGTACTGTTTTTCGGTGCGGTATGCATTCTGCAAAATAAAACGGAAATAGCCTATACGCTGCAAAAAGAAGACAAGATCGCAGAGGTATTCCCACAGGATAACACGCTTGTCGTTCTGTATGACAGCAAGGACGAGGAGAAGATTCCGGCTGTGGCTGATGAATTAGAAAAAGACAGTCATATCAAATCGGTCATGAGCTACTACACGCAGCTTTCCAGACCGTTTACCTCGGCGGAAATGACGGAAAAGATCTCCGAGATGAGTACGGATATTGATCTTGATAAAAGCATGATCGATATGCTGTACTATTCTCACTACTCTTCGGACGAGGAGATCAAGCTGACAGCAGGTGAATTTCTGAAGTTTCTTTCAAATGATGTATTTCAAAACGAGGCTTTCTCCGGCTACATTGACGATTCTATGAAAGACAGCTTTGCAATGCTGCAAAAGTTTTCCGATGCCGAAGAATTAACAAGACCCAAAACGACGGCAGAGATCGCAGACTTTTTCGGAATGGGAGAAGAACAGGTAAGTCAGCTTTTTATGTACTATAGTATGGTGCAGAACGGCGGAGCGTCAGAAGAAAAAATTACACTGTCCGATTTCACGGATTTCATTATGACAGAACTGGCAGCCAATGAGAACTACAGCGCCTATTTCTCAGCAGAAAGCATCGGGAAAATGGAGCAGATGTCCGATGCACTCAGCGAGGAAATGATGAATACCCCCTACACCTCCGCAGAGCTTGCTGCTGTGCTTGGTATGAATGAACAGCAAGCCGAGCAGATCTTTCAGCTATATGCAAGCCTGCATACCGAGGAGCCTGAGATGTCTGTCAGCGAATTCATTGCGTTCGTGGACGAAGCAGTATTGTCAAACCCTGAACTTAGCGCACAGTTCGATGAAAACACGATTTATCAGCTAAAGGCTGCAAGGGCGGTCATTGATGCGGTCGTTTCGGAAAAGGCATTTTCTGCCGAAGAAATGTACGGTCTGTTCGGCAGCTTGAGCGACAAGCTGAATGCCGACACGCTCAGTATGCTGTACTTATATTACGGCGGTACGAAAAACAGCGATACATCATGGACGCTTTCCGTTGAGGAGCTATTTAATGACATCACAAGCTCTGTTGAGAGCGGTTCGCCGCTTGCATCATTTCTTGATGATGAAATGAAAGAAAAGCTGAATGATGCTAAAGCTTCTCTTGCAGACGGAAAGGCGCAGCTTGTAGCCGATGGGCATTCCCGTATGATCATCCGTTCCGACTATGCTGAGGAATCGCCGGAAACAACGGCATTTTACGACAAGCTGACAGCAAGGCTTGACGATACGCTTGACGGAAGCTATTATCTCATCGGCAACTCAGCGATGAATTATGAAATGAAGCAGAGCTTCCACAGCGAGCTGCTTTTCATCACACTGCTGACAGCGGCTGCAATATTCCTAATCGTTGCAGTTACCTTCCGTTCGGTCGTGATACCGTTTATTCTTGTGGCTCTGGTGCAGGGTGGTGTGTTTGCGACAGTCTCCCTTATCGGGCTTAGAGGCGACAGTATCTTTTATCTTGCGCTGCTGATCGTGGAGTGTATCCTAATGGGTGCAACGATCGACTACGGTATCCTATTTACGAACTACTACCGTGAAGCAAGAGACACGATGCAGATACGGGATTCCCTGTCTGCCGCATATGAGGGTGCGACACATACGATCCTGACATCAGGTCTGATCCTGATACTTGTCACTGCGATCCTCGGCAGATTATTCGCAGACCCGACCGTCAGAGCAATCGTGGGTACGATCTCAATGGGTTCTTTGTGTGCGGTATTGCTCATTCTGTTTGTGCTGCCCGGACTGCTGGCGATCTGCGATAAGCTGGTTATCAAGAAAAAGTAGCCCCCGCCTTTCATTATGATACCATATTTGTTCTCCGCTTTTGGAATGATGAACGACCTAATCTGTAAAAAAACGAGATAAATGATAATAAACGCCTATCTGGCAAGCTTTGCATTCATTTGCATCGTTTGCAAGGTAGGCGGTTATTTATTATGGGCATTTTACGAGGTTTCATCTCAAAAATATCTCCATCAATTTTCCTCGAATCTACGCTGTTTTTCGATTTTGAACACCCCTATGAGTTCTTTCTATTGTATCAATTTGGGGTTCTACATATCAACATATCTTCCTACGATCTTCCAGCCGTTGTCTGCACAGAACTTCTTCATTGCCCTGAGCTGTGCCGATATCGACTCCTCTCTCTGCATACTTGTTGAGTACCTTGCATAACAGGCTACTCTTAGCGGTTTGTTATCCATTGTCTGCATTCCTTTCGCATTTTTGGACCGGTCATCATTATTTTATCAGCATGGTGTATGGAATGCAATTACTTTTGAAGAAGATTTGCGAAACTAACAAAGGTGCTTTTTTCTGATTCTGGAAAACCTACGAAAAATTCATTGATAATTCTTTTACAAATATATTGTGTTTTCGGAGGCTGATGTGATACGATCTCTCTTGTTTTCCTAAAATTAACCATTGACACTTTAGCTAAAATATGCTATACTAATATTAGCGAAAAGTGTTTGGAGGTGTTATTATGATCACTGTAACCGCTACTGATATTCAGAATAATTTTGGTCATTATCTGCAAGCTGTTCAGCAGGGTGACGAGATCATCATTCTCAAGAACGGAAAGGAAGTTGCAAGACTTGTTTCCCGTGAATCAAGTGTTTCTTTCCTTACTGATTCGCTTACGGGCGTTCTTAAAAATGATTATGATGATAAAGCAATTCGTGCAGAAAGGATAGAAGCACATGAAAATCTTGGTTGATACCAATGTGATTCTTGATGTGCTTTGCAACCGTCCTGAGTTTGTCGAAGCCTCATCAAAAGTATGGAAGTATTGCGAAGTCGATCAGATCGAGGGGTATATTTCTGCATTATCTGTTCCGAACATCGTGTATATTCTCCGCAAGGAACTGACTCCACAGAAAACGGAACAGCTTATTCAGCAGATCACGATGATCTTTAAGATCGTTGACCTGAAATCGTCTGACCTAAAAGCTGCTGCCGAAATGTTTACTTCTGATTATGAAGATGCCTTACAGATGTGTCAGGCAAACAGAATAGGTGCAGACTATATCATTACAAGGAATATCCGTGATTTCAAAGACAGTAAGGTACCTGCATTGAAACCGTCAGAATTGCTTGAAAGGATTTGTATCTGCATTAAAAATAAGAAAGCTGTACAACCAGCTTGTTTTCACATCAGAAAAATCTCTTGAATATTTGAAGTTCCAGAGGAGGCTGTTTGTATGAATGAAAATCAATTCAATTCTCTCTTGACGCTTATAGTGCCGCAAATCATAGATAAAATAACGGAGAACAGCAATATTTCTGACATAGATGCAATTGACAGGTTTTACAATTCACGGCTTTACAGTGAATTATCAGATGAAAAGTCTAAGTTATGGCACTACAGTCCTTTGCTGCTCTACACTATGTATCAGGATGAACTGCTGACTGGAAGCTATGACTATCCGGAGGAGGCTTAAAAATGAGCAGAGAAAGTGAATTCCTGATATACTGCATGGAGCGTTATCGCTACTATAAAAAACTTTCCGGAAAGGAAGTTGCGGAGATCTTCGAGAAAAGCGGAGTTAATGAGTACATTATCAAATGCTATGGCGCACTTCATACTGTTGGTGAAGAATACCTGATGAATGATATTGAGGAATATATAGCTGAGAACGGCTTCAGTAATAACAACGCACAGAGCTGAAAAGTGAGACTGTTGATGGCATTACGTTCCTCTCTCTTAAAAAGAGCTTCTGAGATCTAAATGCATTACAGCTTTTCTGAACTCCCGACGCCCCGAAAACGCCGAAACATCGAGGTGTCGCACTTCGGAAATCTTAAAAATAAGCAGAAAATGAGGGGCGTGCATCGCCTCCACCAGAACCAAGGCTCGCAAACGGCTTAGAATAGCCATTTTGCGAGCTCGTTCTTTTTTTAAAAGGTAAGCGCCTAATAACATCACACCCCTAAATGAAAGATCCCCGAACTCG
>CALEPT010000212.1 GCA_937910385.1 uncultured Ruminococcus sp. | reverse complement strand
GAGAGCATGTCCTGATTACCAGCAGTAAAGACGCTGCGGCAAGTAGCAAACCATATATTCTGCTTACTGTTCAAAAATACGATGCAAACAGGGATCCGATCGGAAGCGCTGTAGAACTGAGGTGGACGTGGAACAACACGCTTGCTGCAAATAATGATAACAATACATCTGGCTATAAAAGCTTTGTATGGTCGAGTACGACAATTTCAGTCGCAGAAGATAATTATACCAGTTTTGGCTATGAAACTGCAGAAGAAATAACAAATCATTATTCCACCTATGCACTGACGACAAGCGCCTCAGATCGAAAGGTAACCTGGACAGATACTGACGCCGGCGGCACGGTCATCTTCACCAACACCCGCAAGACGGACCTTGCAGTGACGGTCAATCCCAAGACCGTGTACTACAACGCCGCAGAGCAGACAGCCACCGTTTACACACGGGACAGGACGGTTATGCGCCGACTTGACACATTAGTAAACGAGTATCCCGATATCTACCGCCTTATAGGTGAGACAGACATCGACAAGACCTATTCAATGCCGAAATCCCTCGTTAGTTATCGCAAGCCGAGAAACTTAACCAATGAACAGCGAGAACAGGCAAGAGAACGAATGTTATCACTCAATTCTTCGTTAATTGTTGAAAAAAATGTAAAAAAATGATAAAAAGGCATTAACTATTAAAGTTCTTTAACCGATATAGTACATGAAACGGTTAAAACCTATTAACCAAAGAAAGGGCAGAAGAATGAATAAAGAGAGGATAACACCGACAGAAAGTGAATGGCTCATTATGGAGGCAATCTGGGAGATTGGGGATGGCGCGACGTCCGCAGAGATCATCAGGAAGATACATGAGGTGGACGATATGACCGTGCGGACGATCCGTGTCCTGATTACCTTGCTCATAAAAAAAGGATTGCTTACCTATACGGTGGACGAGCACGACAGCAGAGTCTATCACTACTATGCTCTCCGCTCAAAAGAAGAATGCGTTGAAGATAAGAGCCGTGATTTTGCGGATAGCTACTTTCATGGTGACAAAACGCTTGCCGCCGCAGCTTTCCTACAAGGGCTTGTATTGACCGATGAGCAGATTGCTGAACTCACCGCAATTTTGGAGCAGAGCAGGGAGAAAGGCGGAGACAGAAAGCCGAAACAGGGGAAAGGAAAGAAATGATCGCGGTGGAACAGGCAAGAACACTTATAGATGGCATAACAGTCTATTTTTCTGTTCAGCTTGGGAGGTGTGCCGTTTTCTCTGCCTTGATACTTTGGGTGGTGCTTCTGCTTCGGAAAATGGTTCTGAAGAACAGCATTTTTCTCAAAGGTACGGTATGGGGGTTGTTTCTTATCATCCCATTTTTGGGAAAGCTGCGGTTCTACTATGAGAATGAGTTTGCACGAAAAGCGTTCCTGTGGTGGCAAGATATTTGCATTGGGTATGCCATAGTGAGATACGGTTATTTCTTTGGTATTCTGGTCGCAGCGATATGGCTCTTGCGAAAGCATTGGAGAATGAGAAAAATGCTCGCTGCTATGCCTGTGGAAAGCGTAAACCGACAGCGTGTGTATATCTGTAATGCCCCGATGTCACCCTATACGACGGGGTTGTTTAAACACAAGATCGTCATACCAAGAGTGATACGGGAAAAGATGAGTGACGGGGAAATTGCCACAATACAGTTCCATGAGAAAGTGCATATGCGATTGGGGCATTTGTGGGTGTTCTTCCTGTGGGATATATTGTGTATCCTGCTATGGTGCAATCCGCTCCTGCGCTACTATTCCCGCTATCTGAAAGACGACATGGAGCATATCTGCGATGCGGTCACGATACAAAAAAATGGGAAGGACAATACTGCATACGGAAAGCTCATCATTAAGAGTATGGCGCTTTTATCCGTAGAGAGTGCCTCTTTAGCAACTTTCTCTGGGGAGAGCGATTATTCAGACATAAAAGAGAGGATGAGAAGAATACGGGACTATAAACCGTACAAAAAGAGACAGACATTTTCGCTGTTTACAACTTGCACCGTTTTCATTTTATGCCTGTTTGTGGTCGTTAAAATGTTATCCTATCCGGTCTATACGGAAAATGCTTCTATCTCTGTGATTGGAAAGGATGGAAATGTTACGGTGTTAGAGGATAGTCCAATGCTGAAACAAGCATTTAACTATGATGAATGCTGCGTGTATATTGATAAAGAGATATTTTGTGAATTGTTAGAACAGCATGGAGTTCAAGCAACAGACCTTTATATTGTGTTTGGAAGCTATGAAAAGCTGCCCGGCTTGGGCGGTGGGGGAAATACTGTGTATATCACGTCGCAACATTTGTCGGAGGATTATGTTGAAATTCCATATCAGACCGTTAAAAGTGATGTCAGCGATGTCCTAAAATGGTTGTAAAATCGAAAGATTTAACAATAAACAAATCAAATTCAAATCAAGGAGGGTGTGAACATGGGAATGGAAATTAGTAATAATTATAGCAGCTATGTGAATAATTACAATAGCACTAATGCCACAAAAGAAACTAAGGCAGTCAGTAAAACCTCTGACGCAAGTGGCGCAGTAAAGAGCGCATCAACAAATAGCGTAGCGGACTACTATTCCGAATTACAGAAGAATTATGATTGTATGTCGAGCGGAAACGTGTCCGTTTCAAGCAAGTATTTACAGCAGTGTGCCGGCGATAGTAAGAAGGCAAAAGAATTAGAGGATTTTTTGAAAAAAATCCCTGAACTTGAAAAGCAGGGATATGAACAGCTTTCGGCACAAAATGCAGCGCTTGGAGGGAAAGTCACATTTTATCAGCAGACATGGATGATAAATGACGATGGGAGCGTTCAGAGCAGTGTATATTCGGTTACTGAAACCGAAATGACAAATGCTGAAAGAATGAAGAAGAATATGGATGAGCGGCTTGAAAAGCAGAAGGAGAAGAAGGAAGAGGAAGAAAAGGTTAATGAGCGTAAAGAGGAAAAAGCCGAGCAACAAGAGAAGGTTGAGGAAACAAAGGGAGAAAGTATAACGATTCCGGAAACGCCGAAGATTTCTGTTAAGTATATTGAAGCCGAAACAGAGGAAGAAGCTCTTGCCTTAATGCAGCAAGAAAAAAGAGACGGAGCATACTATCCAAGAGTAGATGTCAGTCTTTGAATTGTCGCATAGGTAAAAGGGGCATGGATCATATACTGACCATGCCTCTTTTTGAAGGAAGGACGAAGAAATGGAAAAATGTTTTATGATGATATGGTCTGCAATTAAACGATATTTTAAAGAGATAGGAACGCCTTATGAGTTAAGAGAGCGAGAACCCATGACCGAGGAGCAAATAAACGAATTGCGGAAGCTATTAGAGAATAGTTTTGCAGAAAAAAATAGCAATAGCTTAGGCAGAAAAGTATTCCTATTATTTAAGGAACAATCCTAAATGCCCTTTTTGATAGAAAAATGCCAAAAGGAAGAAGGGAGGATTTTGAAAATTGAATATCGTACCCAAGCGAGGGCGACGATTGATCTGTTCAGATTTATCGCCGCCCTCTTTTTTTGCCCGAAAACAGTAAACGCCCGAAAGGGCAATATAAGGAAAGTGAGGTTTTGCAATGATTGATTTATCAGAGAAAAGCAGGGAAGAAATCTACCGTGAGAAAAAGGAGGGCGAGTTAAAACTTGCCAAGCAGAAAGAAAATGAGTGGAAACGGCGCAAGGACAAGGAGCGAAAGTGTATGATAGGCGGTACATTCCTTAAATATTTTCCCGATGCACTACTCTTTGAAGCGGACGAATGGGACAGGATAACACAGGCAGTCATCGACACGGACGCTTTCAAGAACACAATCGGAGGATGCAAAGTATGGATGGTATCGGTATGAATCAAGATTTGCGTTGCCAATATTTGCTGAGAATGGAGAAGTTGAAAGGTACAATGTGTTTCATGCACTTATGCTTATTAGATGTTCTCATGACGGAAAAAAATATATGTATGATATTATGGAAATAAAAAAAGAGGCGAGCAAACTTTTCAAATCCGAAGATCATACTCAGTAAAAGAACTCGTCAGCTTTTCTTAATAGTATATGTTATAACTGAGATTGTCAAGAAAAACTCCTAAGTTAGAACTTTTGTTGTAAATAGGAGCCTGTACGATTATAATAAAGCTGTGACTGATGTATGTTGGAGTACAGGAGGAGGAAACCATGTTATACGGCGCGTTAGAGGCGGGCGGCACGAAGATGGTGTGTGCGGTTGGTGATGAGAATGGCAAGATATTAGAGCAGGTAACAGTGCCGACAACAACGCCGGAGGATACCATGC
>CALEPT010000211.1 GCA_937910385.1 uncultured Ruminococcus sp. | reverse complement strand
TATTGCAAAATGTACATTGTACATTTTGCAGGCTGCAAAGCAGCCACAAAGCCGCTTTGCGGCTTTGAAAAGGCAGTATAAACAGAGCGCTCACGGCGCTCGCGCCGTCTGCCGTCAATGACGGCAGATTGCAAAATATACTAATAGATATTTTGCAATAGCGTGGAGTATAACGGAGGTACACTATGGAAAATGCGAAAATAACCGTGCTTTATGACCTTTCTCACACTATTGCTGCGGATTACCTAAAAAGCTTTGAGTATCCGTGGGAGGCTCTTAAGGGCATAAGCGACCTGATAATCGCTCTCGGACAGAAGCTCAGTCCAGAGGAATACGACAGTCCTGCGGAAAATGTGTGGATACATAAAACAGCAAAGGTGTTCCCAAGCGCATACATCGGAGCGCCTTGCATAATCGGAGCTAATACTGAGGTCCGCCACTGTGCATTCATCAGAGGCAGTGCCCTCGTCGGAGAAAACTGCGTTGTCGGAAACTCCGCCGAGCTTAAAAACGTCATCATATTTGATAACGTTCAGACTCCGCACTATAATTACGTCGGCGACAGTATTCTTGGCTATAAGTCGCACATGGGCGCAGGCTCGATAACCTCTAACGTCAAGTCCGACAAGACCAATGTAGTAATAAAAGACGGAGATGAGGTCATCGAGACGGGCATAAAGAAGATAGGTGCAATGCTTGGGGATTTCGTCGAAGTCGGCTGCAACAGCGTTCTCAATCCCGGCACAATAATCGGCAGGAATTCCAATATTTACCCGACGAGCTGTGTGCGCGGGGTAGTTCCGTCCGACAGCATCTACAAGACAGGCGGCGTTATCGTTAAAAAGAGCTGACATGGACGACATCGTCTTTTCTGCCGGAACTATAATCGGATATGCGCTGACAGGCATAGTCGCCACAGCGCTGCCGATAGGTCTGCTCTTTTTCTGGAAGAAATATACCGGGGAGAGTATATTCCCGTTCTTTGTCGGTATTGCTGCGTATTATATAGCTGCAACAGTGCGTATCTTCATGCGAATGCCGTTAAAGGTAGAGGGAAGCATTTTTCAGTCAAATAAACTGCTGTATTGCTTTGCACAGGCTTTGCTTTCAGGAGTGCTTGAGGAGACTGCAAGGCTCATTGCGTTCAGATATCCTCTGAGAAACCGTACTGCCCGCTCGACTTCCGTGATGTACGGTATCGGTCACGATGCATATGAGTCAATCATTCTGACCGGCATTACTTCCTTTCAATTTGTCATCGCTGCAATCGGCTATAACCGTTACGGCATGGAGGGGTATGGAGTTGACCTGAACAGTGAGGAGGCTCTTTCACTTTATGAGTCCACACGTAAACTTGCCGACCAGTCATTTTTTGAGAGCCTTATATTTACACTTGACGAAGTCAGCAGTATTGCAGTGCAGATCGCGCTTTCGGTCATAGTATTTGCGGCACTGCAAAAGGTTGACTGGAAGAAGCTGTTCTTCTTGGCAGTCGGACTGCATACGGCTATGGACTTTTTCATGTATTTCCCGAAGCTTGGCTATATCTCCATGAATGCGGCGATCCTGCTCGATATCGTGTTTGATGCTGCGATCGCATATTATGCCTATAAGCGCTATCAGGAGCTGCCATTCGTATAGCATAGATCAGCGGCCTCCGGTTTTTTCCGGATCGTGCCGCTTTTTTTGCGTAATTACTTGTAAAATGCAGAGAAATATGATATTATTAAAGTAAGCAACGTGCCGCAAGGCAAATCGGAGGTTCGTATGGAAAATAAGATATCCTTCAGCGGAAATATGACCGCACAGATAAATTTTGCAATGCAGCAGAACTACGTTCCCATATTCAGGAACATAGTCATGACAAACAATACGCAGGAGGAGCTTAAAAGCGTTCACCTGCGGATAAGCTTTGAGCCGGAATTCGCAAAGACCTTTGAGTCTGTACCCGTTGATCTTAAACCGGGTCAGCCTGTTGAGGTATCACCCGTGAACACTGTTATGATCTCGGAGTACCTTTTCTCGCTCACAGAGAAGCTTGTTGGAAGCGTGACCATCGAGGCTTTGCAGGGAGATGAGGTGCTCGCCTCGCAGGTGAATACTATAGAGCTGCTCGCCTATGACCAGTGGACGGGCGTTCTGTTCATGCCCGAGACCGCAGCATCCTTTATGACTCCGAATCATCCCAAGGTGCAGGAGGTCATTTCCGCTGCGAGTCTTTATTTGCAGAAGTGGTGCGGCGATCCCGCATTCACGGGATATCAGTCAAGGAACCCAAATATCGTAAAGCAGCAGATGGGTGCAATATATGCCGCTTTACAGGAGCAGAACATCGCCTATACTATGCCTCCGGCAAGCTATGAACAGGCGCAGAGGATACGTATGCCCGATTCCGTTCTTGAAGCAAAGTCGGGTACCTGTCTCGACCTCTCGGTGCTCTACTGCACCTGTCTCGAAGCAGTGGGACTCAATCCCTTGCTGCTCATAGTAAAGGGGCACGCCTTTGCAGGCTGCTGGCTCGAAAACGAGACATTTCCCGACTGTCTCCAGTATGACTGCGCAGCGATAACAAAGCGCACCGCTCACGGTATAGACGCTATCAGCCTCGTTGAGTGTACCGACTTTGCTGCCGGAAAGAACGTTGATTTTGACTCTTCGGAGAAGCACGCCGCAGCTGATCTCGGAGAGCCTTCGGACTTTTACTTTGCGATAGACGTGATCCGCACACGTTCAAGCGGCATACGTCCGATACCCTCTCGGATCTCAGAGAGCGGAACCTTCAAAGCTGTTGATTACGGCGAGAGGAAGCGCTCCGAGATAACCTCGGCGCCGAACGAGATAAACATTTCTTCCCGGATAGCTCCGCAGGACGAGCACGAGGTCACCAAGCAGGTGATATGGGAGCGTAAGCTCCTCGACCTCAGCCTGCGAAACAGCCTGCTGAATTTCCGACCCACCTCCATGAGCGTTCAGCTGATGACGACCGATCTTCACAAGCTTGAGGACGAGATGTCAAGGGGCGAGGACTTCAAGGTAATGCCCATGCCCAACGATATGACTCTCACCCTCTCCGACAGCAAGATATACGAGACCGAAAACGACAAGGAGCTTATTTCCTCAATTTCCGAATCCGAATTCAAGAGCCGCCGCCTGAGAACGTTTCTCAAGGACTCAGACCTTGAAAGGATAATGAAGAAGCTCCACCGTCAGGCAAAAGTCAGCATGGAAGAAAATGGTGTAAATACGGTATATCTGGCACTCGGATTCCTGCGCTGGTACGAGACCAACAAAAGTGAAAAGGCACGGTATGCGCCGCTCGTGCTCGTGCCTGTGGACATCATCAGAAAGGTTCAGGAAAAGACCTACCTCATACGTATGCGCGACGAGGATACACAGGTCAATATCACCTTGCTCGAAATGCTAAGGCAGTTCTTTGGTATCGACATAAAGGGACTCGACCCCGTTCCCGAGGACGAGAACGGCGTTGACCTACAGCTTATTTTTAACACGATCCGTCAGGGCGTAATGGCGCGCTCGCGCTGGGACATACAGGAGTACGCTTTCATCGGACAGTTCTCGTTCAACCGCTTTATCATGTGGAACGATATCCGTAACCGCTCTCAGGAGCTTGCTGAAAACAAGGTAGTCGCAAGCCTTATATCGGGAAAGACCGAATGGGCAGGAGACGACCTCTACATCTCGCCGCTCGACCTTGACAGCAAGGTCAAGCCGTCCGATCTTATAGTTCCCCTGAGCGCAGATTCCTCGCAGCTTGCGGCGGTATATGCAGCCTCTCAGGGCAAGAGCTTTGTGCTGCACGGACCTCCCGGAAGCGGTAAGTCGCAGACCATAACCAACATGATAGCGAGTGCGCTCTATCAGGGGAAATCGGTGCTTTTCGTTGCTGAAAAAATGGCAGCACTCTCGGTCGTTGAGAAGCGACTTAACAAGATAGGCCTCGGACCGTTCTGTCTGGAGCTGCATTCAAACAAAGCTCAGAAACGTGCTGTATTGAAACAGCTTGAGGAGACCCTCAATGTCGGAAAAATAAAGCAGCCGCAGGAGTATAAGGCTCAGGCGGACAAGATATATCAGATGAAGCAGGAGCTGAATTCAGTCATGGAGGAGCTCCATAAGCCGCGCAGCTTCGGCTTTTCAGCTTATGATGCGGCAGTCCGCTACGAGCAGAGCAAGGAGTACTCGGGCAGACTTGCGTTCACTCAGGCTCAGCTTGATTCGATGAGCGAGACGTCTTACTCTTCGTGGCGCGAGACATTGGAGAGCCTTGCCGCCGCGAGCCGTGAATTCGGCGATGTTACGACAACTCCGCTGTCCGTGTGCAGGCTTGACTCCTGTACTCCTCAGACGAGGGGAGAAATGGAGACTGCGCTCAACGATCTTAAAAAGGCACTCACAAATGCGCAGGACGGTGCAGACAAGCTCTCATCGCTTACGGGTATTGACGGAATGACCTATGGGCAGTACAAGTCGGCTTCACAGATACTTTCCGCTGCCTCGGGCGACGGACAGCTTCTTTCGGGTATCGTCAATGAAGAAGGCTGGGAAAACCGCCGCGACAGTGTATACAAACTCATTTCGGACGGCAGGGAGTACTCTGCGCTGAAAGGTGATATACTTGAACAGTTCGAGAGCTCTGTGCTCAGCTACGACAGCAGCGCGGCGCTCGTCAGGTGGAAGACCGCCTCGTCAAAGAAGCTGCTCACAAAGCATTTCGGTACAAAGAAGCTCGTGACGGAGCTTTCAGCTCATGCAAAGAGCTCCGCGACCGTCACAAAGCAGAACATTACTCAGCATTATGATAAACTCAACCGATTGGCGGAGCTGAAGAATTCTGTCAACAGCGTTCAGCCGGATATACAGCAGATATTCGGCTCGCTCTGGCAGGGAGAAAACTCGGATTGGGAGCTCATACATCGCAGTGCGGAGCTTTCCGGCGATATCCGCAGCAGAATAGCGGATTCACCGTTTGACTATGCAGCAAAGCAAAAGCTCAGCGCAGCAGTCTCCACAAGGCGCAGCGAAGCCGTTTCAACGGCTGCTCAGGTCGGTCCGGAGCGCGAAGGCATTGATGGTGCGGTATCTATTCTTTCTGAGAAGTTTGCAGTAAATGCGGATAAGCTCATGGCGGGCGAAAACTGGTGCAGCTCCGCCGCAGAAAGAGCAGACAGCATTATATCAGCCCTTCCCCAGCTGAAAGAGTGGACAGGTATCGTGAGCATTTGCAAAAAACTCGAAGGCTTCGGCATAGCCAACGTTTCAGACGCTTACCTTGCAGGTGAGATACCTGCGAATGAGCTTGTAAAGACCTTCGACGCGGATATTTCCAAGGCGATGATAACGAGCGTTATTTCTTCAAGCAGCGAGCTTTCAAGATTCCAAGGAACTCTCTTTGAAGATACTGTCCGCCGTTTCGGCGAGGCACAGGATAAATTCACCGAGCTTTCGATAAAGGAGCTCGCGGCGGAGCTCTCCGCTAAGATACCTGCTCCGGGCAGCTCGGCAGGCAGCTCCGAGATAGGTATTCTCCAGAAAGCAATAAAGAGCGGCGGAAGAATGATGTCAATACGCAAGCTCTTTGACAGCATACCGAATCTTCTGCGCAGAATGTGTCCTGTAATGCTTATGAGCCCGATATCAGTGGCGCAGTACATAGATCCCTCATACCCCAAATTCGACCTTGTCATCTTTGACGAGGCTTCACAGCTCCCGACCTGCGAGGCAGTAGGAGCTATAGCGAGGGGTGAGAACGTTATCGTAGTCGGCGATCCGAAACAGCTTCCGCCCACAAGCTTCTTTGCTTCAAATCAGGTGGACGAGGAGAACTACGAAAAGGAGGATCTCGAGAGCGTGCTTGATGACTGTCTCGCGCTGTCAATGCCTCAGAAGCATCTGCTCTGGCACTATCGCTCACGCCATGAGAGCCTTATTTCATACAGCAATTCAAAGTATTACGAGAACAAACTCTATACCTTCCCGTCGCCTGACGATCAGATCTCAGAGGTGAGTTGGGTACACGTCGAGGGCTATTATGACAAGAGCTCCACGAGGACGAACAAGGCGGAGGCTCAGGCAGTCGTTGCGGAGATATCACGCCGTCTTTCAGATCCTCAGCTGAGAAAGCTCAGCATAGGCGTTGTTACGTTCAGTCTGCCTCAGCAGAATCTTATCGACGATCTGCTCGTTGATGCTTACAGACAGGATCCTCAGCTTGAGGAATGGGCAAACGAGATGTATGAGCCTATCCTCATAAAGAATCTTGAAAATGTTCAGGGCGATGAAAGGGACGTTATCCTGTTCTCGGTAGGCTACGGCCCCGACAAGGACGGCAAGGTCTCAATGAATTTCGGACCGCTAAACCGCGACGGCGGCTGGAGGCGACTCAACGTCGCTATCTCGCGCTCGAAGTGTCAGATGATAGTATTTTCGGTAATTACTCCGGATATGATCGACCTTTCGCGAACTCGCTCGGACGGAGTTGAGGGGTTAAAGGGATTTCTTGAATTTGCCGCAAAGGGACGCAGTGCGCTTCCCGTTCGTGCAGGATCAAAGTCCTCTGCGGACGGCTTTGAAGCGATAGTTGCCCATGAGATAAACAAGCTGGGCTATGAGACTAAATGCAAGGTCGGATGTTCAGACTATAAAATAGACATCGCGGTAGTAAATCCCGATAAGCCTGATACCTATATACTTGGAATAAGCTGCGGAAGCAAGGCTCATTATCAGAGCGGCACCGCAAGCGACAGGACTCTTTCTCAGCCGAGCGTGCTGAAAGGACTGGGCTGGAACGTTATGAACGTTTATATCATTGACTGGCTCGACAATAAGGAAAAGGTAATTAGCAAGATAAAGGCTGAGATAGAGGCGGCAGTCGAGCATTACCGCAATCCCGCAACTGCTGCTGTAGAGGAGCCCCAGCAGAAGCAGGAACTCGTTTTCGAGACCGAGGAGGTCGTTGACTTCACCGATATGCTCGATAAATATGAGCCGTTCAGAATAAAGGAGCTCGGCACGTCCGAGAGCTTCACTGAGGCAAATTCTGCGAAAATAATCAAGTGCATTAACGATGTACTTGAAGCCGAGGCACCCGTTAGCCGCAGCGCTCTGGCAAAAAAGGTTTTCTCCTGCTGGGGGATAAACCGTGCCGGCAATGCAGTAAAGACAGTCTTTGATACGGCACTTGAAAAGTCGGATTCTAAGGTAGTAAAGAGCGGCGAGAATGAGTTCGTATGGCTCGGCAGTCAGGAGCCCTCGCAGTACGATAAATGCAGAGCAGTGTATTCCGACGGCGAACGCCGCGACATCGACGACATAGCTCCCGAAGAACTCGCGGAGGGGATAATACGCATAATGCAGCGTCAGATAGCAATGCAGCGTGACGACCTTCTGCGCGAGACTGCAAGGCTTTTCGGCTTCACAAGGCTGACTCCCACAATAGAGACTGCTGTTTCGCTCGGTATCAGAGAGGCGAAAAAGCGCGGAGCGGTAGAGTTCTCGGAGGACGGTAAGATAAGTTCAGCGATCAGATGAGATATACGGAGGAATAAATTGAAACGTCTACAGATACTGATAGGAAAAACAATAGTTAAGCTTTTGCACCTGTTCAGGCGCAATGCAGGCAATCTTCCGGGGATAGTGCTGTGGCATATCTCGCGGCACAAATGCTGCTCGATGTTCAGGGTGGACTGCCCGATAATCGCAGTCACGGGAACAAACGGCAAGACCTCGGTAACGAACTGCATCGCAAAGCTCTTCGAGGGCAGCGGTAAGACCATAATCATAAACCGCGAGGGCAACAACCTCGATACGGGAATATGCTCGCTGCTGCTGAGACACTGCGACATGAGCGGCAGGGTAAAGGCTGATTACCTGATACTTGAGACCGATGAATCCCATGTTCCCGTAGTGTACTCGCAGCTGAAGCTTGACACTCTCGTGGTGCTTGATTTCTTCCGCGATCAGCTCGACCGCAACGGTGAAATGGAGACGCTTATACAGAAGATAAATAAGTTCTGCAAGACCTTTGAGGGTAATCTTATACTCAACGGTGATGATCCGAACACAGCTCGTCTCGGGAGGGCAAATCCGAGGAATAAGAACGTGAAATACTTCCACGCCGAAAGATACAGGTTCGCGACCGAGGAGATATTCGAGGCTTCTGAGGGACGCTTTTGTCCGTTCTGCGGCGAAGCGCTGGAGTATGAGTACTACCAGTACTCTCATATCGGAAAATTCCTTTGCAAAAAGTGCGGCTTCGGCAGCTATGAGCCCTACATTACGGCGACTGATATAGATCTCGAGAAGCCTGTGTTCACCGCGGACGGACATACCTATTCACCGAAGCTCAACAGCATTTACAACGTCTATAATATGACGGCTGTTGCGGCGGTGGCGAAGCTCTACGGAATAGAACAGAGCGTGACGGATAAGGTCATATCGCATTACACTGTGAAGAACGGCAGAATGGAGTCGTTCATGCTCGGTGACAGAAAGGCTACGCTGAATCTTGCGAAAAACCCCGTCGGCGCAAATATGACCCTGCGCGTGATGAATGAAATGCAGGGCGAAAAGGAGCTTCTGTTCGTTCTGAACGACAACGTTGCTGACGGACTTGACGTTTCGTGGATATGGGATATAAACTTTTCTGTATTTGAGCGCGTGACGAGAGTGGTGACCTCGGGCACAAGAGCGTATGATATTGCCGTGAGGATAAAATGCTCCGGCTATGATCCTGCAAGAATAGCCGTTCGTCCCGATCTTGACAAAGCGGTTGCGGAGCTTGCAAAAACTCCCGGAAGAAAGTTTGTGATAGCGAACTATACGGCTGTGCAGCCAACGAGAGCTGCTTTGAAACGGTATATCGCGAAGCACGGAGGTAAGTGAAATGATAAAGATACTTCATATGTACGCCGATATGCTTGACCTCTACGGCGACAGCGGAAATATGGAAATTCTGCGATACCGCTGCAAAATGCGCGGTATTGACTGCGAAGTCGATACCTATTCCATAGACGCGGAAATGCCGGATTTCACTTCTTACGATCTCATTTATATCGGCGGCGGAGCCGATCTTGAACAGCAGCATATCTCCGCCGACCTTATGAAGTGCCGTGAGGGTATCAAAAAGGCATACGATGAGGGCGTTTTCCTCCTGCTGATATGCGGAGGCTACCAGCTCATGGGCAAGTATTACCGTGATGCGGACGGTAACGATATTCCCGGACTCGGGCTGTTCGACTATTACACAGTCGCACCGCAGAGCCGCAGAAAGCGCTGTATCGGCAATATAGTCATTCAGACCGAAAAAACGGGTATTCCTGTCAAGGTGGTCGGCTTTGAGAATCACGGGGGACAGACCAGCGGAGTCAAGACTCCGTTCGGCAAGGTGCTTTACGGCAACGGCAACTGCTCTAAGAGCGAAAATGAGGGTTATTGTGATGATAACGTTATCGCGACCTATCTGCATGGACCTCTGCTTGCGAAAAATCCTGAAATATCCGACGATATAATACATTACTGTATCCAGAGAGCGATATACAAAAGCGGCTCTGACGAAGCATATGAACTTCCGCCGCTTGACGATACGCTTGAAAACGAATGCCGCAGGGTGATGCTTGAAAGGCTTCTGAAATAATATGCAATTTAAGGGCGACCCGTCGGGTCGTCCTTTTTTGAACTCAGGACAGCTTCTAAAATGCAGAACTCCCTCATAGAATTGAATAACGACATTTCAGGGGGAAACCATGTTTGTAAAGAGCAAGATAGTAAGGGACACTCTGCTGCTCACTGTCATGCAGCTGATACTCGATACGGCGGCGCTGCTGCTGAATGTATTCATAACCCGGCAGCTGGGAGCTTCGGCTATAGGCATACTTACGCTCATGGGGTCTTTCCTTGGGCTTGCCGGTATGATATCAAACGGCAACGCATTTCTCTGTACGAGCCGCCTGATATCAGAGGAGCTAGGAAAGCCTTCTCCGAACCCTAACAGAGTCCTCACGCACGGGATAAAGCTTTGTCTGCTGCTGAGCACGGCGGTCTCGATCGTTATAGTAGTATTTTCCGATGTTATCTCGGGGAAGTTTTTCAGCGGAGCGCACATTGCTTCCGCCGTAAAGCTGATGCCTATAGCCCTTGCTGCAGGAGCGGTATCGTCCTGCTTCAAGGGATATTTCAACGCTTTCAGGAAGGCGGCGGTCTCGGCTGCGGGGGAGATACTTGAGTTTTTTGTGAAGGCAGCGTTTATTGTAATAATGACTTTGTCTGCCGCAGACCCCGATGAGGCGGAGGTCTGCCGTATAATGATATTCGGAATTATCGCCGGGAGCGTTTCGTCGTTTATTTATTTCGGAGCGCAGTTTCTTTTCCGCCGGAAAAGCTACAGCGGAAGGGGATCGCTTACGTTTGCAAAGTATGCCTCTTATGCATTCCCGATCATGGGCGGTGGACTTCTTACCTCGGTACTGAGCAGCACCAATGATGCGCTTATACCAATGTGCCTTCGTCAGAACGGCGACACCGCTGCAGAGGCATTCAGCCGCTTTGGTATCTTTGAGGCGATAGTCATACCGACGCTGTTTTTTCCGTCGGTGGTGCTGTGTTCAATGTCCGGCATAATCGTCAGCGAGACCGCAAGAGCTTCTGCCGAGGGCAATCGTGACCGAATAAAGAGCCTTGCCGAGAGACTTACGCGCTGGACGATAATATTTGCGGTGTTTGCGGCGGCAGTTCTCATGCGGTTCGGTTCGGCGATAGGAGAGCTGCTCGGCGGAGGTGAACTTGCCGGAAGAATAATAACGATAATCGCGCCGGTAGTGCCGTTCATTTACATGGAGATAATCTGTGAGGCTATTATAAAGGGAATGGGAGAGCAGGCATTTTCATCGCTCAACTATCTTGCCGAGTATGCTGTAAGGATATCGGTTGTGCTGATATTCGTACCACGCTTCGGATTTTACGGTATAGTTGCTTCATACTACGCCAGCAATGTTATCGGGAATTGTTCGCGGCTCATAAAGACCAAAAAAATAACGGGAGTTAGTCTGCGTCTATTCGGAGATATTCTGGCTCCGCTTGTTTATGCGTTCCTCACAATGGGTGCTGCAGAGCTTCTGATGAAACCGTTTGAGCGCTACAGTGAATGCCTTGCATACATGATAGCAGAAACGGTTCTGTGGGGATTTGTGTATTTTGTCATATTTGCTTTTTTGGGAAAAGTAAGGCTATTTCAGAGCGGAGGCCCTCTTATTTTTGTGGATAATAGACAATAAATGTGCCCAATTATAATATGAAATGTAGAAAATTTTGAATCAGTATTGCAATTTGTTCAAATTTACCTTATAATAATTATATTCCGTGCACAATGAGCGGATAATCAATCAAGAGGAGAAACTTCACCATGAAAGACTATGATGTTAACAAAATAAAAAATATTGCCTTTGCCGGACATAACGGCTCCGGTAAAACTTCTCTTACAGAGGCGATACTGTTTAAGTCAGGCGCAGCAGACCGTCTGGGCAAGACCTCTGACGGTACTACTGTATGCGATTATGATCCCGAAGAGATCAAAAGAGGAATTTCTATCGGAACTTCTCTTGCTTCGTTTGAATATAATGATTATAAAGTGAATATACTTGATACCCCGGGGCTCTTCGATTTTGCAGCCGAAATGATAGAGGGCATACGCGCAGCCGATACCGTAATGATAACGGTTTCCGCAAAGTCCGGAGTTAAAGTAGGTGCAAGAAAGGCTTATGAGGAGGCTGTAAAACAGGGCAAGTCAAAAATGTTCGTCGTTACCAAGATAGACGACAAGGACGCGAACTTCTTCAATGTTCTTACAGAGCTCAAGACCGTATTCGGTCCTACTGTATGCCCGGTAGTGGTTCCCGTTATCAGCGGAGGAAAGATAGTTTCATATGTGAATCTCATCGAGATGAGGGCTTATAAATACGACGACAAAGGCAATGCTGTTGAGACAGAAATGCCGACCGCCGAGATATCCGAGAAGTTCGAGTACCGTATCGAAGGACTTGTAGCAGCCGTTTCAGAAGCTGTTGCCGAGACCTCTGACGATCTCATGGAGAAGTTCTTTGAGGGCGAGCCCTTCACCCAGAAGGAACTGATCGACGGTATCCATAACGGCATGAACAGAGGTATAATAACTCCCGTGGTATGCACCTCTGCAACAGAGCTTGCGGGCATAGATATGCTCCTGAAGGAGATAGAGCTTCTCCTTCCTTCGCCCAGCGAGGTTTATGCTGCCGAAGCATACAATCCGGCAAAGGATATCGTTGAGGTAAAATGCGATGTGAACGAACCTCTTTCAGCGTATATCTTCAAGACCATTGCTGATCCGTTCGTAGGAAAAATGTCGATGATACGTATTATGTCGGGCAAGCTGAGCTCAAACAGCGAGGTGGTGAACTCCGTTACGGGCAACACCGAAAAGATAGGAAAGCTCTACACTCTCTGCGGAAAGAAGCAGACAGATGTTTCCTGCGCATATGCAGGCGATATAGTAGTTGCTTCTAAAATATCTGCAAATACAGGCGATACGCTCTCTGACGTTTCGAGGATAATCGAGTTCGCACAGATGGAATTCCCCAGACCTTGCTATTCTATGGCAGTAAAGGCTAAGGCGCAGGGCGACGAGGCAAAGATCTCCACCAGTATGCAGCGTCTTACTGAGGAGGATCCTACTCTCACATACGTTCAGGATGAAAATACAAAGGAACAGATACTCAGCGGACTCGGCGAACAGCATATCGAAGTGGCTGCTGCAAAGCTCAAGAGTAAATTCGGTGTTGACGTTGACCTTACAGTCCCCAGAATAGCATACAAGGAGACTATCCGCAAGAAGGTGAAGGTCGAGGGCAAGCACAAGAAGCAGTCGGGCGGACACGGACAGTACGGTCATGTATGGATTGAGTTCGAGCCCTGTGTAAGCGATACTCTCGTATTCGAGGAAAAGGTATTCGGAGGAGCAGTTCCGAAGAATTACTTCCCCGCAGTTCAGAAAGGACTGGAGGATTCAGTAAAGAAGGGCGTTCTCGCGGGCTGCCCGGTGGTCGGACTAAAGGCTATCCTCGTGGACGGCTCTTACCACCCTGTTGATTCGTCGGAAATGGCGTTCAAGACTGCCGCTTCCATTGCATATAAGGAGGGACTCCGTCAGGCAGACCCCGTTCTTCTCGAACCGATAGGAACTTTAAAGGTCACAGCCCCTGACGACAATACCGGCGATATAATGGGCGAGCTCAACAAGCGCCGCGGCAGAGTTCTCGGTATGGAGCCTGTTTCCCACGGAGTTACGACGATACAGGCTGAAGTGCCGATACGTGAGATGCATGATTTTGCTATGTATCTTCGCCAGACCACAAGAGGTCTTGGAAGCTTTACACTTGATTTTGAGAGATATGAGCAGCTCCCTGCAAATCTTCTTACCGAGGTAATATCATCTCTCAGCGCTGAAGAATAAATAGTAACATTGCCGCATTTTCCACCATTATGGCGGAAAATGCGGCAAAATATAATCAACAAATAAATTTTTGGGAAATTTGAAAAAAGTGCTTGACAAAGCATCAGCTTTGTGATATAATATTAAAGTCGTCGGAGCTTATAACGGCGATTTGATTGCGTGGGGGTTTAGCTCAGCTGGGAGAGCATCTGCCTTACAAGCAGAGGGTCACAGGTTCGAGCCCTGTAGTCCCCACCAATTCTTTGGCCCGGTAGTTCAGTTGGTTAGAACGCCGCCCTGTCACGGCGGAGGTCGTGAGTTCGAGTCTCATCCGGGTCGCCAATGCGGATTTAGCTCATCTGGTAGAGCGCCACCTTGCCAAGGTGGAGGTAGCGAGTTCGAGCCTCGTAATCCGCTCCATAGACGGCGCTATAGCCAAGTGGTAAGGCGTGGGTCTGCAACACCCTGATCCCCAGTTCAAATCTGGGTGGCGCCTCCAAAAAAAAGTCACGCAAAAGCGTGGCTTTTTTTATTTTTGCTGAGATTTTGGAAGCCTCAATATCTCTTTTGTCTGATTCTGTGAATTTTTTCTAAATTATGGCATTTTAAACATAATGTTCAGAAATTTTTGTTGACATTATCTGAAAAAAGTTATATAATATATGTGTGGCTGATTGTGCTGCTTCACTTTGTTAAGAAATTCACGGCAAAGCGAAAAGTTTATGATCGGAGTTTTACTATGCCGGCAGAATATGAAATTGAGCGGAAGTTTCTTGTGAAGCTCCCGGATATGCGTAAACTTGATATCAGGCGAAAGTTTCATATAATACAAACATATCTTAAAAGCGGAGAAAACGGCTCTCAACGCAGAGTACGCAAAATAGAGGAAAATGGCTCTGTCAGCTATACCTATACAGAAAAGGTCTTCCTCACCCCTGTTACCCGTGAGGAGAACGAGTACGAGATAACACCGCAGGAATATGCCGAACTCTGCAAGGAGCTGCGCAAAGACTGCGTACCGGTTAAAAAGACCCGCTGCTGCTTTGAGTACGCAGGACAGCTTTTTGAGCTCGATGTTTACCCGTATTCAGATCGCCTTGCAATACTTGAGCTGGAGCTTTCTTCAGCAGAGCAGAAAATCTTCTTCCCACCATATATTAATGTGATAAGGGAAGTTTCGGCGGACAGCCGATATTCAAATGCAGCGCTTGCTGCGGCGGGAGCTTTTCCCGATGAGAGGATGGAGAAAATATTTAATGACGGAAAAATTCGTTGAAGCAGGTGACTCAGGAGAACTGTCTGAGCTTTTCGGAAGCCTTGATGGTAATCTGAGCCACATTCAGAAAAAATATAACGTATCGGTTGTGAGCCGCAACGGAGGACTGAAAATTATAGGAGAGCAGAATGATGTGGATGAAGCCTCCGGAGCTATCCGCGCTCTTATGGATATGAGCGGGAACGGTCGGACTCTTGACGGACAGACTGTCCGCTACGTTACTTCAATGGCTTCGGAGGGAGCTCTCGAACAGCTTGAGGAGCTCAAGGGCGACGGTATATGTGTTACTGCGTCCGGAAAGATACTCCGCGCCCGAACAGTCGGTCAGAAGCACTACGTCGAGGCGATAAAGAACAACACTATCGTGCTCGGCATAGGACCTGCCGGAACGGGAAAGACCTACCTTGCAGTCGCTATGGCAGTAAAAGCGTTCCGCGAGCATAAGATAAAGAAAATAATCCTTACGCGACCTGCTGTTGAGGCAGGCGAAAAGCTCGGCTTTCTGCCGGGAGATCTGCAGGATAAGGTAGACCCTTATCTGCGGCCGCTTTATGATGCGCTGTTCGATATGTTCGGTGCAGAAAGCTTTGGAAAATATATGGAAAAGGGAATTATCGAGGTAGCTCCGCTCGCATATATGCGCGGCAGAACGCTCGATGAAGCATTTATAATACTCGACGAGGCACAGAATACCACCTCCGAGCAGATAAAGATGTTCCTCACACGTCTCGGCAGTGAGAGCCGGATGGTCATAACAGGCGATATCACGCAGATAGACCTTCCTGACACCAGAAAATCCGGTCTTGTTGAGGCAATAAAGGTGCTTAAAGGGATCGATGATATTGCGGTCCATAAATTTACTGAAAAAGATGTTGTACGTCATAGGCTTGTTCAGGACATAATCAAGGCGTATGAAAAGTATAACGAAGGGAGAACGAGAAATCATGGCTAAATTAAAGGTGTATGTAAAAAATAATCAGACTGAGGTCAAGGTGCCTGTAGGGATAAGGCTCCTTATCAGAAGATGCTGTCAGGCTGTGCTTACGACCGAGAATTTCGGTAAGGACGCCGAGGTAAGTGTTTCGTTCGTCAGCAACAACGAAATAAGAAACCTCAACAAGATCTACAGAAATAAGGACAGCGTTACAGACGTACTTTCGTTTCCGCTCACAGGCAGCGACGGTACAGTCGAGATAAATCCGGAAACGGGTGCAGTACAGCTCGGCGACGTTGTAATTTCACTTGAAACTGCCGTAAAGCAGGCTCAGAATTACGGTCATTCGCTCGAAAGAGAGGTCGGCTTTCTCACTGTACACTCGATGCTTCATTTGCTTGGCTACGACCACGAAACAAGTCAGCTCGACCAGCGCATAATGCGTGAAAAGGAGGAGTCCGTCCTTGAGAAGCTCGGTATTTCCCGGGATGCTACATTCGTAGTTCAGGGAGATAACAACTGATGTCAAAAACCGCTTTTGTAACTATTGCAGGACGCACCAATGCAGGCAAGTCCTCGCTTTTGAACGCCATTGTCGGAGAGAAAATAGCCTCCGTCAGCAATAAACCCCAGACCACCAGAACGCGCATAACGGGTATTAAGAATATCGGCGATGTTCAGCTCGTATTCTTCGATACTCCGGGACTTCATAAACCTGTAAACAAGCTCAGTGAGCATATGCTCAATACGGTGAGAGAATCCGTCAGCGATATCGACGCGGTCATCTTCATGGCGGACTGCACGAAGAAGATAAACGATCAGGAGCTGGAGCTCCTGCGCTCACTCAATAACGCGAAAATGCCTGTTATACTCGTGCTGAATAAAATAGATCTCCTGAAAAACAAGGATGAGCTTGCTCCGGTCATTTCACAGATGACCTCTGAGCTCGAATTTCAGGCAGTTATTCCTGTGAGCGTAACTCAGAACAACGGTGTTGATATCGTTATAAGCGAGATAATCAAGCTCGCGCAGGATTCGGTGCATTATTTCCCCGACGACATGATAACCGATCAGCCCGAAAAGGTGCTTGCCGCCGAGATGATACGCGAAAAGCTGCTGGGGCTTTTAAAGGACGAGGTACCTCACGGTATCGCAGTCGGCGTCGAGGAGATGTCCGAGCGTGAGGACAAGGATATTCTTGATATTTCCGCGGTCATCTACTGCGAGAGGGAGTCCCACAAGGGCATTGTTATCGGCAAGGGCGGAGCTATGCTCAAAAAGGCTTCGACCGCCGCGCGCTACGAGCTTGAAAATTTCTTCCAGATACAGGTAAACCTAAAATGCTGGGTGAAGGTCAAGGAGGACTGGCGCAACCGTGAGGGTCTTATCCGCAGCTTTGGGCTCTCAGAGAAATAATTACCGCTCATACACTGTTCTCTTATACAGATAATATATGCGGAGCAGATCGCCCCGCAATACATTTAAGGAACGGTGAAAAATGGGAGAAGAACTTTTATGGTGCAGGTTCATCGAGACAGGCAGGGTCGAGGACTATCTGTGCTATTGCAGCTATAAGGAAAATAACAATGACTAATATTGAAGGAGTTGTCCTGAAGGAGCGTGCCGTCGGCGAACAGGATAAATTCATCGACGTGTTCACGAAAAACGGTATCATCGAGATATCCGCAAGGGGTGCGCGAAAGATAAACGGACGCTCGGGCAGCTCTGCACAATTATTTGCATACTCAAGGTTCTGCGTGGCTTCAAGAGGCGAAAGACTATATCTGAACAGCGCGGAGCCGATACATATATTCTATGGACTTCGCAGCGCTCTGACCAAGGTCTCGCTTGCCTCATATTTTGCCGATATACTGCGTTTTTGCATAAGTGAGGAGACAGACGCCGGTGAAGTCATGCGGCTGTTTTTGAATACGCTTCACTATCTCGAAAACGGGACGCGCAGCGAGGCTCTGCTGAAAGCCGTTTTTGAGCTCCGCCTCATGTCGGAGATAGGCTTTATGCCCGATGTCACGGCGTGCAGGGAGTGCGGCAGCTTCGAGCCGGAAAAGATTTTTTTCTTTGTTGCGGACGGCAGCTTCTGCTGTAAAGACTGCTTCAATGCAGCCTCTGATATCGGCTGTATCAAAGGCGGACTTCCGCTTCTGAGAGCTGTGCGTCATATTGTCCTTTCCGACTACGACAGGCTTTTCAATTTCCGCGTATCAGAGGAGGTCCAAAGCGGACTTTCAGCCTTTGCCGAGCAGTATGTAACAGTTCATCTTGAGCGCAGCTTCAAAACGCTTGACTTTTATCGCTCGCTGCATACGGCATAGGAGGTAATAATGGAGATAAGAAGATTTATCCCTCAGGACGGAGAAGCTGTCTCAGAGCTTATCGCCGTGACGATGAGAACATCGAATATAAAGGATTATCCGTCTCAACTGCTTGAAAAGGCCATAGCATATCTTACGCCCGAAAGACTTATTGAGCGTGCTGACTGGATGCATTCATACGTGGTCTGCGACGGAAAGAGGATAGTTGGCTGCGGTTCTGTCGGACCTTACTGGAATAAGGAGGATGAAAGCAGCCTGTTTACGATATTCGTCCATCCCGAACATCAGGGCAAAGGTATAGGAAGGCTCATCATTGAAACACTCGAGCAGGATGAATTTTTCCTGCGTGCAAAGCGTATTGAGATCCCCGCCTCGATAACGGCACTGGAATTCTACAAGAAAATGGGCTATGATTTTAAGGACGGAGTGCGTGAACTTGACGATGAACAGCACTATAAGCTCGAAAAATTCCGCTGACAGAAAGGGATATATGAATAAATATCTGAAAACACTTGAACTTGACAAAATACTTCAAATGCTCGCGGAGCACACCTCAAATGCCGAAACAAGGCGCATGGCGCTTGCTCTGAGACCCGATAACGATCTCGAACGGGTCAGATACGAATGCCTTAAAACGTCTCAGGCACTTGAGCTTTCCGTTCAGTACGGTACACCGCCTTTTTCCGACTTCAAGGACGTGACCTCTGCGGTTGCGAGGGCAGCTTCGGGCGCGGTCATCTCTCTGCGCGACCTCATGGATATTGCCGTCATGCTGCGCCAGATAAAGGCACTTTCCGACTGGTACTCCCATTGCGAGAACGTCGAGACGGAGCTGAGCTATCTCTTTTCGCGCTTGCAGCCGAATGACTGGCTTCTTGAAAAGCTCGAACGCTCAATAATCTCCGAGACCGAGATATCCGACGCTGCGAGTCCCGAGCTTGCCGCGATACGCAGGAAGATCAATAAGGCGGGAATGCAGCTTCGCGAGACTCTCGACAAAATGGTGAAGAACAAAACTACCCAGCAGTATTTGCAGGAGAGCAGTGTCACTATCCGTGACGGACGCTTCGTTCTTCCCGTAAAATCGGAATACAGAGGACAGGTCAGCGGACTTATCCACGACACCTCTGCCACGGGTCAGACAATTTTCATTGAGCCTATGGCGATAGTCGAGGCGAACAACGATATCCGAATTTTAGAGGGCAAGGAGCAGGAGGAGATCGAGCGCATTATCCGCCAGCTCTGCCGTGACTGCGGAGACTATTCCGAGATACTGAAAGAAAATTACAAGGTCTGCACGGAGCTTAACCTATATTTTGCAAAGTCAAATTTAGCGGCACGGCTGAAATGTTCGCTCCCTGAGATAACTGACGACGGCAGAATGTACCTCAAAAAGGCACGTCATCCGCTCCTTGACACTAACAAGGCTGTCCCGATAGACCTCTCACTCGGAGAGGATTATCAGACCCTTATCATAACAGGTCCCAACACCGGCGGCAAGACCGTCGCTCTGAAAACGGCAGGTCTGCTCAGCGCAATGGTGATGTGCGGACTGCTGATACCCGTCGCGGATGGCAGCCGCATCTCGGTGTTCGACCATATCCTCGCGGATATCGGCGACAGTCAGAGCATAGAGCAGAATCTTTCGACTTTCTCGTCGCATACCAATAAGGTCATAGAGATACTTGGTACGGCTGATGAAAGCTCGCTCGTGCTGCTTGATGAGCTTGGCTCGGGCACAGACCCTGTTGAGGGAGCTGCGCTTGCTGTTGCAATAATACGCCGCCTCATGAGCAGCGGAGCAAAAGTTATGGTGACAACGCACTATCAGGAGCTAAAGGTCTTTGCGATAGACAGTCCTGACGTTGAGAACGCTTCGTGCGAATTTGATATAGAGACTCTCCGCCCGACCTATAGACTTATAGTCGGCTCACCGGGAAAGTCCAACGCATTCGCTATTTCCGCAAGCCTCGGAATGCCAAAAGACATAATCGATGATGCCAAGTCCTCGGTCAGCGAGGCTAACAGCAGGCTTGAAGACGTAATAGGCAAGCTCGAAGCCGCACGGCTGGAGCTCGAGCACCAGAAGGACGATATTTCCCGTTTGAAAGCTCAGACAAAGGAGCACGAGGAGACTATCCGTAAAGAACGCGAGCAGCTTGAAGCTGCTAAAGCCGACGAAATGGAAAAGGCACGTCTGCGCGCAATGACCATAATCGAGCAGACCAAGGCAGAATCCAACGAGCTTCTTGACGAGCTCGAAAAGCTTCGTAAGGAGAAGGATAAAAAGGATTTTAGCTCGAATGTCTCGGGTATGAAGTCCAGAACGAAGCAGAGCTTCAATAAAATGTATGATACTGCCAACCCGGTTGACGGCAGAGACCCGAACGAAGGCTATGTCCTGCCGAGAAAGCTCAGAAGGGGAGACACGGTATATGTCGTTGATCTTCAGCGCAAGGGAATTGTTTCGGGCGACCCCGACGGCAGTGACTTTGTTTTTGTCCAGATGGGCGTTATGAAGACCAAGATGAATATATCGCGCCTGCGCCTTGAAGAGCCGCCGAAGGTGACTGTAGGGAACAAGCCTGCAAAGAAGAACAGGAACATGAACAAGGTCGGTGTTAAGGCAGAGAGAAGAGGCAGAATGGAGCTCGATATAAGGGGATGTGCCTGCGACGACGGAGTTTATCAGCTCGATTCGTTCATAGATCAGGCTGTAATGTCCAATATTTCCACTGTTACCATAATCCACGGCAAGGGTACGGGACTTCTCAGAAGTGCAGTTCACAAGCGTCTGAAAAGCCACCCGTCCGTGAAATCGTTCAGACTCGGCGTTTTCGGCGAGGGCGAGGACGGAGTAACTGTGGCGGAACTGAAATAGTAAATACTTTTGCAGGAATAATGATGATACGCAGGGAGGTGACTGTATATGCCGGATAGACGTAAAAAGATAGCTGTTATTGCTGCTAATGCATTCAACGATTATATGAACAGGATATTTGTGGGTATTTCCGAGCAGTGCAGAAACCTCGGATATGACGCATATGTCTTTATGATGGCGTTCAATATGTCTGATGACAGCCTCATACAAAAAGGTGAGGAGAATATCTTTTCACTGATAAAAAATGATTCGGTCGACGGCATTATACTCATGGCAGGAAATTTTGCCAGCCAGAAGCTGATAGAAAAATTCGAGATGACCTTCTCCGCTTATGATATACCGGTAATTTCTATAGATTATGATTTCAATTTCTGTGAGAGTATTTACGCAGAGGACTCGCAGCCAATAGAAATGATAACAGATCATTTTATTGAGCATCACGGCTGCAAGCGTATCATGTGTCTGACAGGACCGGAGGGCAATACTCCTGCTATGTCGCGCCTGAATGGCTACAGAGCGTCAATGAAAAAGCATGGTCTTGAGGTCAGAGACGAGGATATTGTCTACGGCGATTTCTGGAAAATAACGTCAAGAAAGCTTGCAGATGAATTTATCAGCGGAGTCCGTGAACTGCCTGAAGCTATAGTCTGTGCCAATGATCTTATGGCAATGCATCTTTGCAATGCGCTGATAAAGGGTGGCATCAGAGTTCCCGATGATGTAAAGATATCAGGCTATGACGGCTCTCATGAGGCTATGGAAAATATTCCTTCGCTTACTACCATTTATCCTTGTAATGATTATCTTGGAGCAAGTGCTGTTGTAAAGCTTCATAAGCTTATCACCGGAGATAATGCCGAGGTCACTGCACTTTACAGAAAATCCCTGATCCTTGCCCAATCGTGCGGCTGCTCAGAGTCACTGGAATATCTTGTCAACAAACGTGAGGACTATCATCAGAATGTTGAGAAATATGAGGATTATTTCAAAAGGAGCGGTATGCTTGAAAGTCTCATGGAGGCAGAGACTATTGAAGATCTGCTGAATAAAATAAGCGCTTTTACCTACATTCTTAATGGTATTGATACATATATGCTGTGCCTTTGCAGAAACTATGACGGCTCTGAAAGTGATGGCAGATATGAGTATCTTAAAGAAGGATACGGTAAAGATATAGATGTACGGCTCATATATCACAGCGGGATCCATGAATATGTTAATAAGGCTTTTACTTCAGATGAGATAATTCCTCGGTTTATGGATGAGTATTCTCCTGAACCTTCTATGTATTTTATGCTTCCGGTACATTTTATGGACAGGTGCTTTGGATATTCGATCTTTAAATTCGGAGATATCCGCAGAACGGTAAGCATGGTTTTTGCACACTGGAATAGAAATATAAGCATTTCGATCGAATTTCTGCGCGTCCGCAACGAGCTTATGACGATGAACAGGAAGATATCCATGACCTCAATACGGGATTCGCTTACAGGTATATATAACCGCAGCGGCTTTAACCGCTTCTCTCAGGAGCTCCTCGATAAAGCCAGGGCAGAAAAAAAGCGGCTTCTGATAATCGTTGCCGATCTTGATAAGCTGAAACTGATAAATGATAATTTCGGTCACGTAGAGGGTGACAACGCCATTGCAACTGCTGCTACTGCTCTCAACAGCTGCTGTATAAACAATGAAATATGTGCAAGAATAGGCGGCGACGAGTATGCAATCGTTGGGGTCGGAGATTATACAGATGACATAGTTGACAGCTACTATAATTACATACTTAATTACCTCGAAAGATATAATGATTCTTCCGGAAAAGGATATAAGGTCGGGCTAAGTCTTGGCTTCTTTTGTGATGTTCCGCTGGGGAAAAGCGATTTCAGCGCATACTTCAAGATAGCCGATAATCGTATGTATGAGAATAAGTTTGACCGCAAAAAGATTCAGGATTGACGATCCCCTCGCGACATTAGAATGTGAAAATAATTGTAAAACGCTTACGGTTATTATTATCGTAAGCGTTTTTGTTTGTAAAACAAAAGATAAAACAATTATATATGCCGTTTTCCTATTGACTTTGCATGAAAATTGTGATATAATGTGTTAGTGTTAATGGGGCATTAGCGCAGTTGGGAGCGCATCACACTGGCAGTGTGGGGGTCAGGGGTTCGAATCCCCTATGCTCCACCATTGGAGTATTACACAAAACCTTATTTCTTTAGATATGGTTTCGCCATAACATTGTGTTTTTGTAATGCTAATATCGAAAAAACAGAGAGCTATTTCGCTCTCTGTTTTGCTTTAACATTCTTTTTGTGTCCATTTTATTTGATATGGCTATAATGGCAGATCTGACATAAATTATTTCTGCCATATTTTTACCACCTGATTCAGAAACTTTCATATAATTCAATTTGGTTTTTGATTTCAGGCTTAATAAATTTCTTAACAGGTTTATTGGTTTAGCAATTATATAACTTTCAGGAGAGGCGTTATGGACAGGATATTGATAGTCGAGGATGATAATGTTTTGCGAGAGGAACTGAGCGCTTTTTTAAAAAATTCAGGTTATGATACTGTCTGCATTACAGATTTTGATAGTATATCACATCAGATACAGACTTCAGATGCAGATCTGATACTTCTTGACATCAACCTGCCGGGTGTGAATGGTCAGGCTTTGCTGAAGGAGCTCCGCAAAGAAAGAGATACTCCGGTGATAATGCTGACGAGCCGCACATCGGAACTGGACGAGGTGCTGTCAATGAGTTACGGAGCTGATGACTATATAACAAAGCCTTACAATCCCACTATACTTCTGCTGAGGATATCTGCTGTACTTAAACGCTGTGCTCAAGCTGCTTCCTTGCACAGTTATCGCAATATTACAGTAAGCGCAGTAAAAGGAAGGCTTATATGCGGTTCTTCAGAGCAGATACTGACAAAGAACGAAATGATAATTTTTCAGTTTCTTCTTGACCGTCAGGGAGAAATAGTTACGCGGGACGAATTGATGACGGCTTTATGGGACAATGACGAATTCGTCAATGACAATACCCTTTCGGTCAATGTCAGCCGTTTGCGCGCAAAGCTCTCAGAGCTTGGACTGCCTGACGCTATCGAAACACGAAAGAAACAGGGGTACATACTGAAATGAAATGGAAGGATCTTATCAAAGACCGGTGGCCGGCGTATTTATTCCATGTGATGGCGCTGGTGCTTGTAATGGTATTTATGCGGGCATTTCGCATATCTGTTGAGATGATCGCGATCGTAGGTGTTATATTGTTTCTCGCATTAGTATCGGCGGAGCTGTGGGAATTCCTGCGCAGAAAGGCCTATTATGATAAGCTGACGAATTGTCTTAATGAGCTTGACAAAAAATATTTTATATCTGAAATGATAGATCCCCCTTCGTTCTATGACGGACAGATGCTTTATGAAACGCTGAGAGCGGCAAATAAGTCGATGCTTGAAAATATCGGCGAATACCGAAGGGGAAGCAAGGAATTCCGGGAATACATCGAGCTTTGGGTACACGAGGTCAAGCTGCCTGTGGCAAGTCTGCAATTAATGTGCCTTAATGATGGCAGTACAAAGTATGTAAGACAGCTCAGGCGTATTGATGAGTATATAGAGAATGTCCTGTACTATGCACGCAGCGGAAATGCCGAAAGGGATTATATCATTAAAGCAGTCTCACTGAAAAGAGCTTTTTCGGATACAGCTCTTAGATTCAGGACAGAACTTCAGGATAGCGGTGTAACAATTATTACCCGGGGGCTTGATGTCAGCGTTATGACTGACAGCAAGTGGCTTGAATATATAATAGGTCAGCTTATTGGAAACAGCATAAAATACTTTTCCTCCGATCGTAAACCTGAGATAACGGTTTATGCTGAAGAACTGCCGGATAAGACACTGCTCCATTTCCGCGACAACGGTATCGGTATTCCTGAGAGTGACCTGCCATATATCTTTGAAAAATCATTTACAGGCGAGAACGGACGTACGCACACAAAGTCCACAGGAATGGGGCTTTATATAGTAAAAAAGCTCTGCGTCAAGCTGGGGCACGCTGTATCGGCAGGATCAGTGCAGGGAGATCACACCGAGATAAGTATTGCATTCGGAAATAATGATCTGCATGCTGTAAGGTGACTGCAATCTTACAAAATTGTAAGATTCTGTAAGGTTAAAACAGCGACATGAATAAAAAAATGCTGTATGATAGAAAACAGAAAGGAGCTGTTTGAAATGGAATTACTGAAAATACAGCATATAGAAAAATATTACGGGAGCCGTTCGAGCCTTACAAAAGCGATAGATGATATTTCGTTCAGCGTTGAGCATGGGGAGTTTGTTGCGATCATGGGAGCTTCGGGAAGCGGAAAGACCACTTTGCTCAATTGTATCTCAACTATAGACCGTGTGACTGCCGGTCACATATTTCTGGAAAATACCGATATCACAACATTAAAGGGCAGGCAACTAAACAGGTTCCGCCGCGAGAAGCTCGGGTTCATTTTTCAGGATTTCAATCTGCTTGATACGCTGACTGCCTATGAGAATATTTCTCTTGCACTTTCAATACAGAAAATGTCAGCAGGTGATATTGACAAGGCTGTAAACACTGTAGCCGCGCAGCTTGGTATCACCGAGGTGCTTAGCAAATATCCATATCAGATGTCGGGCGGAGAGAAGCAGCGCGTCGCCTCTGCACGTGCTATAGTTACGGATCCGAAGATCGTGCTTGCAGACGAGCCTACAGGAGCTCTTGATTCAAAGTCTGCGAAAATGCTTCTCGAGCGTTTCAATTACCTCAACAGCGAGCATAACGCGACTATAATGATGGTGACTCACGACAGCTTTACTGCAAGCTATGCCTCTCGGGTCATCTTCATCAAGGACGGCAGGATCTTCAACGAGATAAGCCGCGGCAGCGATACGCGCAAGCAGTTCTTTGACAAGATAATTGACGTTGTTACGCTTCTGGGAGGTGACATGAGCGATGCTCTTTAAGCTTTCACTAAGCAATATCCGCAGAAGCCTGCGCGATTATGCGATATATTTTTTTACGCTTATCATCGGCGTTTCGGTGTTCTATGTGTTCAATGCGGTCGATGGACAGGTCGTTATGACGGTGGTGCAGAGCGACACACGAGAAATAGCCAGGATCTTACAGCAGAGCATGGCGGCAATGAGCGTTTTTGTCGCCGGAGTGCTGGGGCTTCTCATCGTTTACGCAAGCCGCTTTCTCATGAAACGGAGAAACAAAGAGTTTGCACTCTATATGCTGCTTGGTATGAGCAAGGGTAAGATCTCCTTGATCTTACTGCTTGAAACGGTGCTCATCGGTCTCGGGTCATTGGGAGTGGGTCTACTCCTCGGGATAGGGCTTTCACAGCTTATGTCCGCACTGGTGGTATTGCTTTTCAAGGCGGATATGGCACGGTACAGCTTTATGGTTTCCGGCGGAGCGATCGCAAATACCGTTATTTGTTTTGCGGTGATGTATGCAGTGGTCGTGATTTTTAACAGCGGTTCTGTATCAAAAATGAAATTGATAGACCTCATGCAGTCGGGCAAACGTTCGGAAAAGGTCAAGCTGAAAAACCCGGTTTTATGCGTTATTCTCTTTATCATTGCCGCAGTGGGACTGGTCTACGCTTACTATCAAGTTGGCTGGAAATACCCGGAACTCACCGCAAAGAAGATTGGTTTGTACATAGCCATAGGCAGCGTTGCTACGTTTTTGATCTTCTGGTCGGTATCGGGGCTGCTTTTGCGTATCGTTCAGAGCATGAAGGACAGTTATTACAAGTGCTTGAATGCATTCACTTTCCGCCAGATCAGCAGTAAGATCAATACTATGGTCATGTCCATGACGGTTATTTGTCTAATGCTTTTTGTGACTATCTGTACTCTCTCCGCATCGTTTTCTATACGCAACTCAATGAACGCTAATCTTGAAGAGCTTTGTCCGGCTGACTTTGAAATTGCGTTGTATACCGGTTACAACCCGGACGAAGAACCGTTCCCTTTTGAGAAAGTATCTGACTTTCTTGGTGATAACGGATATGATATGAGCGAGGATCTCTCGGAATTCAAGGAGCTTTCAACCTATATTTGTGACGGCGTGACCTATGAGCAAACACTTGACGAAAGCGTAAAAAACTCGTTACCGTTATTACAGTTAGGCACATTTGAAAAATTCGTGAGACTCAGCGATTATAACAGTCTTGCAAGGCTTTATGGTAAAGATGAATTGTCACTCGATGAGGGGCAATATGCAGTGCTTTGCAACTTTAAGTCGATGAAAGAAATTCGTGATGCAGGTCTGCAAAAAGGCACAGAAATAGAGATTTTCGGGCGGACATTCAAGCCTAAATATAGTGAGTGTCAAGACGGTTTTATAGATATTTCTTCTTCGCATATCAATGAGGGTATATACATCGTCCCCGACTACGCTATACCGCAGACCATCCCGGAAGAGGTATATCTTATAGGCAATTTCAAATCAGATGACAAGCAGACGGCAGAAAGATCCGTCCGTGAAAAACTTGATGGCGCTATGAGAGCGGCAACTGACAAGCCATACTACTACAACGGATTAATGATAACATCTAAGATAGAGATTTCCAATGATGCTGTAGGATTCGGGGCAATTGCTACGTTTATCGGACTTTATGTGGGACTTGTATTCCTCATCGCCTGCGGTGCGATACTTGCCCTGAAAGAACTTTCCGAGAGCGTTGACAGCATAGGCAGATACGAGATGCTCCGCAAGATCGGTGCAGAGGAGAGCGATATTTCAAAATCGCTGTTCAGACAGACGGGTATCTTCTTCCTGCTGCCGCTTATGCTTGCAGTGGTGCATTCGGTGTTCGGCATGAAATTCGCAGTGCAGGTGCTTGAGATCTTTGGCACATCTAAGATGTATCAGTCCATAGCTTTGACATCGGTTATTTTGCTATTGATCTACGGCGGATATTTCCTGATAACCTATTTTTGCAGCAAGTGGATAATAAAAGATAAAAGATGATGCACAAGCGAGCGTCGGATAGCTGACCGAAATGAAACTATCCGGCGCTTTTATTTTGTATAAAACTCTCTGTATATTACGAATTGTTATATATCGACAATAATTTTGACTGAGAGGGGCTGTATTTGTGAATATGGTATATTCGGCTTGAAATTGGGAAATTTTCGTTGACATGCCGCTGATTGAGTGGTATAATGTTAATGCATTTGGCAACCATATAAAGGCAATTGTTTGATGTACAAATCAAATCCTCAGATATCGGCTGCCGAAGTAAATTTATAATGGGTATTACGTGAATGATCTTTTTACTTAACGTTAGTGGTTATTCATAATGCCTGAAGAAAGGAAAATGTGTTGATGAAGGATTTCTTCAAACGTATTACGGCAGCAGCTTCGGCAGCAGCTCTTATGCTTACTGCTCAGGTTCAGCTTGTGCCGTGGTCAACCATTCACGCCGAAGATGCAACTTCTGAAAAGAAGGTCCTGCTTATTCAGGATAATCTTCCGTGGGATTCAAATGCGAATACCGAGATATTGGATAGTATCGGCGTTGAGTATCAGAAAGTCACAACAAGCCAGTTCCTCGATGTTGAGCTTGAGGATTATGCTGTTGTAATTTTTGCAAACGATCAGTCTTTTTCCACCTACAACAATTACCTCGACTTCAAGGACTATATGGAGATCTATGCTTCGCTCGGAGGCGTTATTATATTCGGTGCTTCTGATGCAGGCTGGGCGGACGGAAGTCTTACGGGCGACCTTCCCGGCAACGTTGAAAAGATCCAGGACTTTTCATATTACAACTATGTTGCTGATATGACCCATCCCATAATCACTGCCGAGCTTACCGACGGAAACGGTGCAGCTGTAGAGGGCAGGGCAGATTCGATGTGGTATTCCAACTACTGCAGCCACTCAGAATTCAACGAAGCTACCCTTCCGGCAGGTGCGAATGTGCTTGTTCGTTCGAGCAACACAGATAATCCTACGCTTGTTGAGTATCCTCTCGGCAACGGACGAGTTATCGCTTCAGGACTTACATATGAACATTCATACTCATATCGTGATAACTATGCAAAAAGGATCCTCGACGATCTTTTCCTCTATGCTATAAGAGTCAGCGATCTTGACGGAGACTCCGTAGAGCAGCTGAGGGACTATCGTCTCAGTGTCAATAAGCATCACATCATTGTAAGCTCTGCTGATACCAAGGAGCCGATCGCAGGCGCTCAGGTACAGATAGGAGATGATGTGTTCGTAACAGACGAATCAGGACTTGTTTCTATAGACGGCAGAAGCTCAAAGGAGACTGTAATTGTTTCAGCTGACGGATATCTTACCACAGCAACAATGTACACTCCCCAAAAGCGCCGCGTTCATGTTTTCTACCTTCAGAATGATGATTCCAACGGAAAGCCTTATGCAGTAATGGCTACAGAAACCATCAAGGATAAGGACCTTTTCACCAAGACGGTATACTATAATGAAAACGAGAACGATACCTGCAAAATAAAGGTTATTGCTGACTGGAACGGTCATACTCCCGGAACATACGAACTTGTTCAGTATGGTAACGACGGAGTAAGGCTCAAGAGCACGACCGGCAATTTCTCATTTGCTCCCGGTATGAAGCTCAAGCCCGAAAAGAGCGTATATCTCGTTCTCAAGAGCGCTGACGGAACAATTTCAAATATCAGAAAGCTCAATATCGTTATAAAGAAGAATACTCCCGAGGCTCCGGCTATTGATCCAAGCCAGTTTGACGATGACGTTGAGATAATCCCGAGCCAGTCGGCAAGCACCGGAAGCGATGATGTTGAGTCTCTCGTAGGAGATGACTTCGAGATCGACCTCGGACCTATCCCTGTTTCAGTATCCGGTGAAGGAGATGACGATGCCGGCACCTATACGATAAGAATGATGATAGGCGTAGAGGCTGGCAGCGTTGACGATTACAATAAGGCTAAGAAGGATAAGGAAAACTATAACTACATGAAGAGCCTTCTTGATTCTTATATGGAAGATGTAGATAAGGCTTCCAATCGGATAGAAAGCCTTTGCGAAAAGATAAATCAGAAGGTAAAGGATAATAAATTCCCCGGCGCTACACACGATATCAAGCCTCTTATCACCGATAAGGGCGTAGATGTAAACGCTATGGGATATTACGAGATAGTTTATGATGCTAACAGTAATATCATTTCTCAGGGCGGCGGAATCGCTATCACTATCGAAGGCGAGGCTTCACATACCCAGCAGTTCATGCTTGCTGTTATACCGATATACCTCACTGTAAAGGGCGAAGCAGGCCTCGAAGTGCTCAGCGGTATGACATTCAAGAGCGGCGGTGGAGTATCCTACCAGGGCGAAGTAACTCTTACTGTCGGCGGAAGCATAAGCGCGGGCGTAGGTCTCAACGGTATTTGCTCAGTAGGAGCAGGCGGCGGAGCAGAATTTGAGATAGGTGTTGCTCCTGACTTTACAGGCGATTTCACTCTTCACGCATTCGTTGAAGCTTCACTTCTGTTCGTTATCGACTTCCAGTATGACTTTGCGTCAAAGACATGGAGACTCTGGCCGCGTAACGGAAATCTCCCCAAGAGATATGCTGATGAGGATGAGGAGATCTCTTACGAATTCCTTAACCAGAGCTACCTTGCAAACAGCTCTGATTGGAACGGCAGCGTTGACAGCAGTCAGCTGAATGTTCTTATGAGCAGTCTGCTTCCTACAACAGTACCCGTTATCGCAGAAGCGGGCGGAAATAAGGTAATGGTATGGCAGACTACCGATCCCGCTGCTGATATCATGAACAGCACAAAGCTTATGGCTTCTTACTACAGCAACGGCGTATGGTCTGAGCCTCAGCTCGTTTGCGAGTCTGACGGAGCTGATCTCAATGCCGAGCTCACAGCAATAGATGATGATATTTACCTTATCTGGCAGAAGCAGAATGCTGTTATCGAGAATGATGATGTAATGAATGCAGCCTCTGAGGCAGCAGCTTCTGTTGATATCTTTACAGCAGTATGGAACGGTACAGAGTTTGACAGCATCAGCTGCGTACTCGATGATGATACTTTTGATATGCTCCCCGAGCTCGTATCTGACGGTGATAAACTCACAGCAGTATGGGTAAAGAACGGCAGCGACATATTTGACCTTGCCGGTTCTGTAAGCACTATCATGGCTTCTGATCTTGTTGACGGTCAGTGGAGCGCTCCTTATGTGCTCGGCGAAACAGATAAGTACATCTCTGAGCTTACAGCATCATACACAGACGGAAAGCTCTGTGCTGCATACATCTCTACCGATATCAATGACGGTTCTGTAAATGAACTTCACGTCATTGCAGACGGTTCTGACAGAACAATAAGCAGTGAAAGCGATATAATTACCGGAGTTACCTTCAACAACGGAAAGATCTATTGTGCAGGTTCCGGTGTGCTTTACAGCTGCACACCTTATGATGACGCTCTGACAGCAGAAGCAGGAGAGCTCAATACTCTCACAGGTTCATTTACCTTTGCTGATGACGGTTCAAGCATCATCTTCGCTGACGGCACTACATTCTACCTCTCAGTTAATGAGAACGGCGTATGGAGCAAGGCTATCGAGCTTACAACTCCCGAGGGCTTCGACATTTACAATTACAGCGCTTCAAGCGTTGACGGAGCTTATTCAGTTGTTATGAACGGCAGAGACGCAGATAAGAATACATCTCTTGTTTACATCGAGCCTGTTAAGAATGAGAGCATAGTACTGAATTTTGCTGAGCTCATCACAGATACCGAGACAGGCGAGCAGTCTGTAATGCTCAATATCACAAACAACGAAACAAGAACTATAGATTCCGTAAGCGTTGAGCTTTCAAACGGTGCAGATACTCTTATCAGCACAACAGAGGCTATCTCGCTTGCGCCCGGTCAATCGCTCACACTTGACTATCCTGTTGATACAACAGGCATAGCTGAGGTAACTGATTATACCCTTACTCTGACAGACGGTGTTTACACAGTTACAGATGTTGTAACAGTAGGAAAGCCCGACATTGCTTTAGAGGTCGAGTCTTACTATGTAGGAGATCAGGTTATCCTTGCGATAAAGGCATCAAATCTTACTGAAACTCCTGCCGAGGCTGCCATAAAGATAAGGGAAGATTCAGCAGATGGTCTTCAGATAGATATGAAGAACGCAGGCGTTATCACAAATGAAGAGGATTACCTCCTCCTCGAGCAGATAAATCTCAGCGACATAGAGTTCAATGAGAGTGGCGCAAAGTACTTCTTCATCAATGCCGAGACGCTCAGCGATGAGATAACCGATACAAACAATGCTGCGATAGTTGCAGTATATAAGGCAGATGAAGAGCCTGAAAATACTGACGACAGTGATCTCACAGTATATGATGTTACTGATACTGATGCAGAAACTGACGATACAGCCAATGCGGACGAAGAGACAGCTGCAACTACTACCACCATTGAAACAACAACAACAACAACAACAGCTTCTTCCGAAACAACAGTTGTTACAACAACAACAACAACTTCTGCCGCTGCATCCAAGAGCAGCAGTGCTAATTCACCGAAGACCGGTGATATCGGTACTAAGGCAGCAGCCGGTATGATATTTGCAATTGCTGCGGCTGCCGCTTTGGCAAGAGTAAAAAAGAAGAACGAAGAATAAGTTCTGGATATCAAGCTACAGTAAAGCCGCTGAGATATTTTCCCAGCGGCACTGTGCTTTTGCAACGGAGTAATTATGAAAAAAGATATATACAGCGAACTCGAAAAAAGCAGAGCCGGAACTATTCTGGCTGTAATGATAATCTTTATGGCGGGTATCATAACCGCAGCACTTATCAGTGCGGGAGCCGAACTTGCTGATCTCAAATACTTTATAATAGTTGCAGCTGTGCTCGTTATACTGCTTATTTTAGTGGATATTATTGCAAATGCAAAAAATAAAAGCAAATTCGATAAGCGCAAAGAGCTTCTTTCCGGTCCTTCCGTTGACGGCAAAATAACGGAAGTAAAGACCTTTGAAAAGCTTTTTATCAAGGAGCATCCTGCACAGTTCAATTTCTACACAAAATACAGACATCGGATATACCGCCTGCTTGTAGAGTATCGCGACCCTTCTTCCGGAAATGACGAAACTATCCTCTCAAGACCATTCATAGGCGATGAACCTAAGCTCCGGAAGGGTGATACAGTCAATGTGTATTGTTCTCCTGACGGTGAATCTATGCTTGATGTGTGAGATGAAAGCAAAAAAACTCTCTTTCCATTATGGAAAGGGAGTTTTTTGCAAGTTCTATCTTAGGTCTTGGTATTTATATCCATTGAGATATATTTTTCCTGTATCGTTGAGAGTACGGTTAAAATTCTATCATAAAAAGCCTGGACTACATTGACAGCAGAAATGTAAGCATTCTGTCTAATACAGATCCGATATTCAAGGCTTTTCGGGTGCAGATAAACGGTCAGACCTATGATTTTCGGTTTATCAAGCTGCTGCGGCGACAAGGGACAGTTCAACGGCAGTATCAGCGACGGTATGTCCGG
>CALEPT010000210.1 GCA_937910385.1 uncultured Ruminococcus sp. | reverse complement strand
TCGCTTTGCATAAGTTTTCTTTTAAAAGTTTGTCTAACTTTTGGGGGTCAGTTCACAAGTGCAGCAGTAAATATATACCCTCAATTTTCATTATCCATTTGTGCTTTGTGCTTTTTGGCTATATTTTCGGTTTTCCCGAAAATTGCACCTCTTGTGATCGATGCCGCTCCAAAACGACTGCGTATATCATCGACGGTTTTATCTACCTTTCGTTCCTTTTCTTTCTGACTATCACCGCGATCAAAAAAAGATAGCTGCTCGGCATAGTTGTCAGTGAGATCTGTAAGAGCTACTCCAAGCAGACGCAGAGGAGTTTCCTCATCCCACATTTCAATGAAAAGATCAACGGCAACGGCAAATATCTCGGTAGTTATATCCGTGGGATCATCAAGCTTCCGCTGATGCGACTTATTCCGGAACTGAGTATCCCGCATCGTCACGGAGATACATAAAGCTTTTTTACCGTCTCTGCGCATTCTGGCAGATGTAGAATCAACAAGCGCAAGAAGGATATTTCGCGCTGTATACATTGATGTTATATCCTCCGCCGTAGTTGTTGAATTGCTGTAACCCTTTGCTTCCTCGGGAACTTCGGCTACAGGAGAATCATCAATGCCATTGGCATAGCCGTGCAGCTGAGAACCTGCTTTATTTCCCAGAATACTGCGGATAAGTCCGACGTCGGTATTTGCAAGCTCGCCTATTGTCATGATATACCTTCTTCGGAGCTTCTCTGCTGTAGAAGAACCGACTCCGAACAGCTCCGACACCGGAAGGCTCCACATTTTCTCCTGTATCTCGCTCCTGAAAAGCGTGTGTACCTTATCAGGCTTCTCGAAATCACTTGCCATTTTCGCCAGAAGCTTATTCGGCCCTATCCCGACATTAACCGTAAATCCAAGCTCTGTCCTTATTCTGTCCTTTATTTCGTGCGCAGCAGCTATGGGATCGGGATATATACGCTCCATTCCCGTCATATCAAGAAAACACTCATCTATCGAAAATTGCTCCGCTGTGGGAGTATACTCACGGCATATCCTGATGAAATCCTCCGAATTTTTCACATACAGGGAAAAATCGGGCTTTGCAATATACAGATGAGGGCATTTTCTCAGAGCGAGACCAAGCGGTTCGCCGGTTTTCACTCCGAAATCCTTTGCGGGAATAGATTTTGCGAGGATTATCCCTGTTCTCTTTTCAGGGTCGCCTCCGATAGCAGAAGGAATAAGGCGCAGATCGGGCTCGCCGTTTTTTACCCGCCGAACCGCCTCCCAAGAGAGAAATGCACTGTTTACATCAATGTGAAATATAAGCCTTTCCATAAAGCTCCCCCCGGAAAAGATCGCTCTCACAGATATAGCGGCGATCACAACATATATTAAAGGAAAGGAAGTACTATCGCGCCGATAACCATAATAGCAACGATCACGAGAACGACGATCCTCATTATCGGCGGTTTATCCGGCTTTTTGCTCTCAGCCATTAATATCACTCCTTTAAATTTATGTCTTGACACATCGCCAAAGGCGGCATCTGATAAAGGTGTAACCTCTGATTTCTATAATAACACATACCGGCGAAAAGGTCAAGCAGAAAGATGATCCCAATAAACATAAAGCCAACTAGGAGCTTTTTGTAGAGCCGATCAAAGTTAAAAAATAAACTTTTATTTTTCCTATTGACAAAGTAGGTAACATATGATATACTACATACATAGCCTACAAATCCAATAGGATATGTAGAATTAATTCTTTTCAGAAAGGCTGATGATCACTATGAGCAAAAACTATAAATTTGAAACTATTCAGGTACACGCAGGTCAGGAGTCTCCCGACCCGACTACTGACGCAAGAGCCGTTCCGATTTACGCTACGACCTCTTACGTTTTCAAGGACTCCGATACCGCGGCTGGCCGCTTCGGTCTTACTGTTCCCGGAAATATATATACAAGACTTATGAATCCTACCTCAAGCGTTTTTGAAGAGAGAATAGCTGCCCTCGAAGGCGGCGCCGGTGCTCTCGCAACAGCTTCCGGTTCTGCTGCTATTACATATGCTATCCAGAATATCGCAACAGCAGGTGACCATATCGTCTCTTCTACAAACCTCTATGGCGGTACATATAACCTGTTCGCAAATACCCTCCGCGAACAGGGACTTACAACCACATTCGTTGATCCCTCAGATCCCGAAAACTTCGAGAATGCTATCAAGGATAACACAAAGCTCCTCTATGCTGAGACCCTCGGCAACCCCAACTCAGACGTTATCGACCTTGAAGCTATCGCCGCTATCGCTCATAGGCACGGCATTCCCTTCATCGTTGACAATACATTCGCAACCCCATATCTGCTCAGACCTATCGAGCATGGTGTTGACATTGTTGTACACTCCGCAACAAAGTTCATCGGCGGTCACGGTACTGTAATGGGCGGCGTTGTTATCGACTCGGGCAACTTCGACTGGACACAGAACGACAAGTTCCCGGGACTTTCAAAGCCCAATCCTTCCTACCACGGTGTTGTATTCACAGAAGCTTGCGGAAATATCGCATATATCATGAAGCTTCGCACAACTCTGATGAGAGATCAGGGCGCTGCTATCTCGCCGTTCAATTCATTCCTTCTCTTACAGGGACTTGAAACTCTCTCTCTCCGTCTTGAGCGCCATACGGAGAACGCTCTCAAGGTCGTTGACTTCCTGAAAAATCACCCTCAAGTAGAAAACGTTAATCACCCCTCGCTCCAGACAGGCAAGTCTAAGGAGCTCTACAACAAGTACTTCCCCAGCGGAGCTGCTTCTATATTCACTTTCGAGATAAAGGGCGATTCCGCAACCGCAAGAAAGTTCACCGAGAGCCTTGAGCTGTTCTCGCTCCTTGCAAACGTTGCAGACGTTAAGTCGCTCGTTATCCATCCCGCTTCGACAACTCACTCTCAGATGACCGAAGAGGAGCTCCTCTCAGCAGGCATTAAGCCCAATACCGTAAGACTTTCTATCGGTACGGAGCATATCGACGACATCATCGCCGACCTGGAACATGGCTTTGAGGCTGTTAAGTGAGTAAGAGTATTGCATTCTTGAGATAAAAGCAGTATAATATAAAGGGGAGAGAATTTGTACTCTCTCCCTTTTAATTTATGTGAGACCTGCAAATAAAAGTCAATAGGTAAAATGAAAGTTTCACATATCTTT
>CALEPT010000209.1 GCA_937910385.1 uncultured Ruminococcus sp. | reverse complement strand
TCACCTATGCACTTTTGGAGCCCTTTTTCTGCATTTCTATTTTACCATAAACAGATCTATAATGTATAAGATATACGCCGACTCGACTTTGATATACGATAGTACGGTTGAGGATTATAAAATCGGAAAAGGCGAAATCTCTCTCGAGATTGAAAAGGCCGGATCCTTTGTCTTTTCTATGTATCCGGATAATCCGTATTACGACGGTATCGTAAAAATGAAAACACTAATAACCGTCTATCGTGACGACGAGATTATATTTAGAGGCCGCGCTCTGAAAACAGAGGACGGCTTTTATAATGATCGCGTCGTAACGTGCGAGGGTGAGTTAGGATTTCTTCTCGACTCAATAATCAGACCGTACACTTTTAACGGTACTCCTCGAGAGCTTTTTACTAAGTTTATTACAGAACATAACGCGCAAGTAGACGAGGTTAAACAGTTTATCATAGGAGATATTACAGTCGTTGACAATAACGATTATATAGCGAGGTCTAATATTAACTATCAAGATCCTTGGACGAATATTAAAGATCATTTAATCGGAGATACGCTCGGAGGTTATTTGTTTGTTACTCATAACTCTAACGGACAAGCCGTAATTAACTATTACGCTGACTTTCCGGATACCGCGTCTCAGACAATCGAGTTTGGAGAAAACTTAAAGGATTATACCAAAATCGCTAACGCTGAGGATATAGCGACGGTCTTAATACCGCTCGGAGCAAAACTTAAAGACGAGGACGATAACGATACGGACGAGCGTCTTACGATCGAAAGTGTTAACTCCGGTATTGATTATATCGAGGACGCGGCCGGTATCTCGTTATATGGTCGTATCGTAAAGTCTGAAATTTGGGACGACGTTACTATCGCGGCTCGACTTTTAACTAAAGGACGTCAGAGACTTAACGAACTGATTAACCAAAATATAACGATTGATCTTTCGGCGATAGATCTACATTTACTCGATCGGTCGATAGAGTCTTTTCATTACGGCGAGTATATCAGGATCGTATCGATCCCTCACTCGCTTAATATAGTTATGCTTTGTAAAAAACAGACTATCAACCTCTTAAGGCCGGATAATGACTCTCTATCCCTCGGATATACTTACGCGACGTTGACAGAAACGAGCGCGGCGGCGAATAAAGGAACGGTTAATATTTACGCTCGAGTATCCTCAATCGTAACCTCGGTAAATAATGCTATTACCGAGATTAACGTAATAAAAGGCGATACGGAGACTAATACGGACGATATTTCTATCGCTAATAGTGATATTGAGGCGATCGCTTTAATTGTCGACGATAACGCGGAGAATATATCAACGCTCCAAGAGGCCGTTGATACTCTTACGACTAATCTCGGCGAAACGGACACTAAGGCTACTAACGCTCTTAGTCGAGCCGATACCGCGATTAGAGATTCCTCAGCCGCCGTTAATACCGCTAACGCCGCCTCTCAGACCGCCGGATCTTTTGCGAGCCGTATTTCAGCTCTCGAAAATCTCGGCTTATTCGTCGGTGACGACGGCTATATATATCAAAATTACGAGGAGGATTGATAACTATGATTGAGAGTTTTTTAACCGGCGCGGCCGGTGCCGGTATCGTCGCCGTACTTGGTAATTTGCTCATGTGGGCATTACAGAGGAAAGCGACAAAAGAGGACAAAAAAGATCTAAAGATCGCGGAACGTCTCGAGACTCAGGAAAAAGAGACTCAGGTCATTAAAGCCGGTCTCGAGGCGATCTTACACGATCGTTTATATGAACAATGTACCAAGTACATAAAGAAAGGCGAGATCTCCTCGAGCGAGCTTAAAAACGTCGAGTATCTGTATACGTCCTATCACGATCTCGGAGGTAACGGAACGGGTACGACCCTTTTCGAGAGGACTAAGGCGCTTAAGCTCTCGGAGGAAACAGATAATTAAAGATCTAAGAATAGGAGGTAAAAGTTATGAAGTATCTTATGTCTAAAAAATGGTGGAGCGCGGCCGGTACGCGAGCTATTAAGACTATGGCTCAGGCGGCGCTCTCTATGTTCACAGTTGGAGCTTTCGCGTCTGAGATCGATTGGATCAAAGTCGGATCCGTCGCTTTTGTCGCCGGTGTCTTTTCTTTGGTTACAAGTCTCGCCGGACTCCCTGAGGTAAAACAGGAATACGAGGAGGGTTAATTATGGGATATTCAAGACAAGCCGTTGTCGATCTTGCGAAATCTTGGATCGGTAAAAATGAGGCTGACGGTAGCTATAAAACTATTATTGATATTTATAACAGTTATACCGGAGCTATGCCGCGCGGTACGAAAATGCTTTATAGTTGGGCGTGGTGCGCTTGTACTTGGTCAGCGCTCGCGGTTAAGTTAGGATATACTGATATTATGCCTATCGAAATCTCTTGTTATTATTTGATTGAGAGAGCTAAATCTATGGGTATTTGGGTAGAAAATGACGGTTACACTCCGAAACCGGGCGACGCTATCCTTTATGATTGGGACGACGGAAGTAATTACGCTAATTACGATAATACTAACGCTCCGGATCATGTCGGCGTCGTTGAAAGTGTCAATACCTCAGCCGGTACTTTTACCGTAATCGAGGGTAATAAGAGTAACGCCGTCGGCCGTCGGACGGTTGCGATCAACGGTCGTTATATCCGAGGTTTTATTTGTCCTAAATATACCGAGGACGGTACAAGCTCAAACGGTAATACCAATACTCAGACCTCGGCTAATAGCTCCGGCGATACAATCTATACGGTTGTTAAAGGTGATACTCTCTCAGGTATCGCCGCTCGTTACGGTACGACCTATCAGGTACTCGCAAGCTATAACGGGATCTCTAATCCTAACTTGATTAACGTCGGTCAGAAAATCAAGATCCCGGGGACAAACAGTAATAACGGATCCTCCGGTACGTCCTCCGGCTCTACCGCTAAGCTGAGCCGTGAGGCGACCGCGACCGCTGACGCTAAGGCGATTTGGGATTTCCTTACCGCTAAGATCGGAAACGCTTACGGCGTCGCCGGTCTTATGGGTAATCTTTATGCTGAGTCCGCGCTCGTACCTATCAATCTACAACAGACTTACGAAAAGAGCCTCGGTTATACCGACGCCTCATATACGGCGGCGGTTGATAATGGCTCTTATAGTAATTTTGTAAAGGATAGTGCCGGTTACGGTCTCGCTCAATGGACGTATTGGAGTCGTAAACAAGGTCTCCTTGATTACGCTAAGAGCATTAAGTCCTCGATCGGTAATCTGACGACTCAGCTCGAATTTTTGTATAAGGAACTCTCCGAGGGTTATACCGGAGTCCTCTCGACTCTGAAAACCGCGAAAAGCGTTCGCGAGGCGTCCGACGCCGTACTTACTAAGTTTGAGCGTCCGGCTAATCAGGGCGAAAGCGTACAGAAAGCGAGAGCCTCTTACGGCGAAAAGTATTACAACGCTTACGCCGGATCCGGATCAGGGACAAGCTCTAAGACGGAGGAGACTAAACCTCAGACCTCAACAACCGTTAAGGTCGATTACGCCGAGTCTAAAAAGGACGGTTACGGAAAAGGTAAGACCTTTACAGTTACGACCGCTCTTAATATGAGAACGGGAGCCGGTACTCATAAGAATATTATCCGAGTACTCCCTAAGGGCGCTAAGGTTACTTGGTATGGTTTCTATACTCGCTATAACGGTACGGATTGGTATTTAATCGCTTATAACGGCGGTACGGGTTTCGTATCCTCTAAATACCTTGCCTAACGCGCTGAGCGTCTCAGAGGCTAAAAGAGAATATCGACAGAATGAGACCCGAGGATTATAATATTAGTCCTCGGGTCTTTTTTTATTGCATAGAGAGAAACCTTATAAAATTTTTACGGACGGCTAACTGTATCCACACCTTTGCAGGGGTACGGCTTCGTTACAAGTGCAGTCAGATCATGCAGACACAAGGGCATGAAGAACCCACGGGTAAGGCAAAAATAACGCCTGCCTACAACCTGCCCTGCAACTATGTGATACATACGGTCGGACCGATCGTAGACAGTATTCTTACAGATGAACATTGCCGTCTGCTTGAAAGCTCCTACAAAAGCTGTCTTGAAATAGCCGTACAGAACGGTATCAGGAGTATCGCTTTCTGCTGTATCTCAACGGGTGTGTTCGGATTTCCGCAGGATAAGGCGGCAGAGATAGCAGTCCGCACCGTCAGGGAGTTTCGCAAGAGCCACGATATACAGGTGATCTTCAATGTATTCAAGGAGGACGATCATGAAATTTACAAGAGATTACTCGGCGGAAATTGACCGTCTGAAAAATGAGATCGAAACGGCAGATGCGATCGTCATCGGTGCCGGTGCAGGACTTTCCACCGCCGCAGGCTTTACCTATTCGGGAGAGCGTTTGCAGAAGTATTTTGCCGATTTCGTGGAGAAATACGGCTTTCGGGATATGTATTCCGGCGGTTTTTATCCGTTCCCGACACCGGAAGAACAGTGGGCGTACTGGTCACGCTATATTTACATCAACCGCTACATGGACGTAGACAACGGTACATACAAGCGCTTGTTTGAGCTTGTGAAGGACAAGGACTATTTTGTTCTCACCACCAATGTTGACCACCAATTCCAAAAGGCAGGGTTTGACAAGCACCGCCTGTTCTACACGCAGGGCGATTATGGACTTTGGCAGTGCAGTGAGCCGTGCCACCAAAAGACCTATGACAATGAGGAGACCGTCAGGGCGATGTTTGAGCGGCAGAAGGATATGCGTGTTCCGTCGGAGCTTGTACCGAAGTGTCCTGTCTGCGGAAAGCCCATGAGCATGAACCTCCGAGCAGATGACACCTTTGTGGAGGACGAGGGCTGGCACAGGGCGGCAGAGCGCTATGATGAATTTCTCCGCCGCCATGAGGGACTGCATATCCTGTTCCTTGAATTGGGTGTGGGCATGAATACGCCCGTTATCATCAAGTATCCGTTCTGGAAGATGACCTACGCAAACCCGAACGCAATTTATGCCTGCCTGAATTACGGCGAAGCGTATGCACCTGATGAGATCAGGGAACGGAGTATTTGTTTCAATGGGGATATTCGTGATGTGCTGAATGCCTTAGTCTAATATAAATTTGAGCCTTGCTCTCTGTTTTGAGTGCAAGGCTCATTTTATGTCAATAGGTTATGTTGTTATTTCGGTATGCTCCACAATGCCTAATCGGACTTGTGTGGGACGTTTTTTGAGTGTGCCAATAGACTACGGGCTATTGGAACATACAATCATGTTAGACCTAAGCCACTTTTATAAATTCTTCCCAAAGAACGGCAAAATACGCTCAAACGCCGCTGTCACATAGGGTTCAAGGTCATACATATCAAAGTGGCTCGCTTCGGGAACAACGAATATTTCCTTATTGCTGTGAGGAACTGCATCGAACACCTCTGTTGAGGAAGGTTTCGACCACGCATTTTCGCCCGTGATGACAAGATAGGGCTTCTGCATCTCCTTCATGATGTTCACCACATTGTACTTCACCAGTTCAAGCTGGCTCCACGCAACGACCTGATTCGACCAGCGTGCCGAATTGCCGCGGGAGGAATAGTAGTAGGCTGCACCCTCATCAAATGCTCTCGGCATAAAATTGAGATACATCAGCTCTCCTTCACCTTTATCATAGGCATCTTTTGCTGCCCTGACTTCCTCCTCCGGCTTGAAAAAGCCCATCATTGGAGAATTGGAAATATCGGATATCGCCGGAACGATAGCGGTAATTGCTTTCAGTCTCGGCTCTTTCACACCTGCCACGGACATATACGAACCTGAACCGCATATACCGAGTCCGCCGATACGCTCATTATCCACATATGGCAGGCTTGTGAGGTAATCCATCGCACCCTCAATATCACTTTCCTTGACATCAGGCAGTTCCTGACCTCTCGGCATACCTTCGCTCTCACCAAAATATGCACCGTCAAAAACGAGAGTCACATATCCTGCTTCAGTCAGACGCTTGGCATAGACAGACTGTGCCTGTTCTTTGACGGAGAGCATCGGTCCGGTCACAACAACTGCCGGATAGTTCTTGCGGAGGTCGAAGTCTGTTGGCAGATAGAGGAGTCCGGCAAGACGGAGATTCAACTCCTTGTTCATAAATACGACTTTCTGCATTTCCATTATAGATTCCTCCTTATACCTTCATTCCATTCAGAGCCTTAACAAATTCGGGAGAATCATGGTCAACGATCTCGCTGTGACCAAGGTCAAGATCTGCGATCTTCTGCATATCCTCTTCGGAAAGTGTGAAGTCCCAGATGTCGATATTCTGTTCCATACGCTCAACGTGAACGGACTTCGGCAGAATTGAAACTCCACGCTGTGTGTTCCATTTCAGTGCGATCTGAGCGGCGGTCTTTCCGTACTTGCTGCCGATCTCGGAGAGAACAGGGTGAGAGAAGATGCCGTGCTTACCCTCGGCAAGCGGTCCCCAAGCCTGCGGTGCTATACCGTATTCCTTCATGGTTGCAAGGGCATTTTCCTGCTGGAAGAACGGGTGCAGCTCGACCTGGTTGACCGCAGGAATGATCTCCACATTCTCGCAGAGATTTGCAAGGATCGCAGGATAGAAATTTGAAACGCCGATCGCCTTGACAAACCCCTCTTTGTAAGCCTTTGTGATACCTCTGTATGCTGCGAAATAGTCGCCCATAGGCTGGTGCAGGAGAATGAGGTCAACATAGTCAAGCCCCAGCTTTGCAAGAGATGTTTTCACAGACTCATAGGCTGTGTCCTCAGTTTTCATGTTGGATACCCACACTTTGGTGGTGATGAAAAGCTCCTCACGCTTTGCGATGCCGTCAGCGATTGCACGGTTCACTGCCTTGCCGACAGCTTCCTCGTTCATGTAAGCCTGTGCTGTGTCGATAAGACGATAGCCGGTCTTGATCGCATCATAGACTGCCTGCTCGCATACGGCAGGATCGGGTACCTGAAATACGCCGAAGCCTTCCAGCGGCATTTTTGCTCCTGTGTTCAGTGTTACAAATTCCATGATCGTATCCTCCTTAAATATTATATGTTCAGACTTTTCAGCCATTTTTCGACCTGTTTTGCCGCACCTGTTTCCGCTGTTTTCATTTCAACAGGCAGACCGTTCATCACAACAGTCGCATTCGGTTCAAGCTCACGAATGGTATCATATGTACCACCGTCGTGAGAACCCATGTGCGTGTTGAATGGAATAATGGTCTTGCCGCTGAAATCGTACTTGTCGAACAGCGTGTAAATGATCATTGGGAAGGTGTACCACCACATGGGATAGCCTATGAAAATGGTATCATAGTCAGCGATATTGATGTCATTCTTTATAGCAGGGCGCATATCCTCGTCGTGTTCCTTCTTTGCATAAGCGGCAAGTGCATTGTAGTTGTCACGGTTGCTGTCATAGGGTGTTTCGGGAATGATCTCTGTCAGGTCCGCGCCCGTCTGCCTTGCGATCTCCTCAGCGACTTTTTTTGCTGTGCCGTATACCGAGAAGTATAGCACCAGTTTCTTGCTCATGTGGGATACCTCCTTATGTGTTTCTGTATCACTATTATAACATGACCGGAACCGTTTGTGAAGTTCCGATCAGTTATTACCTGTAAACCTTTGGGTTATTACTTCTTCACGATCTTCGCTCCGCCGAACACATCGGACATCTCCATATCAATCAGTGCCTTGTCGATCTCAGCGATCTCCTGCGCGGTCAGCACCACATCGGCAGCACCGAGGTTTTCTGTCAGGCGACCGAGCTTTCTTGTTCCGGGGATCGGCACGATATAGGGCTTTTTGCAAATCAGCCACGCAAGGGATATTTGTGCAGAAGTAGCATTTTTATCTTCTGCATATCGCTGTATCAACGAGAGTAATGCTTTATTCTTCGCATAAGAATCCGCCTGAAACTGCGGCATCGCTTTGCGGTAATCGCCCTGCTCGCTGAATGTGCTGTTCTGCGAATATGCACCCGACAGCAGACCGTTTGCAAGCGGAGAAAACGCCACAAAACCGATCTGCAATTCCTCCAGAACGGGGAAAAGTGCTTCATAACCCCGGTACATCATATGATAGCGGTTCTGTATTGCCGTCACGGGGCAGACCGCATTGGCACGGCGGATCATTTCCTCATTCACCTCGGACAGTCCCCAATGTGTGATCTTGCCCTCTCGGATCAGGTCACCCATGACACCTGCGACCTCCTCCACAGGTACATCGGGATCCTGCCTGTGCTGATAGTAGAGGTCGATGTGGTCGGTCTGCAAACGTCGCAGACTTCCCTCAACAGACTTGCGTATCTGTTCGGGGCGGGAATCGGGTATCACAGGCTTGTTGACGGTGGGTGCAGACACATCGAACTTCACGCCGAATTTTGTCGCAAGCACGATCTTATTGCGGTACGGCTTCAATATCTCACCAAGCATCTCCTCGTTGTGGTGCGGACAGTCGGGTTCTCCGTAGACCTCCGCTGTGTCAAAGAACGTGCAGCCCTTTTCGATCGCTGTTTCGATGAGCTTTCTTGCTTCATCTGGCGTACACTGGTTGCCGTAAGCGTGGCTCATTCCCATACAGCCAAGTCCGACTGCGCTGACAGTCAGATCTTTACCGATGATTCTTTTTTGCATAAAACTCCCTCGCTTTCTGTATTTTAGGTTAATTCGTGTTTTTCTGCCCGGTTGTCAGCATCTCGAAGTTTTGTACCTCACAGCTCTCTACATAGCCCTCCGCAAACACGTCAATGCCAGCGGTCGCATAGTAGATTTTGATATAGCGGGACGGTTTGACCACCTTGTAAAGCTGCTGCCTGCGGGCTTCCACGCCCACGCCGCGCATCTCAAAGGAAATGACGACATTCCGCTTCTCAATGAAGGCATTGTTCAGGTAACTACCGTCCATGCCCGCATAGCTTGAGGTGCTGATCGTGCCGGGTGGCGGATTCAAGCCCTCGACCTTTGCGGTCATATACTGGTTGGCGGTCGTGGTCATGTTCACCCGGTCACCGGACGCATTCTCCAAAATTAAGGAAAAGAACATAAAAACCCCCTTTACAATTTTGGTATGTTGGTGTATAATGAAAAGGAACGAAAGAGCAATGCACTGCTCGACAAATCGAAAATTGCAAATAGAAGGAAATAGAAAAAGTGAAAAGAATTATATTGATTCTGTCTGTTTTGGTAGTAATTGCAGGTGTTGTCGGAGGTATTGTATTCAGAACACAATATGTTTTTCTCGATGATAAAGTCTACAAAAAAGATGTGAAAGAACTGGATTTATACTATAGTGATAATGACGTTGATGAACTGAATAAATGCAGTGAGCTTGAAGAACTCAGAATCTCCAGAATAGATGATGAGTTTTTGACAGAAATGAGAACTTTTCAGCACCTTGAACATTTCAAAGTTTTTTCCAGCGATATCATTAACGACGGCATGTCAAAAATCAATTCATTTCCAATTCTGAATAATATGTTTATCGCATATTCACACATTGATTTTGGCAAAATACAAAATGATTCTGTTAAAGAAATATCCATTTGGCTTAGTGAAATTACCAATATCAAAGGACTTGCAAATTGCCGTTCCTTGACAGATTTGGAGTTATTAAATATTGCAATGGATAACAAAATCATTTTTACAGAAGTGGAAAATACTCTTGATCGGAAATATACTCTAAAAGACAGTTCCGATTTTTCCTACCTTGATAATATCAAAACATTGAGGATTGTCGGTATTGATATTGAGGATATTTCAGGCTTTACGAAAATGGATTCACTGGAAACTCTAACAGTATCGCAGGGATATATTTCAGAAGAAAATATATCTGCTCTTGAAAATAACGGTATCACTGTAATGATAGAAAACAAGGAAGAATAATTAATGTCTGCTCAACAACTAAAAATTGGCTTAATATAGCTTTATAAAGCCAAT
>CALEPT010000208.1 GCA_937910385.1 uncultured Ruminococcus sp. | reverse complement strand
ACACACCGTTTTCGTCAACGATAACGTCGCGGACCTTTACCTCAGAGTCGGAAATAACTGTTATGGCATTCGCGTTCCAGAAGGTAGCATATCCGTAGGTAAGCCCCTCCTCCTCAAGATAGTCCGCGATCGAGAACAGAACGTTGTCCTTGTAATTATCCTTTTTCATTTCCCTTACGTTTTTCAGGTCAAGGTACGAAACCGCTATTATCGGTATCATGAGCAGCGCCGCGACCCTGCCTGCGGACATTCTGCTCTGTATCGTTCTCTGCACGAAGAGCAGCGAGAGCATTACAGAAGTTCCCATTACAGGAACAAGTCTCCAGTCGGCACCGGCAAGTACTCCGAAGATATAACCCATAAGGACTATCGCGGTCACTGCCCAGTGTATCCAGACGAATATGCGTATAGCTCTTCCGGAGCTGTTCTTTTCGTACTTAGGATAAAAGCAGGTAGCGATAACGGGCAGGACAGCGATGAGAAGAGCCGCTGCAATGCGTAAAAGGTTGAATATGCCCTCCTGATCGGAAAGGAGCTTGCCGTCCATATTCTCAACGCCGAAAAGCTTCATCCACGCAAGCGGAAGGGAATGAAGATGATCTGTCCATGTATCCATAGATGAGTATTTCGAGTTAGCCTCCTGATAGCCCGCCACCATATCGCCGGTCCACTTGTCGTTGAGCTTTATGCCTATGAGCACCATGACCGCAAATATCGCGGCTCTTATCACGACTCTGCCGAAGCGCTTCGAGATCAGCGGCACGTCCGTATCGGTAAAGCTCTCGGCAAAAATGCCTGCGATGAACGGAAGGGCGAAGATAGAAAGTCCCGAGATACCGTCTGTCGCCGTAAACATTATGAAAATACAGAGGATAATGAAGGTCACGCAGTAGTGTACATCAGCAGCCTTAACCGACTTCCCCTGCTGTGTGAGCTTTGCCCGCTTTTCGCGCAGATTGAGCAGCCTCGCATACATATACATTCCCATGACGATGAAAAGCAGCCCGAGGGAGTAATAAATGGTATGTCCCCAGAAGATCTCTCTGACCTTCTGTGAGGAAAGAGTCAGCGCAAGAAGTATTGATGTACCTATGCACATATAGCGGATATCCTTGTGGAGCTCCAGCAGCATAAGGCAGAAAAAAACGGTAAACAGGATAAAGAATCCCGTCATTCCGATTATATGTGTAGTCATCGAAACGCCGAATGCCGAGATGAACGGCTGCATTATGAGGTTTACGCCAAACGGCAGAAAGCACGCATAATGGAAGTTTTCGTCATAGACGCTGCTGCTCTCGTAAGAGGCGTTTGCCCACATTATCGTATCTGTGCAGTCGGAATGAAACTCGCCCTTTGCCGCGACCGTCACGTAATATACCGTTATCCCTGCGCTCAACAGAAAAATTATTATCGCAGCCGCATAAGAGATCAGCTTCCATATAAGCTTCAGATCGAGCACTATGAGCTTTTCGGTATTTGCTCCGAGTATCAGCCTGTGCAGAGAGCCGTCGCTGTCCCTTTCGGCGGCAAGATAGCTCTTCTTTTCCGCATTCTTCACATCAGCGGCAGTTTTTTTGTCAGAGGCGGCTGAACCTTTCTCAGACGCTTCGGCGGCGGACTCAGCTCCCACCTGTGCAGACACTCCGTCAGACTTCTCAGGAGTCGCTTTATTTTGCTTCTTTTCAGGCATATCAGCCTTTTTACTTTCCTTTCTCATTTTATCTTCCTTTCATAAAACAGACCGCCTCGGAAACTGTAGAAGTGCCGGATCCCGCAGGATATTTTGTGCTCAGCAAGGGAGGACCGCAGAGCACGGCGCAAAGGAGGTCTAATACTATTCCACAATACTCCAATAGATATTGGAGTTTTGTGGAGCGCCCGCTGTGCGGGCTGCAATCGGCTACGCCGCCTGCGGCGGCTGAATTCGTATAGATCTTATCTATCCGGATCCAGAGGATCAGTATAATAACTTTGCCGAGCTTTTGAGGCTCGGCTAAGCTTTTTATTGATCTTTTACACTTTCATCTTTTTTGCTGTAAAGCAGTATCTTCCTCGCGAAGAAATTCCACAGAAAAGCAACTGCGGTCGATATTACCTTAGCGATTATCTGATAGGCGCTTGTCGTATCGGCAAGCCATAGCTCAAACAGCTTTGTTATGCCCATTGTCAGCAGCAGCCCGACAAGACCTATCGCGGCAAATCCCAGAAACTCCACAAAGCGGTTCTGCACCTTTGAATTTTTGAATATCCAGAAGGTGCTGATGAGATAATTCACGATGAGTCCACAGATAAACGAGATAGAATTTGCAGCCACAGCATACTGCTCGTGGAACACGAACCTGAACAGAATGTATGAGACCGCCCAGTCAACGACCGTTGCGAAGCCGCCCACGAAGCAGTAGCGGAAGAACTGGATAAGCGTGTTGTCGGTATCGCCCACAAAAAGCCTGCCGAACTTTTTCTCACGCAGGATATCCTTTACCTCCTGAAAATTGCTCTGCGCCATTACTTTTTCTCCTCGTGGTACTCTTTTTCGGTGTTGACGTTCCAGATGTTGGACTTATCCTTGCTGCCCGATTTGATGTTCTTTACAGCCTCGAACGAGGTCACCATTGAGTGGTCGATGTTGTTATATCGGTGCTGACCGTTGCGTCCTACGCAGTAGAGGTTGTCGATAGTGTTGAGGTAGGCAATGAGGTCGTCCATATCGTCATAGGTATCGAAGTACGCAGGATAAGCCTTCTTGACCTTCTCCATATGAGTATCTATTACGTCGGAAGCGCTGCTGATAAGTCCGAGCTTGACCATTTCCTTTACGCAAAAGTTGGAGAACTGAGCCTCGGACATATTCCAGAACTTATCGCCCTCTGTAACGAAGTATTCAAGTCCTACCCAGACTGTATTTTTAAGATCCTTTACCATATAGGGCGACCAGTTGTTGTAGATCTGGAATCTGCCCATTTTAACGCGCCTGTCCTGAACATATACCCAGCAGTCGGGAACGATGTTGCCGACTGTTTTCATCTCAGTCTTGTTCTTGAGATTAAGCTTGGGAACGAGTACGCCGAGGGTCATGTAATCGCGGTAAGGCAGACCTGCGGCTATCCTTGCAGGCTCTTCGGGAACGTCGTTCATACCCGCAACGAGGTCCTTTACAGGCATCGACGAGATGATGTAATCGCCGCCGAGCTCTATCTCCTTGCCGTCCTTGACGTATGTAACGCCTGTGAGGAGTCCCTCCTCGTTCTTATGGAGTTTCTTTACGCCCGCATTCATGATGATAGTACCGCCGAGCTTCTTGACCTCTTCGGCAGTTACCTCCCAGAGCTGACCGGGACCGAGCTTGGGATACTTGAACTCTTCGATGAGCGAGGTGTTGACCTTGCGGTTTTTAACCTTGAACAGCTTACCGAAAAAGTCCTTGATAATGCCTACGATAGACAGACCCTTGGTACGCTGAGCTCCCCATGAAGCGTCTATCTCGCTGGGGTGTCTGCCCCAGAGGTTCTCGGTGTAGTACTCGAAGAACATCGAATAGAGCTCCTTGCCGAAGCAGTTTATGTAGAAGTTCTCGAGGTTATCCTCGGGACGCTTGTGGATAACGGCTGCGAGGTAGCTGAAGCCTACCTTCATGGTCGTGAAGAATCCGAAGTTCTTTATGGTCTCGGGCTTGAGCGAAACGGGATAATCATAGAATTTATCGTTGAAAAGTATGCGCGAAACTCTGCGCCTTTTGAGCATTACGCGGCTTTCCTTTTCCGGGTTCGGACCATCCTTTGCAACGGATATTTTTCTTTTCAGGAGGATATCGTCATATGACGGAGAGCCCTGCATAGGAAGCATATTGCTCCACCACTGATTTACCTCCGGTATTTTTGAGAAGAAGCGGTGGCCGCCCATATCCATACGGTTGCCTTTATAATTTACGGTCTTGGAAATACCTCCGATAGCGTCGGTCTCCTCGAGAACGATGACCTCATACTCCCCCGACTTATCCTTCAGAAGCTCGTAAGCGGCGGTCAGACCGGCAGGTCCTGCGCCGATAACAATTACTTTTTTCATGTCTTTTCTCCTTGCTATATTTGACGCGGCAGAGCTTGTACACGCAAAAAGCTGCCCTCCGGTCACATTAATACATATAAGATTATAACACAAATGAAAAATAATATCAAGCTTTTAGCAGCAGTCAATATGTACAATTTAGCTTATTGTTATTGTATGATTTACACAAAGAAGCTGCCGCGCATAAATACGCAGCAGCTCTCTCAGCCGCTATTTCACGGTGGAATTTGTCTCTTTGGGTGAAAATATCTTGTTCGCTGCAATGCATATAAGCACAGTCGCAGCCATATCGGGAAGAGTATTGCCCACGGGGATATCCACCCTCATCAGCATCCTGTAAAGTATGAATCCTATCACCCACACCGCGCAGTTCACTATATTGAAGCCCTTGCCGGACGAATCGTTTTTTAGTATAAAGTGGTCCGCTATCTGAATTGCTATCATCGGCGCAAATACCGAGCCGATGAGGTAGAGGAAGTCCGTAATGTCGTCCATAGGGAATGCGACTGCCCCCACTGTACCGATGATCGCCGCGGCTATTGCTATCCACTTGCCCTTCACCTTCGGGACTATGGATTCGCCGGAAACACCTGCCGAATATGCATCGAGGAAGGTAGTAGTAACAGTGGAAAAAACGATGATGAGCAGTCCTGCTATACCGAGTCCTGCCTTGACCATTATCTGTGCTATGTCGGATTCACCCGTGTAAATTGCAGCTCCCATACCGATAGCATACATCCAGCAGCTTATGACTCCGTAAACTATCGCGCTAACGGCAGTTGCAGCAGCGGGTTTTTCAGCTTCTCTTGTATAGTCACTTATGAGCGGCAGCCACGAAAGCGGCATCGCTACGGAAAGCTCTACCGCTGCGCCGAAGCTCATGTCCTCACCGTCTATGACGGGGAGCTCGCTCCCGTCGAAAAATATTACCTTGCAGAGTATCAGCGTAAGTATGAACAGCGCTGCCATTGCAACGGTATTTATCTTTCCAAGGTTGCTTATGCCAATCAGTATCCACAAAACAATGAGTGCTCCTATGATAATACACCACAGCCACGCGCCCGTATTGAATATCCCGTTTGCGGCAAGTGCTCCGTCGTATATCATTATAGCCGTCCAGCCGACGAGCTGCAAAACGTTCAGGATCGAAAAGAATATGCCGCCCTTTCCGCCGAAGCTCATTTTTACCGTCTCCATAGCACTCCTGCGCGTTCTTCCGCCGATAAGTCCCGCTGCAAATAGCATTGCGCAGCCTATGATATGTCCGATGATGACCGCAAGGAGTCCCTTTCCAAACCCGAGCGGTGCGAAATATGTACCCGTAAGTATCTCGGCGAGCGAAACGCCTGCACCGAACCATATAAGTCCGTTCTCATAAACTGAGGTCCTTTTATTTGCCATTGATTCCGACCTCCTCTGAAAATTTTCCCGTCAACGCAAACGCATGGTTCATGGGACCGCTTCCCCTTCCGAGGTCAAGCATTGCCGCAAGGGCTCCAGAGATGTAATCCTTTGCCCTTTCGACGGACTCCTCAAGAGAAAATCCCTTTGCAAGATTTGCGGCTATCGCACTCGAAAGAGTGCAGCCTGTCCCGTGAGTGTTGGGATTATCTATCCTTTTTCCGCTGAACCACCTGTAGTTTCCTTCACAGTAAAGCAGGTCGTTTGCATCATTGAGGCTGTGTCCGCCCTTACAAAGGACTGCGCAGCCGTACCCGGAGCTTATTTTCCCCGCAGCCCTTATCATATCGTCAGCACTCTTGATATCGAGTCCCGAAAGTATCTCTGCCTCGGGGATATTCGGCGTTACGAGAGCAGCTGTCGGCAGCAGCTCACGTTTAAGAGCCTCCACAGCGCCGTCCGCGATGAGCCTTGCGCCGCTCGTCGCGACCATAACGGGGTCTACGACTATGTTTTCGGCAGCATAGTGCCGCAGTTTTTCCGCAATTACGGAAATGAGTCCCTCAGAGGATACCATACCCGTCTTGACAGCGTCGGGACGTATGTCCGCAAATACTGCATCTATCTGCATAGCCAGAAATTCGGGAGTTACCTCCATAATACCTGTAACGCCGGTCGTGTTCTGCGCGGTGAGAGCCGTAACTGCGCTCATCGCAAAAACACCATTCATGGTCATTGTTTTCAGATCGGCCTGAATACCGGCGCCTCCGCAGGAATCGCTTCCTGCGATCGTTAATGCTGTTCTCATTTTTCATTACTCCTTTTAATTCAGATTAGCATTAATTTTATATAGCGACAGAAGGTGGTGCCCCCGATCTGCCGCCGAGCGGGAAGCCCCCGCGCGGACATGCCACTGTATACCCTCAACCTTTGCAGGGCTCTGCCCAAGCTGAGCCAGCTTGACCCCATGCCACGTTGTCACTCGCAAGCTCGTTCACTCTCA
>CALEPT010000207.1 GCA_937910385.1 uncultured Ruminococcus sp. | reverse complement strand
TGCAGGGCTCTGCCCTGCACCCGCTAAAGGGGCAGTCGCCCCTTTAGAATCCCTTTCCACGTTGCCCAAGCTGATTCAGTTCGGACACCGCGCCTAAATTCTCTTGACATTCACCCGTTATTTATGTATAATAAAGAAAAAGCGCCCTCCCTCTAAGGGTGCACATCATGAGGTGATAAAATGAAGTTAACAAAATTCGCTGCGGCAGCTGTCACCGCGGCAATGGCTGTAACGAGCATTCCCTTCTCGCTCCCTGTATTTGCGGAGACCGAAGAGCTCGTTCACGATACGTTCGAGGAGAGCTTCGGCACTTGGAAAGCCCGTACATCAGGCAGCACTGAGATAACTCTCTCCGATCAGCAGGCTTACGAGGGCAGCAAGTCGCTCAGCATCACGGGCAGAACGGTCAACTGGAACGGCGCAGGTGCTTCCATGATAGGAGTTATGTACCCCGACCAACAGTATACCTTCAGCGTTGCGGTCTACTATGACGACGAGGAGGTCGGCGGACAGAACCAGCAGTTCAACCTGCAATGCCTCTACACCGACGCCGACGGCAAGGAAAATTACAAGTACATCAGCAGCACGAATGCTCAGTGCGGTCAGTGGAGCGTCATCAACGGCACCTACACAGTTCCCTCCGACGCGACCAATATCGTCGTTTACGTAGAGGCAGCTACTCTCAGCGACTTCTACATGGACGAATTCACCGTTACAGGCGAAAAAACAGAGGATACCGACAAGGAGGACGGCTTCTTCGATAACTTCGACGACGGCACTAAAATGGGCTGGCAGACCCGCGGCTCCAACACCACGCTTGAGGTCAGCACAAAATACGCTCACAGCGGCGATTACTCCATATACACCGACGGCAGACAGCAGCTCTGGAACGGCGCGACCTGCAACAAGACTCTCGTCCTCGAAGCGGGCGGATATTACAGCTTCGGCTGCTACGTCCTCTACGACGGCGACGAGTGGACAGACACGCAGAAGTTCTCGATAAACCTCCAGTATGACCTCGACGGCAAGGAGAATTACTACACCGTCTACACCGAGACCGCCAACAAGGGCGAGTGGACCTATGTGGGCACGGAGTGTACTATCCCCGAGGGCGCGGCGAATATCTATGTTTACGTCCAGACTGCCTACAAGCCCGACGCTTCGGTCACATCGCAGGACCTCATGGGCTTCTACCTCGACGACGTGAGCGGAACAAGGCTCCCCGACCCTGCTATTCAAGAGGACATCGCGTCTTTGCAGGACGTTTACAAGGACTATTTCAAGATAGGCTGCGCCGTTGCAGGAAGCGAATTCACTCAGGGCGCAACCAAAGACCTTATACTCAAGCACTACAACAGCGTCACCATAGGCAACGAGCTCAAGCCCGAGTCCGTCCTTGACCAGAGCGCGACTATCGCCTATATGAACGCAAACGGCGGCGACCAGACCAACCCGCAGGTATCACTCAAGCAGGCTGCGGATATGCTCAAATTCTGTGAGGATAATAACCTGCCTCTGCGCGGACACGTCCTCGTATGGCACAGCCAGACCCCCGACTGGTTCTTCAAAGAGAACTACGACGCTTCCGCAGACTTCGTTACCCCCGATGTCATGGATCAGCGTATGGAGAACTATATCAAGAACGTCATGAACGCCATTGCGACGCAGTACCCTGACCTCAACGTCTACGCATGGGACGTTGTGAACGAGGCTGCCTCCGACTCGGGAACTATCCGTAACGCCGGTGCATACTCTCAGGGCGACGGCTCTTCCGGCTGGGTAAGCGTTTACGGCGACCAGAGCTACATCAAGAAGGCTTTCGAGTACGCAAGGAAGTACGCTCCCGAGGGCTGCAAGCTCTTCTACAACGATTATAACGAATACAGCGAGGCAAAGCTCCAATATATCCAGTCAGAGATACTGACTCCCCTTGTGGAGGCAGGCCTTATCGACGGCATGGGAATGCAGTCCCACATCGGCATGAGCAGCCCCTCTATCGCACAGTACGAAGCCGCTCTGCGCAGCTACGCGGATATGGGGCTCGAAATCCAGATAACCGAGCTCGACGTATCGCTCCGCTCCAATTCCGAGGAGGATCTCCTTGCTCTTGCCGAGCGCTATCGCCAGTGCTTCGAGATGTACAAGAGGGTCAAGGACGACGGCGTTGATCTCTCGGCAGTTATCCTCTGGGGCATCACCGATTCTACCAGCTGGATAGGCGGATATCCTCTCCTTTTCGACAAGGACTATCAGGCTAAGGCGGCTTACTACGCCGTTATCGACACCAATGCGGAGGTCCAGACCATTAAATCAGTTCCCGCATACATCATGAGCAGTGCATTTTCAACAAATACAGCCATTTTTGAGGGCGCTGTCATAAACGATGTGGGCACCAAGGGAAGCTTCCAGACGGCTTACGATACAAACGGAGGCTATCTCAGCTTCTATGTCAAGACAGACCCGGGCGCAAAGGTGACTATAATGGGCGAGGGACTTGAAACGTCTGAAACAACTGTTACCAATGGTTCCATGGTCATCGCAAAGAAATATGACGGCGAGCTTAAAGAAGGAGACACAGTCCGTTTTGAGATCATCATAGACGACTGCGCGTGGAACACCGTAAACTATTCAGGCAGCGCAGCTGATGTATCCTACGGTAAACTCACTCTTAAAAAACGCCCCTCTATGGCAAACGCTTCCTTCGGTACACCCGTTATCGACGGCACTATCGACGATATCTGGGAATCCGCAAACGTTATAAACATCGACACTTACTCAATGGGCAGCGGTGCGACGGGTACGGCAAAGCTCCTCTGGGACAGCAAATACATCTACGTCCTCGCTGAGGTTAAAGACCCCGTGCTCAGCAAGGCAAGCTCCAACACCTACGAACAAGACTCCGTTGAGATATTCCTTGACGAGAACAACCACAAGTCTACCGCTTACGAGGCGGACGATATACAGTGCCGCACTAACTTCGACGGCGAAAAATCCGTTACCGACGGTCTGAGCACCGACGCTTTCGTCTCTGCCGCTGCAAAGACCTCTGACGGGTACCTCGTCGAGTTCGCTATCCCCTCAACTCTCGGCGGATTCAAGACCGGTCAGGTCGTCGGCTTCGACGCGCAGATAAACGACGACGGTGAAGGCGAGGGTAAGCGCACCTCTATCTCTAACTGGTACGACCTCACGGGTATGGGCTATACGGACGTTTCGGGACTCGGACTGCTCAAGCTCGTCGGCGATGTCGAGACCGTTTACGGCGATGCTAACGAAAACGGAACTATAGAAATGGCAGACGCCGTTCTTATCCTCCAGTCTATGGCTAATCCCGATAATTTTGGCGTAGGCGGCGCAAGCAAGAGCGCTATAACTCAGCAGGGCATGATAAACGCAGACTGCTCAGGCTCGGGCGACGGCGTTACCGCTAAGGACGCTCTCGCCGTTCAGAAGTATCTGCTCAAGCTCATAACCCTCCCCGAGGAATAACAGATAACAAAAAGCTCCCCATAACCATATGGTTACGGGGATACTTTTTTATCAGTCCTTACGAAACAGC
>CALEPT010000206.1 GCA_937910385.1 uncultured Ruminococcus sp. | reverse complement strand
TTTTATCACGAATGTATCTACCCTGTTTATTATAGGACGGAGCTAGTTTTCGGACAGTCTCCCCCGATTTTGTCAAGTTGACATAACTCGAACATCCTCATATACGCCTTTGGAAATAAAAAATGTCCGGAAGTTCTTTCTCCCGGACATTTCTTTGAATCACCATATTAACTTTGATTTTATTTCTTTATCGTCACGCTCTTGGTGTCTGACCAATTACCATAAACCTTCGCGCCGGAGGAATCCTTGGCGTAGGCGCGGACACGAACGTAATAGGTCTTGCCTTTTTTAAAGGTGGCTTTTTTGCCCTTGGCATTTTTAAGGTAGTCCTTTGTAGTGGTGGCGGTCAGCTTTTTTGCGTCGCTATTATTATCTTCCCCTTAATTCCCGCGTTCCTAAGGAGCTTCGTATATGCCGCCTTTTGTTTTTTTGGCACCTTTATGACCGCGGTCTTCGGAACATTCTTAAAGGCATTCTTTCCTACGCTCTTTAGCTTCGTGCTCTTTATAGTAATGGTCTTTAGGTTCTTGTCGCCCGAAAATGCGTTCTTGCCTATAGTCTTTATCTTTTTTGATAGCGTGACTTTCTTCAGTTTAGTGCAGTTCTTAAATGCGCCGCTGCCGATGGTCGTTACCGTATTCGGCAGGGTGACGGAAGTAATATTTTTGTTTCCCGCAAAGGCTTTGGACGCGATTGATGTCACCGTGTAGATCGCGCCGCTATCTGTGGTTACGGTGGACGCTATCTTTACATTGCCCTTGCTGGTAGAGTCACCCGCATATGCCACGGTCTTGTCATCGGCGGATGTCACTGTGTACTTAGCATCGGAGTCTGATGCCGTGACGGTGTCTCCGACCGAGACTATCTGAGAAACTGTCGGTGACGAATCAGCAGCAGTATTACCTGTGGCAGCGGATTCTGTTGTGGCTGCTGCAGCACTTCCGGAGCCTGCATTTGTTGCAAAGGATGCGCTCTTTGTTCCCCTGGCAGTATTCGCACTGCTATCGCTGCCGGTTTTTCTATCAGTATCGGATACCGCACTATCATTATCACTTTCATTTTTTTGAGAATCATTTATCGGCAAATCATCTTGAGCTTCCGTAATATTCTCTGTGGCGGCAGGTTCACTCGTACCTGCTTCGGCACTTTCGGTTTCTGTGGCTGATGCAGGGGATGCGCCGTCCGTTTCCCCTGCATTATCTGTGTTGCTATCGCTGCCAGTCTCTGTATCAGTATCAGCAGCTGATGCGGCATCATCATCACCTGTATCAGTATCAGCAGCAGATACGGCATCATCATCACCTGTATCAGTATCAGCAGCGGATACGGCATCATCATCACCTGTATCAATACCACTGTCGGAATCCGATATGTCATCACCGTCTGCGGCAGCTGCTATAGCCGGTATGTCCTCTATATCCTTGCTCTGCACTAAGAAAAGGGCATTTGTAAAGTATGCCGTATATGTGGTCGTTCCCTTCATATCTGTGGTTGGGGTATTTTTCACCTTTGCCGTAGAATTTACCGTCTCGGATATGACATGCTCCTCATCCCTGCTGCATACTGCCTTAGCCGTGCAGGTCGTTCCATCTTCACTCCAATTATACGATATAGAATAATCATGCCCCAGCGCCTCCATTTCCTGCTGAGCCTCCAACACTTCATCGCAGACCCGGCAATGGCTCCCTTCCGTCAGACCCGCGACTGTACAGGTAGGAGGAATGGATGAGTCGATTTCAGCTGTGTGAGGTACGGTATCTCTCACTATATCATCCTTGGTGACTGCCGTAGTGCATTCAGCATCTAAATACAATCCCCCCGTCCTTTCTATTATCCAATGGCGTGTTACTCCCACTTGGACACAGGTAGCCTCCACTTCCGGCACCTCCACCACATTTTCATATGATACCGGCACCTGCAGCCTGCCCACCTCATCAAAATCGTAGATACCGTTCGGAAAAGCTTCCTCCCCATTGGGCTTTAACAGGTCATTCGTAGTGGTCACCTCGTAGCTCTGACCTGTAACCACCTTGCCGTTTTCTATAACATAGTAATACTCATTATCGTAAAATATAAGTCCCCTTTCCGTCGTGGTTCCGCCATAAGTAAAGTATAATCCGTCTTCTTTTTGAATAAATCCCTTTGGCGTAGTCTCACCCACATATGACTCCAGCCACGCTGTCCTATGTTCACACCAGTCCCTAAGGTACTCCACATTTTCCTCATAGGTGGCATCCGGTGTTCTGGCCAGACCGGAGTATACTTTCGAAACCGTCCACACTCCTTCTGCATAATTCCTTGCTACACCATCGGAATATTTTTCCAGGAATCGGTCTATCCATCCTCCCTCAGCATATATGTCGCTGAAAAACTCTTTAGAACTATTATACTTTTCATATACCTTGTTCCTGAATCCTTCGTATTTCATAAGATACGAGAAATACTGGCAATATGCAGCCCTTGCCGTATCATACCGGCTAAGGGTATACTGAGAAGAACCATAGCTTGGTCCCGCATTTCCCGTGGAAAGATCAAAATCCCATGCAGGACCTGCATACAGCACTCCATCCTTGCAATAAAAGTATACGGACAACCCTGAAAAATCCACCGTCTTCATATACTCATTTAGCAGGTAATATGCGGCAAATGACTCTTCATCTATCAATGGACTTATATTGTCATAATCTCCGGAAGACAGGGCTGTTTCAAAAGTTCCCATAGTGGTTTTTATGGCTTCTATGTCTTCATCCGACACATTATCCTCCGGGTCACGCAGCCTGAAAAATCTGTTCTGCACCGGAGTATGGAGGTAAATATTTCCGCTTTCTATCCGTGATTCAGAATCCAGTTCCAACAAAAAATCACCGTTCTTGGTATCGATGTTAACTCTGTTGCTGTCTGCCTCTAACTTTTCAGCCAGCAGGTACAGCCCATTATACTTACCATCTATCCAGACCTCTACCTTCCTGTGACCGGGAGTCGCCGACAGCCCCAGTTTTTCAGCCAAATCCAGACCCATTTCATTTCTCATCAGTGTAGGGTCAAAGCAATCCGCCAAAAGTACCCATTTCTTTGCCTTTCCCAGTCCAAACAAATCCTGCTTCTTGCCGAATTTGATATTATACGGCTTCTTGGCTCCGCCCGATGTGGAATTTCCGCGGATCTTTATCTGTGCAGAAGGGTCATCTACCGCCAGTTCTCCTCCCGCATATGTCACCGCCACCCGGGACGACACATAACCTACTGATTTCGTCAATGTAGTTCCATAGGAAGTTCCATCGCCCTTGTCAGTAGAGATATAAATCTGCGGCAATGTCCCGTCGTAATTGTAAGATAATTCCGCTACCGCAGTATTTAGGGATGTCAGCAGAGTTTCGAGTTCCTCATTTGACATGTCCTCCAGGGCATCATCATTTGCCTCCTCAAGCACAGCATCCAAGGCTTCCGCAGAGCTTTCAGTACAATATTCATGGTAATATTTTGGGATAATAGCTTTTTTGGCTGCTATATCGGAAAGTAAGGTCTCTCTTATCCCCTCTTCAGAATATTCTCCCCATGAACCATCATTACTGCTGCGGGGACGCAAAGATTCCAGATTGGAATCTGATATGGACTTGTAATTTACGGATGCCGCATCGGTTGCATTGTTATCCGTATCGGCAAAGGAGTTTCTCCTTACCGCAATGTTTTTCGTCTGAAATGCCGGCGCCTCGCCCTCGTAGAAAGATACTGCCTGCTCCGTAATTCCATCTCCTCCCGAGACTGACAGCATATCCACATACCCGCTGACCACAGGCTGATTAGAATTATTATCAAAAACAACGGATTCATTAGGAATCTGCTCAGTTGAACTCAACAGTACAACGGACACCCCTTTGTTATAGATGACCTGATCCCATGACATATCATAGCTGTCTATGGAAAGCTTTTTTGTGGATTTATCGGACTCATTGCACCTGATCAGGAATGAGCCGTTGGCGGGAATGGATCCCTCCAGATTAAGCTTTGCCCAACTGTCAGCCTGGTTGCCTGTTTTGCTGGAGCGATACTGCACGGACCAGCCGGAAAGGTCTATTTCTTTGTCCGTCGGGTTGAACAGTTCTATGAAGGAATGGGATACCAGTGCGTCCTTCGCCGCGCCGTTCCCATACACCTGGTTAACCAGGACATGGGGCTCATTTACATCATAAGAATCAGCCCGCGCCTCGTCCGCGCCATATACGGCTGCCGCAAATAGCGCCACAACCACGCCGCAAATGACCAACAATGCATGGAACGGATTTTTATTTTCTCTTTTTCTTTCCATATATTCATTTCCTCCTCTATTTATGATTGCTGCTCTGACCAGTGTACACCCCCCCAGACCGTCCGAAAACCTCGATTTTATGCGCCTCTCAGCCATTTTTTATCTCCTTTTTTGCACTAAAAAATCAGGTTCTCCGAATTAAATTTGAAATCCGTCACCTGACCTTGAAAACTGAATAAAATACACTCTGTATTAAGCTGTTTTTCTTCCCACTCTCTCCATCAATTCATCGAATGTAAACATGTTTTCCGCTCTTGATAGATTATATCCCGTTCCAAAGAGCGCAAATTCCCCATCCACTTTGTCCATTCTTTTCAGAAGGAAGTAAAGTGAACCCTGCCATCTTTTTATTGTTCCAAACGGATGCTCTGATGTGCATTTTCGCTTGTCCATCTTTTCCCTGTTCGGTCTGAGCTTAAATCTCACCACCTTTTTCTTTTCCATATGGTAGCCTGATTTTTTCTTGCCCTTTTTCTTCTCCCCTTTACCTATGTCCGGATTATCGTCCGGAGGTGTCGGCTCCTCGTCTGTCCACCATTTAGCTTTTTTCTCCAGCCCATCTTTGGTAAAATCGATTTCTTTCCAGGGATATTTCTCACTCGTGACACATCTATCTTTGTACGGACACTGCTTACACATCTTCTTGTTACAGTATCTTATCGTACCTCGCTTGTCGCTTTCACTTTTATGATAGAGTGTCGCCCCACTCGGACAGTAAACGCAGTCTGCTTCTGGATTCCTTACAAAATATCCTTCCTTTGCCCGAGTCTTCATTTGCTCTTCACTTCTGAAGGGGTTCTGCGGATCAGCATCCTCTTCAGCATCGTCATCAACTACTTTGCGCCTTACTTCGACAACCTCCATGTCCTCAATACTGTTTTTATAAGCCTCCGGTACAATCCCTGCATGCAAACATTTCATCAGTTCTGTGGAATCTGTGCTTGTCGGATCACACTCGCTTTCTCTGTAGTCTATCTCAAGACTGTATGTATCTTTTCCGTCATCGGGAATGACATTTGGAATAATCCCATTTTCAAGGCAATTGATATAATCCCTGTCCTGATGATATCCCTTGTCAGCTACAGCATTTACCACTTCATCCGGTGTCTGCTCTTTAAGATATTCCATCGTCGGAGCAAGCTGCCCATGGTCGGTATTCGCATTGGTCATATTGTAATCCAACATCAGGTGCGTTTCCGTATCTACAGCCGTCTGTACATTATAGGCCGTATCCATACCGGTCTTCATTTTCATAAGCTTACAATCGGCATCGGTAAGAGACAACTGCGTGAGGTTATTTTCCCTCATGTATTCGCGATAGCCTATGTAGGTCTCGTAGCGTTCTTTCAGGGTGTCAATCTTTTGATCGAGTTCCTCTCTGCTGAATTCTCCCTCGATCACATCTTCATTGGAATCCACGATTTCTATCATACGAAGATATTCATCTGTACGATCCTCAATCCATTCAATTCTTTCCTCAAGCTTGTGGATCGTAAAGTTTCTATCCTTGGAGTTCCATGCCTTAAACTTACTGCCATCGATCGAAACATCACCTGTCTTTACATCTACTGTCACGCGTTTTGTAAACTCGTGATATAGTTTCTTCATACACTTTATATTGTCCTTGCGAAAATCAGCAATGACACGGAAATCCGGTGTAAGCCCCTCCATCAGCCATTTAACTTCAATGTTTATTTCGCACGCCTTTGCAAGCTTTCTTGAAGATCTTATATTATTACGGTACCCGTAAAGATACATCTTCATCATATTCGCCGGTGGATATGATGGTCTTCCTTCTGTAGCAGGATTTGTGTTTTTGAATCCAAGTTCCTCAAGATCGACATTATCAATAAAGTGCTTTATGATGCGTGCAGTACTGTCAGGTGCCACAAGATTATCAAATGTGGTCATCATAACCTGATTCACATCAATTGGAGCTTTTATATACGGCATAGGAAGTACCTCCGAAAGTGCTTTCAAAAGATACTTATATTATACCAGATATGGTGGTAAATGTCTTTAATTTTAGCCATATTTAGTGCATTTTATTCAGTTTTCAAGGTGCAAATTTCTATATGTAAATCATCCGTTTTTATCACGAATGTATCTACCCTGTTTATTATAGGACGGAGCTAGTTTTCGGACGGTCTCCCCCAAATTCTGAAAAATTCATCTTATAAAAATCCTCGAAAAGAATATCCTCCTTGAATCTGTTCCGTTAGACGCGTGAGTAACAGCTTAGGTTTTTAGTTCCTAAGTACGGCAGATTTTTTTTATTCAAACAGGAGATAAAAATGAGAAAACTTTTTTGCGCGATGCTCGTTTTGTGCCTGATAGCTTCGGGTGCGTGGGCTGGTGTTGCAATTGACGCGGCGAATTTCCCCGACCCGAATTTTCTGGCTTATATCGCAAGTGCCGATACAAGCTTCGATAAAGACCAGAACGGCGTACTTGACGATGAAGAGATTGCGGCTGTAACTGATATTAACGTAAGTCGCAGAGGAATTTCCTCTTTGAAAGGGATAGAATTTTTTACTTCGCTAACTGGACTGCAATGCGGTGTTAATTCACTGAAAACACTTGACCTTAGTTCTAATGCTTCGTTAGAGATTTTAGTTTGTTATTTCAACGAGCTTGAGGAAATTACATTTGGCGAGAATAGCACATTGCGGCGACTGAGGTGTGATTACAATAATCTCAGCGAACTCGATCTTGACAAGTTTACGTGGTTGACCTACCTATCGTGCTCAAATAACCAGATTGCCGGAGAACTTGATATTAGTAAGAATACTTGGTTGGTATATGTTTCATGTTCAAATAACCGTATTTCAAAAATAAAATTCGCTGAACAAACATACTCATATTTAAGTTATATTTATTGTGATAATAATTTGCTCAGCGAACTCGATGTCAGTAAAGTAACTTCTTTAGGGACACTTGATTGCTCTAACAACGCCATTGAGACATTGAATTTGGAAAATAATACGTCATTGTCAACTTTATATTGTTCCAACAACAAAATAAGCACACTCGATGTCAGAAATATGTACGGCTTACATGAACTTGAGTGCGGCGGTAATGAGCTTTTAACCCTTGATGTCAGCTCCAATACGTCATTGATGTCGCTTGTGTGTGAGGAGAATCAAATTGAGAATTTGAACCTTGAGAGTAACAGCTGGCTGATGAGTTTATTTTGTTCGGATAACAAACTTAAAAGTCTGAACGTTGAAAATAATTCGTGGCTTCAGCTTCTTGCCTGTGTTAATAACCACATAGAAGAACTCAATCTCGAAAAGAATAAATACCTGACTGGTCTGGACTGCAAAAGCAACGATCTGAAAGAACTTAATCTTGCTAACAACACACAATTAGAGGGCTTGTACTGTTCAAATAATCCTATTGGAACATTGGATGTTACTAAGAATACAAAGCTTACAGAGTTGTTTTGCGTCGCTAACGGGTTATCAAAACTTGATGTAAGTCAGAACACGTTACTAAAAATTTTCGACTGTTCAAGCAATGACATCGAAGCTTTGGATTTAACCGCAAATACAGCACTCGTAAGTGTTGACTGTTCGTCAAACAACATTACTGGAACTCTCGATTTCAGCAATAATGTTTCTCTGACACATTTTTACTGCCGTGATAATCATATTTCAGGCAATATGGATTTTCAGCAGAATACAAAACTGAAAATTCTCGACTGTTCAAGCAATGACATCGAAGCTTTGGATTTAACCGCAAATACATCACTTATAAGCGTTGATTGTTCGGCAAACAACATTACTGGAACGCTTGATGTTAGCAATTGTACTCAAATTGCCGATGTGTATTGTTATGACAACAATATAACAGAGTTGAAAATTGGAGAATCCATTAACAGATTAATAATCGATTGTCATAGTAATGACATTGCGGAGACGCTTGATTTCAGCAACCTTCCGAAGTTATATAAATTATATTGCTACGACAACAAACTGACGGGATTAAAATTCAGCACAGCCGACTCTTACAACTACCTGACCGAGTTAGATTGCCGTAATAATGCAATTACCGGAACATTTGATTTCAGCAAAAATGTCTATTTAACAAAATTGCTTTGTGACAGTAACGATATTGACGCTATTAACGTCAATAGTAATGCCGTATTAACAATTTTGGGTTGCAGCCACAACAATCTCGAAGAACTTGATTTAAGCTCACTCCCTTATCTTCAGAGCGTTGACTGCTCGTTCAATGCGATAACTGATCTTGATGTCAGCAATAGCATTTCAAACGCACGGTTACGTTACCTCTATTGCAATGACAACGAACTCAAAACACTTTCTTTTGGGAAAGATGTTCCGTTATCGCTTTTGCTCTATTTAGAGTGTCAAAATAATAATCTTGAGGAACTTGACTTAACTTCTCAGATAAATTTAATGGTTCTGAATTGCAGGAACAATAATCTTCATGCTTTGGATTTAAGCAAAAATTCCTCATTGTTTACAGTAAATTGTCACAGCAATGATATAAGTTCGCTTACTCTCGGTTCAAAACAGTATCTTGAGCAGTTAGTTTGCTCAGATAACAAAATCGAAGAACTTGACCTTAGCGAGAGTCCAAGCTTAATTCAATTAGTCTGCTTCGACAACTACATTGAAAAACTGGATTTAAGTAAGGCTCTGAATCTGGTTGGATTATACTGCGAGGAAAATCAGCTCGAAGAACTTGATATCGGCAATGCTTCAGACTTAGAACAGTTATCATGTTGGGATAACAAGCTTACAGCTCTTGATGTAACTAATAATCCCAAACTTACGCTGCTTTATTGTCACAGCAATGATATTGCCGCGCTTGACGTTACAAAGAATCCCGAACTGTTTCAATTGTTCTGTTCAAATAATAAAATAACGGCTCTTGACGTTACAAAGAATATAAATTTGGTTAAATTGTACTGCGGTAATAATCAAATTGAAACACTTGATGTAAGCAACGCTTCAGGTTTGGAGGACTTAGGTTGTTCTAATAACAAATTGACGGCTCTTGACGTTACAAAAAATTCCAAACTCACGAATTTATGGTGTCAAGAAAACGACATTGAAGAGCTTGATATAAGCGATAACCCCGAGCTCAAGGAATTGTCTTGCATGTTGAATCAGTTATCTAAACTCGACGTAAGCAATAATAAAAAATTGGAGATGCTCGAGTGCGCCGGCAATTTCTTAGATAAGTTTGATGTTTCACAAAACACAGCTTTGAAGTATTTATATTGCCAGTACATGGGACTCAATAATAATAATATTGATATCAGTGCTAACAAAGAATTAATTCATCTCGATGTGTCATTCAATGATTTAACAGCGTTGGATCTTTCCAATAATCCTTTGCTCGAATATGTCTGGAACACAGGAACAAAATATTCGTCTTCGTTGCGCGTAACTTCAGCTGACAATGGCGAATATTTGTCGCAGGTAAACTTGAAAAATTATCTCGGCGATAAAATAAGCAATGTTTCAAACGTCAAAGCCTATGACAAGAATAACAACGAAATAACATCATCGTTTGAGGCTTCGAGCGGGATTGTTTACTGCGTTTCCGGGGACGAGTATGTCTCTGCTATTACTTATGATTATTACACCGGCTATTCAGGCACACATGCCACGGTTTCGCCGAAACTTTCATTCAGGTTAAACAAACCCAACAATTTTTATTACATTGCGAGGGTTGACTCGAGATTTTCTGATATTCAAAACGCAAGTGCCGCGGAAAATGCGCAGACCGTAAACTATGACGATGCTCTGCAAAGTGTAGCGCAGAATACGGGCAGTTCCGAAATTACGATTAATCCCGGTGCCGGTTCTAGCACGGGCGGCAGTTCAGGTTCATCAGCAAAAAGCAAAATTACTTCATACGCTCCTGATTCGTCAACACTGAGCGTGATAGCTAAGACTCTCGGTGTTAATTCGGGAAATGTAAAGACGCTTTCAAACACAGAAATAGAATTTGCAAAGACGCAGACCGAAGCTCAGGCTGATTATAATTACATTAAGACCGAGAGCTATGACGTTGTTGCGGGTTTCAATGTCGTTACAGCAAAAGAGACGGGAATTTTTGTAATAAAGCTGACATTATCCGACACTGTTTTCGCACAGATTGCAGGAGAAAGCACGAACAATTTCAAAATTTACGCTCTCGAAGGGAATGTTAGCAATGCTGATGTTGACGTTGCTAACGTTGCGAGTGAAAGCGGCTGGGAGCTCATGAATTTATCCGGCGAAAAAATGACATCGTTCGAGACTCAGGAATTTCTCACTGCCGGCGAACTCACGGCAAATACTCCGACAAGTTTGTATTTAGCGGAGAAGACCGGCGGCAGCACTTCCTCAGGAGGCAGTAGCGGTGGAGGATGTTCAGCAGGTTTCGGCGCGGGAACTCTTGCGATTTTGTTTTGCGGCTTATTTACGCCGAAATTTTCCAGGAAAATTAAATTTCTGGCATTAGTTTTATGCCTCAGTTGCACGATTGCGGCTGGGGCATTTGCCTCCGATAAAATTCAGACTGCGGATTATATTATGCCGATCGATTTTAAGGGAATTTATCCAATCGCTGGAACATGTTCAATAGATTTCGAGCCGTCAAACGCATTGAAAAACAGCATCACTGAAGCATCAGAGCGCTACCTTGGGGTAACTCCTAATAACATTTATTCTTACAAAGGAAATTCATTGAGTGCTACTTGGGACAAGAAGCCAAATCCGTATATATTTTATGAGCTTGCAAACGCGGGACTTCATGGTGCTGTAATCCTTCCACTAAGAGACGCGCCTGAAAACGGAACTGACTACGATAACCGGGATTTTTATGTTTCGTTCTGCACATTCAGCGATGACGTTAAGCCGGGGGAAAAAATGGTGGCAACGTACGTTACTTTTGATTCAAATGATAATGTTAATGGTCTTTTTGGCGGAGGAATGTATCTGACGCTTGACGAAAATTTTAATTACGTTGACACAGTGCCTAAGAACAAAAAAGTTTATCTTGCTGTTGCTTCAAATGCTTCGGAAAAAAACGGCGGAATGCTGACGGTTGTCCGTGGAGAATATGTCGAAGAAAAAGACCCTTTAGCGAGACTCAGCGATGACGTTGCTCAGAGCATAGCAGACGATCTTGGAATTTCATCGGCAGACTTGAAATATCTCAGCCGCGGTTTTCTGTACAGTCCTTTTGAACCTACGGAAGCAATGAAGACATATGTCAAAAGCGATGACCGGGAAATTTTCGCCAATCTTCCGACCGTAAGTATAGACCGCTATCTTGAAGGCTATATTGAAACAGAGGACTCCAAAGGTAATTCAGACGGCTATTATGTTGTTTTCCCTGTAACGCTTGCAGATTCTGCATGGAAAGAAGTTCAAAATAAGAACATCAGCGACTATAAAGTTTATGCTTTGAATGATGACGGTATACGCGTTGAAGACATGAATTTACGACAGCTTGATGGCGAAGTGTCTCCGGCATTTATCACGGGACTTCTGAACACGTTTGAAATTTTTTCGTTGAAAGGCGAGAAAATGACAAAATTCGGAGTTAAAGAGTTTCTCATGGTAGGTTTTTTGAACGCAGGCAAGCCGTTTAGCTTTTATCTTGGGAAATTACTTCTTGCGCTTTTGATGGGAGGCTGCAACACTGGAATTGTATCTGCTGTTTCTCTTGCGGTTTTGGGGATTATTTCCCTTAAACGTAGAAAGAAAAACTGAAACAACAAGATTAAACTTTTCGATAGTGTAACAACGTTTGCCCGAATAAAAACGAACTTTGGAACACTCTCAGCTCTCTGAATTGAGAAATTAAGATAAGAACTTGGCAGTGAAGATAAATTATTTTATCGTAACTCGCAATTCAAGCCTACCTGTGGGACGCATGGAAGTAACGCCTTTGGAGAGGACGTAAGACGACTTCAGTCGTAGAAACTGTAGCGCAGCCTCGATGAATTAGGAAGCCGCTACTTCTATAAGTGGCGGTAGTTCACAGCAGGCTTCATAAATATCGCTAATATATTTTGTGATAAGAAAAGTTTTTGACGCAATTTTCCTCAAAAACTTTTCTTCATATTTCAAAATTCAAAAAGGAGGCGAAAAACTTATGGCAGACGAAACCGGGCGCACGAGATTTCATTACGGATTTTATGCGGCGATGGAGAACGAGTACGACTTATTAAATATACCGTTGACGTATGAGCAGGAAGTTGAGCTTGGAAAAGACCCCGTAAGAATTGTTTTTCTTGTCATTAAGAAAGACACTGACATCGTTCTCGATGATCCGATAGGCGAATTTTTTAGGCAAATTAATATTTTTGAATATAAATCGCCGGAAGACGGGCTGTCTATTGACGATTTTTATAAAGTTCAGGCTTATGGGCTTCTTTATAAAGGTTTCGGTCGTAAAGTTAATGAGCTTCCCATAGAAAGCATAACCCTGACCATTGTGCGGCACACATATCCTAGAGATATGTTGAAAATGTTGCGAGATTCAGGGGTTGTATTTAGCAACATTCATCCCGGAGTTTATCGTTTTGAATGTAAGCCGTTTATTCCTATTCAGCTTGTAATTTCATCGCGATTGCCGTTAGATGAATACAAAGGTTTGAGGCTTCTTGCAAAAGGAGCTACTGTCGAAGATATTAAGGCTTACGCTGAAAAAGCCATCGCCAGCGGAAACGAGCGAATAAAGACAAATGCAGGAACAGTCATCAATGTTTGCCTTGATGTAAATAAAAATCTTAAGGAGGTTAAAGAAATGTACGAAGCAGTCAGAGAAGTTTTCAAAGATGCTTTTGCGAAAGAACGTCTTGAAGGTCGAGAAGATGGTATAAATGCAGATCGGAAACGTTTAGCCGTTGATATGTTAAAAGATGGCAAGCCTATTAATGAAATTTTACGCTACAGTAAATTAGCAGAAAACGTAATTCATAATCTTGCTATGTCTATTGGAATAAACGTTAGTAGATAAAGATAGTGGCAAATAAAGTGCTTCCAACAAATTAAGTAACTTATTTAGAAGGCACTTTTGGGGATTATAAAATAGTTTGTGTAAATGGAAAAAGCTATAAAAATTAGGGAGTCAATAGAAATGACCCAAAACAGGGTCTGTCTCAAGTTTTGTGTAATTAGAAAATTGAAGCCTTGTAAATACTGAGTTTAGAATTCCATTTACACAAAAAATCTGACACTCTCTGAAAAAACGCTATAAATCTTTCTTATCGTCCATTCCTGCGATAAAAGTAACTTGCACTTCGTTGCCCATGTTTTCATCAATTATGTGTCCCCATACGATTTGAGCATCGGATGTGGCAACTTCATCAATAATTTTTGCAGCTTCTGATATTTCTGCCAGTAAAACTTCGCAACCAGCTGTAACATTGAGTAGAACCCGTTTAGCATTTTTCACTTCACCGCACATATTGACAGCTTGCAATGTGGCAATTTTAGTCCTGTTATCCCCTTTTGCGCGTCCTGTCCCGATAAAGGCTGTCCCGACATCTTGAAGAATGTTTTTTACATCGTCAATTTCAATATTAATGAAACCATATCCAGATTTTGTAATAAGATTAGCAACGCTTTCAACGACATCTTTTATAAAAGACATTCTTGTTTCTAACGATATTAAAGCATCAGAAGCGTCTTTAAGCATTGCTTTAAGTTCCTCATAGTACGATAAGGAAATTCCTATCGTAAGAATACCTGAATCTTTTGCTGCTTTTGCCACGCATGGAGTAAGTGGACCATATCCAACCACAAAAATTATGTTCGTGTGTTTGAAATTTTCATCAATGATTTTTTTGCAATCGTTCACGCTTTGTACATTGAACTTCAACGAATCATTGGACAAATCTAAACCGGAATTATCAAGTTCGTTTTGAAAACTCATGTAAGCGCATTCAACACCATTGATTTGACTGTCAAGCTCGTATTTCACAGGCAGACAGCCTCTTACTCCCACACCTAATACAACAATCGCTTTATTAGTGTCCTTTTCCATCCCTTATTTAACCTCCGTATTTTCATAATTTTTAGAGCCTGTTGAGTATCTTGAAATTATTCGCTTTTAACAAGGCTTTATAAAGATTTTCGATAATTCCAATTTTGTTTGTCATTGACAGAGAAATTTTCAAGTTTTCAAATAGAAACTGAACAGGCTCTTATGAAGACAGCTTCTAACGTTTATTCCCCAATATCCAGCCACAAAGCAGGACGAACTCCGGCTCCGTAAGAACGGCCAGCGTAGTTTATAGAGCCATCGTAATTGACCGTTATAGACTCTCTGTCTGAATAAGCTCGTGTACGCAACTGCCAATAACCGTTGTCCGCATCGTCGTTAATTCTTCTGCTATTTCTGGTACTATTTCCGTTCTTGTTCTTGCTATTCCTCAATTCATCCATAATGTCACCTACAGAACAGCCCTGTGCCTTTGCATAAGCTGTAGGCTTGCACGCGCGATCAGCATCAAACCAAAAATATTTTTTCGCTTCTGTAATACTAAGTACGAATATTTTATCGTGTGTGCTGTTTCCAGGATTCTTCGGTCCATACTCGTCTTCCGGATTTTTATCCATAACCACACGCGTAGATGCTATATTTGTTTGTTCAGACACACTAAATGCTTCATTCAAAAATGTACCGTTTAACCAACTTCTTAAACTGCTTTTTTCCCAAATACCGGAATGGTCAGCTACATGATCCAATATGTATCGACTGATTATGAAAATACTGCTTCCTTCCCGTTCTAGTACTATCCATTCTATATCTTCCGGACCATTAGAGATGTTATTGTCCTGCTCATATGTTCCAAAAGAAATGATGTTCCCTTTTGCAATTAGTTTTACGAGATCTTTAGGATGAGACGCTTTAATTGCTTGGGCTAATTGTGAGCTGTTTTTGTAATTACCAAGATCCGCAAAGGTTTTATATGCCTCAGAATACTCTCCTGCTTCAAGTGATGCCATGGCTTTCTTATAATAAAAGCTATTGTAGAAAAATAAATATAAGCCCAAAACAGGAAGAGCCACACACGCAAAAATAAATACCCAATGTTTTTTACAAAAAGACATAATTCCTCACCATTACACATCTAAACTAACTATTCTTTAAATCATTTAACGCCTTTTCAATCTTTCGATTGTTCATTTCGTTTTCAATCATGATTGGTATTATCCAGCCATCTTTAGTCATGAACACCAAAACTATAAATAGACCGAGTATAATGGCAATTCCTTTCAGTATGGGGAGTACAATCTCTTTCCAAATGAAATAGTAAAGAATAAGCCATGCTACTGTACCTACTGCTATTACTATAACAGTCCAAAATACGAATTGAAGAATATTGTAAAGGTTGAATTTCCAGTTCAGAATATGGAAAATTATTAATAGTGCCACCAACCAAGCTATGAAGGCATATACACCGTATCTTTTCAAAGTCTTATTCAAATGATTCTCAGTAGATATGAGATTTATGCCCTTTATTCCTTGCATGTCTTGAATATTTTTGGCAGTTTTCTCAGAGCTATTTACTCTGTTATTCGCATTATTGTTCGTATTGGCAGTAGCCACGGTAGCCGTCGGCTTACCTTTAATGCGAGCAACTATGCTGTTGAAAGTAGCGTTTGGAACAAGCTGTACATACTTCCCAAAAATCCAGCCTATTTTGCCAGCCGAATTTCTAACACAGACCCATCTCTCACCAGATTTAGGATGTTTCCATTCACCCAGATATGTTAAGTACGTAGTAGTATTCGTGTTTAATTTAGTGAGTATGTTCGCGTTTGTATTAGGTTGCGAGCGCATGAAGACATTTTCACCAACAACATAAGCCGCGTTATTACCTTCAACGTATCTATACTGTCCACGTTCTAAAATATAGGACTGTACTTTCTTTTGTTCAACCATTTTTTGCATTCTTGAAAGAGCTTCATTAGCCGTATATTCTTTCGTATCAATTTTTGAGAGCTGCTGTTCCCAGAGAGTTATGATTTGCTGTTTTGCCTGCTTATTGTTTTGATTTGCTCTCTGTATATTTTGCTCCAATGTACGAGGGGTCATCTCCGTAAAAGCGAATGACATTTTTACCAAAATTAGGTTTGTAAAAAGAATTATTAAAAGTAGCTTTTTCATTTTTTAATCACTTCTTTTGGGATGTTTATACGGTGCTGGTTCGGGTCCATAGTAAAAAATGAAAGCATCGGATATCCAATATTTGTCCCCAACTTTAATTCTACACCACTGATGATCCCATTTATTCTCATTAATGTGCTCATATGGAATGCCAAGAATATTAAGACATAGCCCAGTTGCTCTTGTGCATCCTGCGCAGGATGCCACTCCTTTAACAAAATATCCATAAGGATCATTGTAATGCGGCTCGGAGGTAGTATACATTACTTCTCCTTGTTCAAATAGATTTCTCAGATAGCATGTAATGCCTCTTATCTGTTCTTCTCGCGTCCAGTCCGCAATTGGGGTAACAATCTTCAACGCAACATCATACGCTTGCTGAAACTCGGCGTTTGTCATTTTTTTCTTAAGGCTCTTGTAATTTGCCAGCTTATTGATGGGAACAGGAAATGTCTGTACATTCTGTACTGCCACAGTGCTAGTGGGGGTAGTTCTTCTCAGCTTGCGTGATTTAGCCTTAGCTGCCCAAGTCGGCTGTTGCAAAATAAAAAGGAAAATCAAAACGATACTTAATACTTTTTTCATTACCGCAATTTTGCCTCCATAGTTAAAAATGAAGCTGTTCATTACTGTAAACAGCCTTTTTGAATAACTTACTGAAAAATATAGGAGCGGCTATAAGAGCAAATATTCCTGTTCCTGTAGCACAGCCTCCACCGCCATTGTTGCTGGAGTTATCGTCATTATCAAGTTCTTCAGGTGTACCATTACCTTTTATGACAAGTTCAAAAGTTCGTGTGTCAGAGCCTTTTTCATTTGTCGCAGTTACAGTAATTTTGTACGTTTTAGTTAATGACGGAATGCCGGTCAATACATCACCATCTAATTTCAACGTATCAGGCTGTCCTTTTATGCTCCATTTGATATTTCCAGACCCGACCGCTTTGAACTGGTATGTATAAAGTTCTCCTACACGCCCCTCTGGAACGCTTGATGTAGTTATAGCTGCGCTTGAATTAGGTACAGTCATAGCCTTTATTGAAGCGTTGCGAGGATTATTATTTATTGTAACTCCATCAATCCAGTCAGCCGATGCCGGGATTGTTTCAGCTTTTGCAAAATAGCTTTCGCCAATACCAACTGATGCTGTTTGTATTCCGCCCTCAACAGCTGAATAATATGGATAATCGGATGCTTTACCAACTTTTACAATGATAGAGTAATACTCACCAGCTTCAAGCACAACAGGATTATTTAATTTCACAGTATGATAACCTGCATACGGCATTTTACCTGATAATACAACTTGACTTTCTTCTGGAATGCCGGGATTGATCGGCATGATTTTGCCAAGTTTGTTGATATATATTTCGTAAGACGCATTGTTATCATTTGTATAGAATGCTACTTCAGTTAAAAGCTCTTCTTCGTATTCTTCTGCTTGAAAGACGTTTGCCGACCAGTGATAATCTTTCATAGGTCTTACATTTGGAAGCAAGTCGTAGCCATTTACTTTCATAACATCTATTTGTTCGCCAGCAACATACACTGCGCTGTCAAATATGGCTTGCTCATAAGACATCCAAAAATATCCCTCGTCTCCGTAATCAGTGCCCCATGAGTTTTTAACTAACCATGCACCTGATGTTTGAGGCGATGTTTGGAAGTTCGATACAGAATAATTGTCATCCCAGCCTACAGCCTACTATGTCAACAGCATGATTACATCCTTGTGCATTGGGCAAGTAATATGACTGTCCAGAGAAAGCATCGTGTTTATGAAGATAAAGTATCATAACAGCACCATTCTGTGTGATTAAATTTTTAATTTCATCACGATTTTTCTGCGTGATGCTTCCGAGCCTGTATGCTTCAATGAGTCGGGCAGGACTGGGATAGCTGTCAGAATTTTTGCCAGCCGTTAATTTTTCAACATTCGCTGCCTCACCATATGGCAAATCATTTTCTGACGCACTGCCTGTTCTGGATAAAAATGCAATGGCCATGGAGTTATTACCGCCTTGATCTAAAACTCCTTCATTGGGCGAATGTAAAGGAAAGGAATATCCTTTTCTTGGGTCTTTGAATACGAACCATGCTTGATAGAGTTCAGATAAGTTCGGCGTTTTCCCTAATTTTTGCATCAAATAGCTTGATTCAATAGCACCCAGAGAGGCAAAAGACCAGCATGTCCCATAACTCCCCTGATCTCTAACGTCAGGTATTTTGTTAGTTCCTCTTGGGTCATAGCTTGCTTGTAAATCTGATAAAGATACAGAAATTGAAGCGTTTTCAAATTTCGGTTCATTATCTGCGAGATGCGAAAGGTTGAATGGGTCAGGAATTCCACCATAAAATTCACCGTTAAAATATCCAGTGGGATTGTTGATATATTTTTCATATTCAGATGTTGCAGGAGCAAATTCTACTTCTACGGGTTCCCATTCACAAATGAAATGATATGTTTCCGTTCCTAAACCGTCGTTCCAACCTGAAACTCCGTTATTTGTCGCAATGAAAAGATAATCCTGATTTCCCGTGTTATTAGGTTCGCCTGGTAACCATTTATTAAAAGGAAACTCTTCATTTGTAATCCATTTCCACGTCCCCTCGCTTGCTGCATCTGTTGCTCCGAGCCAATACATATACTCGCCTGTTTTAGGCAATAGCTCTATGACAGCATTATGTTCTTCTTCAGATGTAATTGTAGCTAAATGTCCGCCTAGATTTTCGCAGTATTCTTTTGCGTCCGCCCATGTCATTGATAAATCAAAAATATGATATTTATGATTTTCAATGGTTGCGTTTTGATTAGAAGTTTCATCAGCGTCATCGTAGTCGAAACCAACATTTACTGATACTAATACTTTTTCACCTGCTATTGAACCTCCTGTATCATACTGATATGTTATGTAATTTACTCTTTCAGAGAATTTTGCAATTCCATTCTCAAAAGTGGTGGAGACTGAACGATATACAATCTCAGAAGGACCAGACAATTGGACATTGGAGGATGATGAATATACGGCTTCTTCTACCAAGCCATCAATGCCATTTACTTTATTGATTTGACTGTCAGAAAGAATTTTTCTGAAGTCAAATTCATAAGGAAAATCGTTATCACCAGTGTAAGCAAGATTGCTATAAAGAGTATTAATTCGAGAGTCACAAATAGCGGATTTCAAGTTGATGTTATGGCTTAAATCAAGAACTTTTAGGGCATTATTTGAACATCTAAGATTTTCTAAATACGTATTTGTACTCAAATCAAGATTACGTAAACATAACAGTTCTTGTCCATTATTTTCCTCGTGTTGCCAGTAACAGTCAAGCGATATTAGTTTTATATTATTACTCAAATCAATATTGTTTAAAGCGTTGTAAGAGCAATCAAGATATTTAAGATTGATATTATTGCTCAAATTTAGTGTTCTGAGTGATGTATTACCTGAGTTTTTTTCAGATTGTTCGCTACATAATAACTCTTCGAGCAAAGGACAGCCGCTTATATTAATCGAAGTCAAATAATTATACGTGCAGTCGAGAAACTTCAAATTAGTATTTTCACTTAAATCAAGTATCGTTAAGCTGTTTCTAGAACAATCTAAGGAAACTAAGGAACTGAAAAATTCGATACCTTGAAGATTTGAACATGAAGAGTCCGCAATGTCTATTATATTGATATTTGAAATATCAATATTGCTCAATATTCCATCATCGTCTTCGTCAAATTCACGTTTGACATAATCCAAGAAATTTTTATCAGGAAAGTTTGTAGAATTAACAGCGACATTCGCCCATGTTGCTGAGGCAGTTAGCCCCAACAACATGATAGCACATAAAAATTTTTTCATATTCTATTCCCCTGTATTCCTTTTATAAAAAATACTCCGATTAACGCCAATATTCCCATGCCCAAGTCAGAAAAATTACAGCCGCCGCCACCACCGCTGTCTCCTCCGCCATTCGTGTTGTTTGTTTCCTGCTCAGGACTATTTGCTTTAACAACTATTGACAAAGTTTTTTGAGCGTATCCAGCTGAATTTGTAGCTTGAACGGTTATGCTATACGAATCAGCTTTCGTAGGTTTTCCGCTAATTATTCCTGTTGAAGAATTTAACGTCATCTCTGTTGGTAAAGCACCTGAAGTTATGCTCCATGTAATAGGCGTTGTCCCATTAGCCTCAAGCAGAACGGTATAATCTCTATTTACATAGGCGTTTGCTAATGTCCGCGTTATGATTGTCGGCTTAGCAGGAGCTTTATCAGAAGTTTGTACTGTAATGGTGAAATTTTTATCGTCAAAACCACCATCGGTATTAATTGCTCTCACTGTAATCGGGTAAGTCCCGGCTGTTGTCGGAGAACCATAAAGTACACCGCGTACCAACATAGAAAGTCCAGGTATATCTCCACTGGTAATATACCAACGTGCTGTTTGCATGGTTTCAGCGGTAAATTCCTGCGTATATCTATTGTTTACATACGCTGTCAAAATATCAGCTTGGGCAGTCGTTATTTTAGGTCTGTCTGCATATGCGGAATTATCTTTGATGGATATCGTAAAACTCTGCTTATCAACACCGCCTTTGCTATCCGTAACGGATACATTGACTGTAAAATCTCCAGCCTTTGTAGGAGTTCCATAAAGTCTTCCAGCTGTCGAAAAAGTCAATCCATCTGGAGTTTTATCCATACTCCAAGTTCCAGAGGTAGTAGCTTCAAATTTGTAATTGTAACCTTTGACATTTACGTATCCAGTAGGAATTTCCGAATTAATAGTAGTGATAGCCACACTTTCTGGTGATTCGGAAGATGAGGCAATTTCAAGCGTACACTCTTTGGTAGCTGTTGCGTTATTGGAGTCTTCAACGGTAATATTGAATGTATATTTACCAGTACTTACGTAAGGAGTGCCAGATATGCGACCGCTGGAATAAAAATCCAAACCTGAAGGAAGCTTGTTCTCATCATCAATACTCCAGTTAAGAGCACCATTCCCTACAGCTTCAAGATATATTGAATATTTTCTGTTTAAGTAGCCTTTTTCCAGGTTACTGGCTGTAGTAATTCGGGGTTTTGCAGAGATATTAACCTGCATGACATGCGTATTATCAGCTGCATATTGATATGTCAGAAGAACTGGCGACGCAGAGAATGAGTAAATACCATTTGCTTCGTCTGACGTGCTTAATGTTATTTCCGCATTGTCGGTATCATACGCCTTAACAGAAGATATTTTTGCTAAATCTCCAGCCGAAATGCCGTAATCGTCATTAAGAAGATTTACAGTATATTTTCCAGAGTCCGATGTAGATTTCAAACCAATAATAGTTTGAGGCGAAACATCTACAGAACTTAAAACTTCACTTGCTGGAAGAGTAAGTGAAACAAGCGAGTTATTTGCAGAGAAAATGTCTTTCAGTGCTGTATTAGGATCTATAATTAAAGATTTAAGGGCATTTGAAGAACAATTAAGATTCTTCAATGCTGTATTTTTGCTTAAATCAAGTGCCGTGATTTTATTGCCGCGACAATCAAGATCCATAAGGGCAATATTTTTACTGACATCAAGCTGAGTGAGAGCATTTTTCGCGCATCTTAACTTAGTAAGTTTCGTATTAGAACTTACATCAAGAGTTGAAAAATTATTGGTATAGCATGAGAAATATTTCAGGGCAGGAAGAACTGTCAAATCAATGGTATCCATGCCATTCATATTGCAGGCAAGAAATTCTAAGGCACTGCATCCATCCAAGGTAAGATTATTCCCTATGCTGTTATTAGAGCAATTAAGGGTAATCAAATTTGACATATTTCCCAAATCAAGCCGTGTTAATCCATTGTTAGAGCAACTAAGACTCCAAAGACGTGTAAAGAATTTTATGCCTTCAAGACTGGAAATGCCTCGACCATCTACGTCAATTTTCTCTACTGCATTAATTTCGGAGTCGCTTAATTCTTCGTTTCCGTCAATGTCAAAATTTTCACTGAGGTACTGACAGAAAATGCTGTCAGGAAAATTTGTTGCATTGAGGTTGATACTGGCAAAAGCGGACGAGGTGCTTACAAGGAGAAGAAGAAATGCGCAAAATGTTTTTTTCATATTTAGAACCTCCATCAATAAAGATTTTTAATATACGTAATTCAAAAAATAGTGCCTTGAGTCTTAACTACAAGGCACTAATAACGATTTAATCACTTGGGAAAGATTATGTCGATGAGAGCTTCTTTACTCGTAAAAATACTTTCATCGTTCAAATCGTCATAAACGGACTTGAAGCCTTTATAAGCCTTTTCCACATCGGAAATTGCTTGGGAAACGCTACCACCTGAGCCTCTACTGAAACTTTTATACGCCTCAAGTGCCTTCCTTAGGCTTTCGTATTTTTCAGCGATTTTATTCAATCTTGGCGCAATATCTTTGAATTTCTTTCCATTGCCATCTGGTAAATTCTTGACAAGATTATCGATCTCAATCATGAATTGTTGCGCATCTATGGTTTGTAATCTTTGTTTTAATATCTCCTGAGCTTTGGATTTTGCGTATTGAATTGTTACTGTAGCGAGTTCTTTTGCGGCTTCCTCACCTGTTTTTCCGCCGCATAATACTTTTATTACCAATCCAGCATTATGAACCATTGCTTGTGAAACTTTCTTGGTAGAACCTGTTTCACTCAAGAAGCTATTGATATATATTGACCAAAATTCTTCAACAATGCTTTCCGAGAGCTGTAAAAGAACGGCGCAATAATTGCCTAAAGTTTTGTTGAGCTGTTTATTATTCATTCCCCACGGCATAAGCTTCCACTCTTTTTGTCCAGTACGAACATAGCCTCCATCAACATATCCGACACCGGCATAAGTTGTTGTCATAACTTCGACAGTATAGTTTGTACCACCAACAGTTACTGTCTTAATGGACTTTTGATGAATATTTTCAATGCCTTTTGCCCATTCTTTCATGAAGCCTGTTATGAAGTTCATCGGTTTTTTTATAAGATCTTCAAGGCTCATGTTATATTCTGTTACAGCAGATTCTTTGATAGCTTTTGCTATTGCTTCAGCAACTGCCTGATAAACTTCTTGGGGAACTGAACCAGTTGTTTTAGGATTGTTAGAAATTGCTGTAATTTCTTTAGCTATTATCTGCAATGATTCAGAGGTATCTTTGATTTCAGAATCATCTTCCTGAACATCTTGTATGGCTTTCAAAAGTGCTTGAATATACTGTTTTTCAAGATTTTGGTACGCTCGCTCTGAACGTTCGACAGCTTGACTTCTGATTTGCGTGTTTACATATGTAACAGGTACATCTATCCATATCCATGTCTTTGTATCATGTGGATTATTGTCCCTTATGTTAACCGCTTTAAGGGCACGAGACTGATCTACTGGATATGTTACGCTGAAAGTTGCCCAATAAACAATTTCACTTTCTTGCGTACCATCATCGGTTTTCTTTGTAGTCCCTTTAGTAATGCTTACATTTCCTGTAGAGGTAAAGCCTTCAGGTAAGTCAAAGACAGTATAAGAGAGTCCATTTGTTTTTACATCAGGATAAAAAACTTCTCTATCGCTATATTTTCTGTAAAGAGAGCTTGTTATCGGGAACTTTAATGTTAGTCTTCTTGAATTCAAATCATCAACAGTACAATATACTTTGTTGGGAATAGAAACACGAGGTTTGTCCTCACTCTTAGTGTAGAGCAAGGGATTTGATATGTAGCGAACATTGGAGAAATACGAATTAGAGGTAAATTTAATCTCATCTCCATCGAGTATACCATCACCATCTGTGTCTGGACTTGTTGGGTCTGTTTTCCATTCATGTTGGAACAAGTCTTTCAGACCTGATTTTTCGAGAGCATCTGGCAAGCCATCATGGTCATCATCTGTATCATTCACTCCAAGATCAACATTTGCAATCTCCTCAAACTTGTCATTAAGTCCTTCCGAGTCCGAAACATACACATAGCCACCGTTTGTAGCATTTGCTATTCTTTCCAATAATTCAGTATCAACACTACCTCCCAGCCCCACAGTTATAACTTTCATGTTGTTATCTTTGAGTTGCCGAAGTACACTATCATACACGGCATTACTATAACCATAGCCATCAGACAATAGCACAACTAAATTTGTTACATCCGTTTTGTTATAGTTCAGCGATAGTGTAAGAGCGGACAGAATATTTGTGCCATTCATCTCGTAGTAAGATGGCATATAAATCGCATTTTTAATCGCCGCTTTGTTATTTTCAATTTTAGTTGTAGGCACAACTTCTTTTACTTCGTCCGAAAAGTATATAACAGAAGCATAATCGTCATCATCAAGAGCTTCAATTAGATTCTTAGTAGAATCAATAGCATCACGGATAGGTTGACCATACATGCTATAGGAAATATCCAAAATAAGGATTACATTATAATTAACATCCGAGCTTCTGACTTTAGAAACACGCTTTGACCATATAGCATTCCACTGTGAAACTGAAACTAAACCATAAATACTGAAATGATCGGCAGTGAATTGAATAGCATTCGACGATGTATCTATGACAACATCGCGGCTCAATAAAACGATTTGGTCATTTTCTTCATCATACCAAACTATGCCTAAGTCATTAGGTGAAACACTTAAGAGTTCGGGGTCATAGTGAAATGTAATAGTGGTTTTTTCAAAATCAGATATGTCAGATTTTATATTCACAGGAAGCCCAATCAATCCAGCTGTTCCAAGAATCGGACTATCAGTCAATGGTGAAATTTCGACAATACCTGCGGTATCAACAAAATCATAAGTAACTTCAACATCAGTTAATGGCGCAAAATCAGGCGAATCAAGTTGAAGTTGAACTTTACCACCAAAAACTACATTTTTTATCTCTGTAAGCTCAATATCAGTAGCTTCATCAAGCTCTAACCAATCAGCTACAAGTGTACGATTCTCATAAATTGGCGAATTAAAATCAAAAATTTCACCGTCTTCATCAAGCCAAGCGACAAAAACATAGCCATCAAGTTTAGGATCTTCAGGCTTTTCTACTAAATCCTCTTCTTCAACTTCCTGCATGGCAACTTCTGAACCACCATAAGAATCGAATATAACACTATACATTACGACTGGTTCGACTTGAATTTCCCATTTCGCATAAAGAGTCATATTTTGCGTAATTATAGTAGTAAACAGAAATCGTTCTGTCAATGCCTCATCGGTATACCAACCTTGAAAGGTATAGCCTTCAAGTGTGGGCTTAACAGGTTCTACGGCTTGTTTCCCGGCAACTATATTTTGACTTGCAACTGAGCTTCCACCATTTGAATTGAAATCTACTGTAAATGTGGTATTAATCTCCTGAGTTGGATTAGAATCACTTTGTTCTTCACTACTAGGGCTTGAAGAACTTCCTCCACCGCAACCAGCTCCGCCAATTACAGCGACAAAGAAGAGAAGCAGCAATAGTGTGCTTATAAACTTCTTGTTTGTCATACGTAAGTCTCCTTTATAAAATTTTTACATTTTCGTAGAGTCTTCCACTCCTCGAATAATTTTTTATGGCTT
>CALEPT010000205.1 GCA_937910385.1 uncultured Ruminococcus sp. | reverse complement strand
GTAGTGTACAACAACACCGTGGTCATCGGTACCCGGAACAACGAACTCTATGGCATCACCCTGGAGTGACCAAAGCAAAAAACGGCTCCCGCGTCCGACCGGACGCGGGAGCGCTGCTTTTCGGTTATTTCAGGGTCTGTGATCTCAACAAGTATGGGAAGATTCTCGCAGGGCTGATACTCGTTTTCACCATCTGTGATGGTGATATTATAGGCAGCGAGTACAGAAACCTCCTGATCGTCGGAAATGGCTTTCTCATAGTCAAAGCTGTTTGTGTTTAAGTAATCTTCTGTCACGTCAACAGCCGATGCTGATGCATCTTTAGGCATCATACCGTCAAGAGTTACAGTTTTTTGAGTTTCTTCTCCGTTGGGATATAGTTCAAAATTCATATGACGATAATCCGTATCTTCTTCGGAGCCGGCTTTGAGTTCAGAAGCATCATCAAAAACCGGGACTTCTGATGTGTTGGATAATTCATCTGCTGTCTGATATGCAGAAATATCCTCGGCAACCACACTCATTGGCATTGAGGGCAGCACATTAGCAGCTGTTATGATAACGGCAGCAAGACCGCTTATCATTCTTCTGATGATGTTCTCAAACATCGCGCCATCTCCTTTCTTAAAAATTATCGTTTAGCAAGGCATTGTGCATTACTCGTTATCGTTATCGTCTTTGCTTCTTTTTTTGAAGATCAAAGATAGTAATGCGATGAATAAAGCTGATATTATCACAAATCTGATAGTTTTCAAAGGCATTGTATCGCCCGTCATAACAGTTGTTACTATCTCAATGATCCGATTTGACTTTGTAGTAGTGGCAGAGACCGCCGTTGTAACAGCAGTTGTAGATACTGTTGAAGCTTCGGTTAAAGTTGTAACGAGAAATGTTGTGGTAGTGGTAGTATTCGGTTCAGTCACGTAATTTGCAAAATTCTGAAACGTGATCGAATCCGGCTTATAGTCATTGCCGATGATGACCGCTGATACTGCATAATTGAGAGTGCCATCGGCATCTGTCCCGACAAAGACGGTCACACGATAAATATTTGTGTCATATTGTATGTTGAGTTCATTGCCGGGATTTTCGTATATTAAGGTCGTACGATGAATATTCATTTGTAAAGCCCTGAGACTTATAGTCAGAAGCAGCATCACCGAGAGTCTGTGCTGTACCGGAAGAGATGACCTGACCGTCAGAACCGTATGTAATATCGTCAATAGCTATAGTATCATCGGTTGCATGGAGAATATAAGAGCTTACTGCAAGTGTTAGTACTCCTGCATTTGCGCCTTCGGTCGGCGTAGCGTCTACACATATACGTCCAGTATCCTTGTGAGGTCACTGTCATATGTAATGCCCTGTGCACTATCATTGGTTTCGGTGATAACATAGCGATAGATACCGGGCTCATCGAATTCAACATTGGCAAAGCTCAGAGTAGCCGTCTTTTTGGCATATTTTTCGCCGCTGTCAAGATTCTTTACATAATCAGATGAGCCTTGGCTCGCAGCGAGTGTTGTGCTGTCGCCCTGTGCGAAAGCAATCTCAAATTTCTTGTCTGTTGTCTCGGTATCCGAAATGTCATCACCCGAAAATACGATCTTTTCAGGTGTAGGACCTGCATAAACAGCAATAGTTTTGCCGTTTGCATTATAGGGGAACGTGATCTGTGCACCCTCTGATGTGGTGGGATATAAGACGTCCTCGAAGAGCCCATAGCCTCCCACCGATATGTATTCATTGAGGATATCTACTGTGTCACCGCCAAATGCGATGATACGTCCGAATCTGACATCTCCGTCTACCTTGTAGACGATCTCGTCTCCTTGTCGGAGGTCGCCCAGCCGATAGGTAAAGCATAGATCGCCGTCTTTGATCATGGGGTATGCTGAATTATCGTGGCATACAAAAATGCCTGCGACCCATGTGAGCAAGACCCATAAAGCAAGATCAGATACGCGAGCAGCTCAATGGTGCGGTCCCGTTTGAAATCTAACGGTTCGCCGTTCACGAAAACTGCAAACGGTCTGCACTGAACTTTCAATGAACTCTTCGGCGGATCCAGAGGAAAGCGCAATTCTCTGAGCTCCCGCAGAATATCCTGTTCACAAACCGGTTTTGCAAGGAAACCGCTCGGGTGAACACTATGGGCCGCAAAGCTGTACTCAGGATGTCCTGTCACAAAAGTGATTCTTGATGTTGTGCCGTGCTCACAGGTGGTGATATCCAGCTCACCGTCGGTCATTGATTTAAGTCTTGCACGGACATTTTCGATACCGATTCCCTTGCGTTTTTTTGCTGCTGCGTGATATTGCTTCTGCCGGAGCCGTCGTCGATCACTTCAATTATGATCTTGCCGTCTCTTCTGTATGCGTTTATCTGTACAGTTCCACCCTTTTCATATGTTCCGACGCCGTGGCGGACAGCGTTTTCGACGAGAGGCTGGACAGTCAGAGCCGGGATAAGAAAATCATCACATTCAATATCATATTCAACTTTCAGGCGTTCGCCGAAGTTTTGCTGTTCCAGAGCAAGATAGGCTTCGATGTTTTCCATTTCCTGTTCAAAGGTTATCTGCTTAATATCGCTGAGCGCCTCAAAGTGTGAATGCAGATAAAGCGTAAAATTCGTTATACTTTCGTATATTTCCGGATAATTCCGGCAATTGGATCTCAGTGCCATTAGTGAATTATTGATAAAATGCGGTTGGATCTGTGCCATCAGCACTTCATTTTTGCTTTGTTCAAGGGCAAGCCGATTTTCGGCAAGCTGTGTCTGTACTTTTTCAAGCTCATAGGCATTTTTGGCTGAAATATCAGCTCTGTGTTTTTCATAAAGTATAAAGATCATCATTGCCGTAACAGAAACAGAGATATTGCTGAAGCTGATACCCGTGTATGCAAAATTGAAGATAAAGGCGAACAGTGGTATCAATGAAGCTACAAGGACGAGCTGCCTGAGAAAAGGCTCTGTTTTCTTCCGGCAGGCGATCAATACAAATAAGATGAAGATAAAAGAAATAACTGTGGTTACATACCATACACCGTATAACTGACCTCGATGGTAATAATTCTGTTCATCAAAATAGTATAAAGCCTTAGTAAGCGGTGTGGAAGCCAGCAATAAAATACAGGGGATCTGAAGAAGCTGAAATCCGGATAATGCTTTTTTCAGCTTATTAAAACCATTTTTTTCGCTATATGTTCTTTTGTGAACTGCAGGAAAAGGAGAGTCTGAAAGGCTCCGGCAAGATAATATGCAAACTCAGGGACAGCTCTTGTATAGGTGTGTATCCTTGTATTGCCGTTTAGTGTTATACATAATATATCAAACAGATTATACAGAAAAATAGCTGTGTAGAATATAATGATCTCATTAGAAAACGAAACTTTTTCGATATTGCTTTCAGCTTTTTTGTTTCTATCCTGTTGTCTGTCTATGATGAGTGAGAGGATCATTATCAGAAGAAACAAACTGTTTCAGCATTCTATTGCGATCTGAATAAATACCGGGATACCGATACGCTCTATAAGTTCATACATAGCTGCTGTCCTTTACGATTTGAGAAGGCTTACTGCACACTGGTGCATAGCTTTTGTTTCAATTATCCCTGCGCGATATTTTAAGACGGTCACGCCGCTGCTTTCGTTTGCGGCGTATGCGGTTTACCTTCATTTTGTAGCATCGGCTGTATACTTTCAAAAAGCGCAGAGTACCCTTATCCTTAGGGAAAAGAAACCTTAACAGCCCCATCGTTATTATCAGTGTAAAGATAAGTTCAAAACAGAAAGGCGACCACAAGATCGCAAGATAGGCGGCAGCTATACTTGCAAGCCACTTTATCTCCAGCCGGTTAGCAGAAACGAGAGCTGCATAAGCCCAGCCGTTTGTTATCATCCATGCAATGCAGTAACAGACGACAAGATGCGGGTTCAGAATAAGGGATTTCAGTCTTCCGAGGAACTTCTTAGTTTTTTTACTCATATCAATGCACCCTTTATTTAGCGGTTTTCAGGTGTATATTATGTCATATATGACGAAGTAATGCTTTTTTGAAGGTATGATGTTTAGTTTACTGTCAGGGCTGTTTCGAGGGCTATCTCCATCATATCGCGGAAGCTTGTCTGACGCTCCTGCGCTGAGGTCGAGAGTCCCTTGAGGGGGCAGTCCGAAACAGTAAGTATCGCAAGGGCGTTTTTCCCTGCGCGGGCAGCGTTCATATAGAGTGCAGCAGCCTCCATTTCGATACCGAGGACACCCATTTTCTGCCAGAGAGCGAGGCTGTCTGCGTCGTCGTAGAAGGTATCGCTCGAAAAGATATTCCCGACGTGATAATTGCAGCCCTTTGCCTGCGCAGCCTTTACTGCAGCGGAGGCAAGCTCCCACGAAGCTGTAGGAGCGTATGTGCCGGGAAGGCGGTACTGTGAAGCATATGCTGAGTTTGTGCTTGCACTTATGCCGATTATAACGTCCCTCAGATCTACCTTGTCAGCGATCGCCCCTGCTGTTCCTACTCTTATAATATTTTCTGCGCCGTACTCATTGAAGAGCTCCCACGAGTAAATTCCTATTGATGGCATACCCATGCCGCTGCCCTGAACGGACACGGGGACTCCCTTATATTTACCGGTATAACCGAGCATACCGCGCACCTCGTTGTAGCACACGGGAGATTCAAGGTAGTTTTCTGCGATGAATTTAGCTCTCAGCGGGTCGCCGGGCATGAGGACTGTTTTGGCGATATCGCCTTTGATTGCGCTATTATGCGGTGTTGGCATGATGTACCTCCTTTTAGGCATTAAGCCGCCCTAACGGGCGTTATTATCTGTTGCTGCGGACGAATATATTCGCCCTGTTTTTTAGTAAGTTTCCGCGATTTATCACCTTTTCATCAGTTTTTTCACAGTTGCCATTACTGCTTCGTAATTGATGAAAACGACTGCCGCGGTTATTATCAGCTCCCATAGGATATACATCTTAGGGGCGGATATCGTGAGCCAGCACATGATCGCGAGTGCGAGCGTATTCAAAAGAGATCTGCCTGCACTGAACCTGAACGGCACATAGTAGCGTGCGTCAACTATCCTCAGCCAGAAGCAGATGTAGTAGCTCAGGAGCGTTGCAACAGCAGCTCCCTGTATACCCCATTCGGGAATAAGAAAATAATTCATAACGAGGTTGACTGCACAGGCAGCAAGCGCTGTCCAGAAGGAGTTTCTCGTATGCTTTGTTGCGGAGTAGATACTGCCCAGAAACTGATTCAGGCTCATGAACAGCACTGCAATGACGAGTATCGGAGTATAGATATAAACGTTGCCGTATTCCGAATAGGTCGATGAATTTATGAATATTGCGGCAACAGGCTTTATGAGCAGGAGCAGTCCTGCCGAGGCTATAAAAAGGATAGCCTCATAAGCTCCATAGACCTTTTCGTAGAAGCTGCTTCTGTCGCTTGATTCGTTCTCGGTTATTGCCGACATATTCCATGCCTGAAAGAATATGGTTGAAACCATTGAGATGAGGTTGGGTATGCGGTTGGCATAGCCGTAGATACCGACGGCAGCCTTGCCGAGCTGCACGCGGTCGCTGTGCATTTCTTTTATGAACATACGGTCTGAGAGGCTGGTTATCGTCCACATAACGATAGTGGGTATAAGGGGAGCGGCAAACCTCATCATTTCGCCTCCGAGAGCCTTGTTGAAGAAGCCTATCCCCGTGTATTCCCAGAGCCTTGCTGCAAGGAAAAGGAATATCGCCGAGCAGAAATCCGAAAGGATAACTGCGAGCATAAAACCCTTTACTCCCCAGTGGAAGCCGGCTATGAATATCATATTAAAGGCAAAGAGCGTCAGGGTCGCGAGTATTCCGTCAAGAGAAAAGAGCTTGACCATGTCTCTTGCACGGACAAACTGCTGGCACAGCATACGCAGCGAAGATGTTATGACATATACTATCAGGAGCACTGTGTATCCCTGAATGTAATCCAGAGCCGGAATAAACCGGATTATCGGAACTATCAGTGCCATTATCGCCATACCGGCAAAGGTTATGATGCTTGAGGTGGTGAATACCTCGCGCTTATCGTAATTCTTATCCAACCCGAACCGGATAAGGTATTCCTGGAGTGCAAACGTGAATATCGGCTGCAAAAACAGCGCGGTCGGCTCGAGAAGCTCTTTTATTCCGGAATCGGCAGGGCTCAGATACTTTGTATATAGTCTTGTCAGCAGCAGGACGAGTATCTTCGAGCCGAAGCTGCCTATAGCGAATATGAAGGTGTTCAGTGCAAGCTTTTTGTATTTGTTCATTTGTGGGATTCTCCGTTATATATATAGATGAAAAATCATGACTTCCGTTATCAGGTGCAGAGCTGCCGGACAGCAGCATAACATGGGTTAACGACCTTATACCTTTTAATATTTGAACTGTCCGTTTCCCATAAATTCACATATCAGCGAATCGGGAGTAATGTATTCGGGAGCTATCGGCGAAAGCTGATCCAACACCTCGATAGTATCACGCAGCTCGGGAACGTCGTTCATTTCACGCAGCTGATCGATGATACTGTCGCGGTAGGCGCTCAGCTCGTACTCCATAAAGGTATCTATATCATAGTCGGAGCGATATTTATAGGGCATGATGTATTTGTTCTCGCCCTCCTCCACGCTTGCAAACATATTCATCGTCTCGCGAAGCGAACGCTTGCGGAAGTTGCTGTCTCTTATCATGCGTCTGAGAAGTCTTACTTTGGACGGGTGCAGCACTATATCTCCACAGGTTATTCTTGTGCGTACGCTGACGTATATCTTGCATAACTGTTCGTCAGGGACAGTTATAACATGGGGGTTTAGAGAGTGTATACCCTCGAAGATAACAAGCTCGCCCTCGCTCCTGCGGAATTTTTTTCCGGAGCTTTCTCTTGATGAGGTCTTGAAGTTGTATTTAGGTATCTCTATTTCCTCACCGGCGTTGATAGCTTCTATCTGGCTGTTGAGGAGTTCCTTATCCACGCGGTCAGGTGATTCGAGATCGACCTTGCCGAGCGCGGCAAGAGACTTTTCTTCTTCGGAGAGCGGACGGAAGTAATTGTCCATAGAGAGTGTGTGTGTTTCATGTCCGTTTTCATCAAGAAGCTGTTCAATGATGAACGAGGTCGTGGTCTTGCCCGAACCGGAGGGTCCGGAGATGAGTATTACGGGTTTTTCGTTTCTGTGGGCTATTATATCCTCGGTTATTTTTCTGAGTCTGTAGATATAGTCCTCATTGACTGACCTGACATATCCGGCAGGATCTCTTTCTATTCGTCTGTTTATTCTGTTTACTTCTATGTTCATAATGATGTCTCCTTACAATTATCATAATGCTGTACATTATTGCAAATGTACCGTTCTTTTGATTACTGCCCGTGATAGTTTCATAGTATACTGTAGGATGTTTTGGGTGTTGACGAAACAGATGATATATATAATATAATTATAACATATAATCGTGAAAAAAAGCAACATGCGCGGAGTGATATTTGTGGCTTTTTTATCTTCGGCGCGAAGATGGCGGCGCGGACTCCTAACAGGAGCCGTGACCCTCTGTCAGCTGCGCTGACATCTCCCTACACAGTAGGGAGTCACCGCGCTTATAACATATTTTGAGAAGAAATTAAACCATGAATTTGACAAACTTCATGTATCTGACACACGGCAGAGATTTGCCTCGCCGGAGCTCAGGTGGCGGACAGTTCCGTCGGGAAGCTCTGCGATAAGATTAGCGTTGTCGTCTATCCCGATAGCTTTGGCGTATATCGTTTCTCCGCCTACTGAGGCAGTTATCATGTTGCCCGTGAGCAGTTCACGGCGGCGGTATTCTCCGAGAAATCTTCGCTCGCTAAGCGAGCTGAGCACAGCTTCGAGGCTGTTCAGTATTTCAGCACAGAGCTTATTTCTGTTCAGCCGCACGCCTGTTTCGTCCTCTATAGAGGTTGCGCGGAGACTGAGCTCGCTGCCGAAGCTTTCGCCGACCCTGCGGACGTTCACGCCTATACCGATGACAGCATAGTCAAGTGTGCGCATTTCCATGCCGAGAGAAGCCTCGGTCAGAATGCCGCATATCTTTTTGCCGTTGAGATACAGATCGTTTACCCATTTTATATGCACATCCGCTCCGCATAGCTTCTCTGCAGCCTCCGCTGCGGCACAGGCTGCGGCAGACGTTATGAGAGAAGCCGTTTCTACTGCAATATCCGGGCGAATGATAACGCTCATGTAAAGCCCTTTTCCGGAAGGGGATACAAAGCTTCTGCCGAGTCGTCCGCGTCCGGCAGTCTGCATATCGGCGACCACGGTAGTACCGTGTGAAGCTCCCGAGGAGGCGAGTTCTTTGGCAGTGCTGTTGGTCGAGCCGAGTTCATCGAAAACGTGAAGCTTCCTTCCAAGTGCTTCTGTGCGCAGGAAGGGGAGTATGAGCTCCTCTGCAAGACGGTTGCTTTCTGTGCCGAGCCGATAGCCGCGTGAGGCTGCCGACTGGATGACGTAGCCCTCCGCTTCGAGCGACTTCACGGCTTTCCATACGGCATTGCGGCTAACTCCAAGCTGCGACGCAAGAGCTGCTCCCGAAATATATTCATCGCCAGCGTTTGCAAGCGTGGTAAGCAATTGATTTTTGACGTTCATACTTATTCCTCCGTTCTGATATATTTTACCATAAGATAGTTGAAAAATCAATACATTCGGATCATATGAAGCATATCTGAAAGCTGATATCATGTTCTGTAAACGGATAAATGAGTATTTTTTTCACATACTATGCAAAAGGGGTGGTGGAAATGAAGCAAACGGACTGGGAAAATCAGGTGATACTGCCGAGCCTGAGCTCAAATATTGCGAGAATAAAGCAGATATCCGGCGGCTCGTCGGACGTTATGATAAATGAGTTCATAGCGGGCGGGATACAATGTGCTCTGCTTTGCTGCGAGGGAATGGTCTCGACCTCTGTGATAACCGAGCTCGTATTCGAGCCCATAACCGATATCCCCGAAAAGAAGGGCTGCGCCGAGCTTTTCGCCTATATAAAGGACTATCTTCTGCTCTCCACAGATCGTCCCGAAGCTAAAGACTACGGGACCTTGTTCCGCCTTCTGAACTCAGGATTTGCTGTCCTTATCGCAGATGGTGCTTCCGCTGCACTTGCATTCGGAGTTCAGGGATATGCATCGCGGAGCATTCAGGAGCCCTCGGGCGAAGGAAATATAATGGGGGCTCACGAGGGCTTCTCCGAGCTGATACGTACAAATATGTCGCAGCTGCGCCGCCGTCTGAAGTCACCGGAGCTGGTCATGGAGCTGTTTGTCAAGGGTGATAAGAGCAAGACCGACCTCTGTCTGTGCTACATGAAGGACAGAGTTCCCGAAAAACTAATGCAGGATATCCGCCGTTCGCTTGAGGACATAAAGCTGGAGTCGATACTTTCGACGGGCTATATACGCCCCTTTGTGGAGAGCAAGCGCTTCGAGCTTTTCAGCTCCACGGGTACTACCGAGCGTCCCGATGTGCTCTGCTCAAAGCTCATTGAGGGACGTGTGGCGCTGCTCGTGGACGGAGTGCCGTTCGCAATAGTGATCCCGAAGCTTTTCTGCGAGAGCTTTCAGACTCTCGATGATTACGCTTTCAAGCCCTATTATGCGACTTTTACGCGGTGGATAAAGTACGCCGCGCTTATAATATCGGTGCTGCTGCCCGCAGTCTATGCGACGATAGTTATGTATCACCCCGAGCTGCTCAACAGCACCATGCTAATGCTGCTTGTAGAGGAGGAAAAGCAGGCTCCGCTGTCGATAGTAACGGAGTCGGTGGGCATACTTTTCATGTATCAGATAATACGGGAGGCGGGGATAAGGCTGCCCAAGCCCGTGGGCGGAGCGGTGAGCATAGTCAGCGGACTGATAATCGGAGATGCTGCTGTAAATTCAGGACTTATAAGCACTCCTCTGCTGACCGTTACCGCCATTGCCGTGATAAGCGGATTTGTGGTACCCGAGCTCGACCCTGCGGTCACCGTACTGCGGTTTGCGTTTCTTGCGGCAGGGGGTATCTTCGGTTTTTTCGGGATAAGTCTGCTTGCTTGTGCAGTCATTGTGAATGTATGCGCTACTGAGGATTACGGATTTCCGTATACGGCTCCCGTGTCGCCTTTTTCTGTCAGTGGAATGGGCGATACGGCTGTGCGCACGGGATTCAGGAAAATGCAGAACCGCGACTTTACCGTGGAGGAATATCATGAATAAGATAACAAAGTATCAGCTCTGTGCAATGCTGCTCATTCCCGACGCATTTATGCTCCTGTGTATACACGGGGAGCTTTCCGTTATGAGGATCGCCGCCGTGACAGTTGGCATATTGATACAGGCGGTTATGGCGCTGCCGATAGCGGTGTATTTTTCAAAGGGCGGCGAGCTGTCTGAATGGGCGTCGGTGCTGTTCCTTATTTACGTTATATTTTGCGGAGGAATGCTCGTCAGCCGCTTCATCGAGGCGGCGGGAGCGCTATATATACCTTACGAGAACTCGGACGGACTTTGGGGCAGCATACTGATCTTCGGTCTTGCCGCCTTAGTGTGCCTGTATATGTCTTCGTCGGGGATAAAGGCTCTGGCACGCGCTTCGGTGATAGCTGCTGCGGTGGGAGCTTTGTATCTCATCGTACTTGCAGTCAGTGCGGTCACGGGAGCAAATTACGAAAATCTCGCGCGTGCAGGAGAGAGCCGCAGTTTTATCGGCGATCTTGCAGCAAGCTTTCCGCTCGGGGGAGGACTTGGCGGACTTATAGTCCTCTCAGGTCTGACGGAGGAAAAGCCTTTGAAAAGCGTACTCGGATATTTTGCGGCAAGAGCGGTTATGAGCGCTGCGGTCCTTGTCTCGGCAATACTCGTAGAGGGCAGCATATCCTCAATAAGTGATTTTCCCGTCATAACTGCGGCGCAGCTCTCGCAGCCTTTTTCTTCACAGAGGATAGATTCGCTGCTGCTTATTATTTTCGCGGTATTTGCAGTGTTTTCAATAGCTATACAGTCGGCGGCGGCTTCATATCTTATGCAGGAGCTTTTCCCGAAATCCGCTAAGCTGTGCAGTGCGGCAGCCATAGCGCTCATTATAGGAGCTGCGTTCATCATGTCGTTTTTGGGTCTATCTTATATTGCAGCGGCAGCTGCGGCTATGGTCGCTGTATTTATTGTACCGTGCATTCTGCTCATAGCCTTAAAGACAGCTTCGCGAGCGCGATAAAAGAAATCCCTGCATTTGTCTGTGCTTAATATTTTGTCTGGAATATACCTCCTGCGGAATCCGGCACTTCTCCGGTTTCCGAGGAGGTCTAATGAAAAAGCCGCATTTCATATGAAATGCGGCTTTCTGAAGCTTTGTTCCGTCCTTCTCAAAGAGCGTACATCAGCCCTGAGCTTAAGATCTGCGAGAGGTGCTGTATCAGATCATGAATTTGCAGGTGAAGTACCGGTTTGTGTTTTGTTAGAGATCTCTGCAAATTCGCCTGCTGAAGAAACTTTAACTACTTCCATAGCGTTAGAGTCATAATAGAACCACACAAGGAACGCTGCAAGGCCCGGATTATTCTTGAAGTTGATGTAATAATCCACAGTATCTCCCTGATTTGCCGAGATGTTATCGCCGTATGCCACGAAGCCTGTTTCAGATGAAACGTCCTGTGCTTCGATGTCTCCGCCGACCCTGATAGTTCCCTGATAAACCTTATCGGGGTGTATGCTCACGCCTGCGATGCTTGAGAGGTCGGGGCTGAATCTTACGGGATAGTCTCTGTCGGGGATATCCTCCTTGAGCTTGAAGGTTATCTTGATGAATTCGTCGTTGAAAACGAAGTTTTCGTCCTTGGAAATATCCATCCACAGGCAATACATACTGTCTGTGCTGCTGACGTAATCCTCAGCTGAGACAGAGGTCGTTTTTTCGCTGCTTCCTGAAGAAGCCTTTGTAACGGTAACAGTTTCTGTTGCAGGTTCACCGGCTGCGTCTGTAACGGTCTCGCCGGAAGCGTCAGTGACCGTGACGATCTCAGTGACGGGTTCGCCCTGACTGTCGGTAACTACCTCGACTTCGGTGCTGCTTTCTGCGTTAGGATCGGCAGTGGAATTTCCGGATACGGGATCGTCGGCTTCGAGGTCTTCCGCATCAGGAGCGGTAAAACCGCCTTCGCCGGATTTACCGGTCTGGAAGGGCATAGCAACGATGTTATCATCTTCATTCTTTACGCTGTCGATAGAATTATCGAACACATCGGCATCTTCGCTTGAAGACGATTTTGATGACGAATCGCCTTTTCCTGCATTTTTATCAGAGCAGGAGGTAACTGTTGAAAATGCCATGCACGCAACTGCGGCAACGGCAATTATCTTTTTACTTATATCACTCATGTTAATGTTCCTTTCGATTTTGTAATATTATCATTTTCGGCAGCGGAGCAGTGCTATCCGCAAAATCCTGCATACTCTTATTATACACAGACCGCGCGGATTTGTCAAGGCACGGCAGAAATTGTAATCAATTATTTCACAAAGAGTCACAATTCCGACACGCGGGTTTCATCATTCTGTCACTCTCGGAGTGATTGTCAGCGACGGCACCGGTTCACGGCGGCATTTTTCGGCAAGCTCCGCGCCGAAGAGCTCATTTATGTCCTCAAGACCGTCTATGAGGGCGAGTTTTTGCTTGCGGGTGAGCTGTTTTATGCGGTACTCAAGGCGCGAAGCAGTGCTGCGGTCTGATGAGCTCCACAAGGCTGCCACGGAGCTTACTTTGTGCGAGCGTGTGAATTTAGCTCCGCGTCCGTTACGGGAGGCGTGCTCGCTGAAGCGGCGGACTATATTGGTCGTAATACCCGTGTAGAGCTTGTCGCCCTCACAGCGCATTATATATGTGTAGTACATGTATTTCCTTTCTTCGATTATGCTCACGGTTGTTTATTCAATGATAAATAAGAATTGTGATGTCGCCTGACGATGTTACAATAGTCTGAAACCTGACACCTGTAACCTAAAACCTTATTATTGCTTTTTTCGCAATTATATGTTATAAGCGCGAGGCTCGCGCCGCCTTCTTCGCGCCGAAGATAAAAAAATCTGAAATATCACTCCGCGCCCGTTGCTTTTTTCGCAATTATATGTTATTATATAAGATATAAACTGCTTCTGGAGGATAAAATGGCGGAAAATGCTGTAAAAACAAGAAAAAAACGCCGCGTTCGGTTTAAGGCGCTTGCGATCGTTGAACTGCTCGTCATTGCGGGACTTGGTGCGGCTCTTGCATGGGAGTGCCTCATAAAGGAAAAGGTAACGGACGAGAAGGCTGTTGCGGTGGTCGCACAGACCGAAGACCCGCAGGTGCGTGCACGGGCTGTCATCGAAAAGGAGGAGACCCTCTATCAGCTTGACGGAAAGAAGATACTCATACACGACAGCACCTACGGCGAGATATTCATGCCCGTCTTTGCGGACGTGCCCGTCTCAACACTCGATATGGATTCGGTAGTCACGCGGAACGGCTATTCGTTTTATAAGGAAAACGGAGAGGTCACGTCGTTCGCCGGAGTCGATGTCTCGGAGTATCAGGGCGATATCGACTGGCAGCAGGTGAAATCAGCAGGTATAGATTTCGCGATGATACGTGTTGGCTACCGCTCATACGGCGGAGGGGTAATAACGCTTGACGAGCGCTTTGCGGATAACCTGAAGGGCGCGAACGAAGCGGGTATAAAAACGGGAGTTTATTTTTTCTCGCAGGCGATATCGACCGACGAGGCTATTGAGGAAGCGGACGCCGTGCTCGACGCGATCGCTCCCTATGACATTACATATCCCGTCGTTTACGACTGGGAGATTATCTACGATGATTCTGCGCGGACAGACTCGATGACAGTGGAAATGCTTGCAGATTGCTGCATATCGTTCTGCGAGAGAGTCAGATCTGCGGGATATACGCCGATGATCTACCAGAATAAGGGTACATCTATGTTCAAGCTTGATCTGCCGCGCCTGACCGATTACGATTTCTGGCTTGCGGAATACAACGACGAGCCGTCATATTACTATGAATATAAAATGTGGCAGTACGCCAGTGACGGGACTGTCCCGGGAATTTCCGGAGAGGTAGATATGAACCTTTGTTTTAAGGATTACAGTCAATGACCCGGAGCTGCAAATTATGCATTACGCAATTAAAAAGCGGGCGCTGAGAGGGGAGCCCCCTCCGGCGGAATCGCAAAAAGAAATACCGAGCCTATTATTTCAGGCTCGGTATCCGATTTTTTTCGTTAAGATGAGCAACCTGAACAGCGTCCGCTTTGCTTTGTTAAGATATCCGACGCGGCACATCGTCCCTGTGCGGACGTCTGCACCCTTCTGACGGAAGCTCTTATGAATTCAGATATGATCTTACAAGCACCTGTAAAAGCTCATCGCGGTCGATGTGGCGGATAAGGCTTCTTGCGTTGTTGTATGTGGTTATGTAGGTGGGATCCTCGGAAAGGATATAGCCTACGATCTGGTTTATCGGGTTGTAGCCCTTCTGGGTAAGAGCGTCATAGATGATAGTGAGGTTCTTCTTGAGCTCTGCTTCCTTATCTTCATTGACAGAAAATGTCATGGTTTTATCAAACATAATATAAACCTCCATTCATTGTATCATGTCTGAATATATTATACCTCAAACGTCATGATATTGCAAGGGTAAACAGGAAATTTTTTCTATTTGACTGTATTTTGCTGTTAATTTTATAGGTTTTGCACAATCACGGCGGAGCAGTTTATGTATACTCACCGCCGGAGCGGAGAGTATCTGTGCTGATATTATTCGCAGCAGCCTGTTCTTTTCACGAAGGAATTACAGTCGGTACATTCGGGAACTGTAGGGTTATCCTCGTGAGTGCCTACGGAAATGCAGTCGAGCGAGCAGTAGTCCTCTGTGACCATATTGTGCTGACACTGCTTTACGGTACATCTGATGTTGTCGTTTTTCTTTCCGTTATCCATTTTAACAGATCTCCTTTGATTTATTGTCGGAGCTGAGTCCGGCTGTAGGGCAGATACTGCACTGCCTCATTAATATTATACCGGAAGATAAGATGATTATTCATAAAACATTGCAGTATTATTACAATCAAAATACAAAAAGGCAAATTTTTCGTGTTTTTATTGACTTTTTACAAAAAAAATGTTATGATATATAATATGAAAATGCGGAAACGCATTGGGATCAAGCCAAAAACAACAGTTTTTCAGGAGGGGATTTCTTTGTTTGAAAATAATCAGAACGGTCAGGGATCGGAAAACGGCTATATGCCTCAGGATTCTGCACCTCAGCAGGGATTTAACGACGGTTACATCCCTCAGGGCGACTCGGATTTTTACGGAGATTCGGGCGTTGAAAATGTTACCAAAAAAAGCAAGGGCAAAAAAGCTGCAATAATCGGAGGTATCTCTGCCGCAGTTATTGTCGGAGGCTCGGCTACGGCTTACGCTTGCTCTGACCTTGTAAAGAATCAGGTAAAGCTCAATACTATGAAGCCTGAGAATTACTACGCATGGGTATGCGAAGAGAATTCTGAGGAGATAGCAAAGTCTGTAAGCGAGAGCTACAAAAAGGCTCTTGAAAATTACAAAAAAGGACAAAGTGGCTCGGTATATTTTACCTATGAAGCATCAGATGATGCTAAAGACGCTTTGCTCAAGGAAATGATCGGAGAGGAATATAAAAGCGACAGCTCCGAAGAGGCTCAGTCTGTAATAGATGCAGTCAATAATATCGATACGCTGAAGATAGGTGCAAATTTTGAGAGCAAGAAGGCTCTTGCTTCCTATGAGGCTTATGCTCAGCTCAACGGGGATAATGTTGTTTCCGGCGAGGCTGTTATCGACGCAGATAATATGGACTTCTTCTTCCGCTCTGCCGATCTCACCGAAAAATGGCTCGGGTTCTCCATAAGCGAGGACGACGTTGAAGACGAGCTCGGCTACTATTCAAGCGATGATGTGGATTATCTTGAAATTTTCCGCGACGTAATGGACGACCCCGAGAAGTATCTCTCTCCCGAGGATATCGAGGAGGAAGTAAGCCGTTATATCGGTGTATGGAACGAGACTATCAACGACGTAGACCTCGAAAAGAAGGAAGACGTTGATATCTGTGATATCAGCGTTAATTACACTGTCGTTGAAGTAGAGATCGATGAGAAGCTTTCTGATAAGCTTGCTATGAATATGCTCAAGGAGCTCAAAAAGGACAAAGTTGCAAAGAAGCTCGTTACAGATAAGCTGGGCATTATTTCGGAGGAAGAGTACGAGGAGTCTATCCAGGAAGAGATCGACTGGTATAAGGAATTCGTCAACGACAAGGATTATTATGACGATGACGACGATAGCGTTATCTTCAAGACCTATATCGACGCAGAGGGCAAGGTCAGAGGTTTCAGCTTCGATGAGAATTATAAGGAGCTTCCCTCATGGTATGACGGAGAAGATATCAAGGCAAGCGAGTACGGCTCTCACATTTTTGCGGTAGTCGGCAAGGACGGCGATGATGTAAGGGGAGAATTCACTGTTACTGAGAACGGCGAAAAGGACTTTTCATTAGAGCTTTATGCCGAGGAAGAAGGCAAGGATACATACAGCGGTAATATCGACATGACAGTATCCGATTATGAGTACGATTACGATACGTGGGAGTCCACAACTGTATATAATACCTATACTGTCAAATTCGACGATTTCGAGATAGTAGACGAGGAAAAGGGCTATTTCAATGCCGATGTTTCTATCGAGATACCCGATTTAGATCCCATAGATCTCAAGTTCCGTTCATCAGGAAAGGAACAGGAAATATCCTACAATATCAGCTTTGACAGCAAGGATTACGGCACAATAACTCTTGGCTTCTCGCACTCGGACAGTGCTTCCGTAGATGTGCCCGACAAGAGCAGCGCTTATATGATCGATGTTGAGAATGCTGATTCGTTCGATCTCAAGGAATATGTTTCGGATTCCGAGGTGGAGAGCTGGCTGAACGGCATCTTCACTAAGATAGGTCTCAAGAGCGATGTTGCCGACGAGGCTTCAAAGCTTCTCACAGAGGAGATATATGACGAGCTCGACGGTCAGAGTGATTATGATGACTGGGACGATTATGACTGGGACTACGATGATGACGACTACGACTGGGATTATGACGACGATGACGACTACGACTGGGATTACGACGACGATGATGATTACGATTGGAACAGCTACGCAACAGGTGTAGAAGCCGAGGACGATGAGGCTTACCTCTATGTTTACGATAAGGACTTCAATGCATATTACTTCGGCTACGCAGGTGCTCCTCTTGCAGAGAACGCTAAGGTAGCAAAAATAACAGGCGACGGCACATACACAGTAAGCGTTACAGCCGATTCAGACTATTATCGTGAGTATACAGACAATAAAGCGCCTAACGGACTCGATTGCCTTTGGATAGTCATTGATGATCTTGAGGCGGCAAAAGATGCACAGTTTGAGATCAAGTCTATCAAGATCGACGGAAAGGAACAGGCTGTTACAGCTCAGCCCGAAATTGATTATTACAGCGGCGAGGTAGATGTTATCCTCTATTACAGCTATTATGACGAATATAATATATTCGATGCTTCAAATATTTCTGAATGGACTGACATTGAAGTTACATTCGAGGTAAAGGGTATGAAATAATAGAAACTCCCCC
>CALEPT010000204.1 GCA_937910385.1 uncultured Ruminococcus sp. | reverse complement strand
ATTCGGTATATCTCTATTATACCACATTGTCTAACAAAAGGGGAGCATTTCAAAATGTACGGCAGCTTTACTTTTATCTGATATTATTCAAGACCTGAAATTGTGAAGTTTACTTCAACAGTTGTCCAACCGTCATTGAATGAGGAAGGATCAACTACCTGAGCTGAGTAATCAGCAGCAGCGTCTGTACCGAAAAGGAGTCCTTCTGTGGAACGAGCATCCTCAGGAAGATCGCTTACCCACTCATTGTAAAGGTTAGCTCTTGTCTCGACACCGTCGTCAGATGAGGTGTAAGCCTTTGCACTCATGGGTACCTCATTACCATCGATAGTCACAGAATTAACTGTGATAACAGCGCCGGGTATCTCAGTCTCGCCGTCCTTGATCATTACAGCAAGGAAGGAAAGTCCACTCGGAGTATACTGATCGTTAACGTCGTTTGTTGTGTCGAAGCGGAAGCCGTTTGTATCAGCAGTAACGCTTACTGTGTAGTCGCCGTTGCCGTCGATGTGAACAACACCTGCGTTATATGTGAGGGGAGTATCAAGAGCACCCCAGTACTGGATCCACCACTGGTCGTCTACGATAGCAAGATAAGCGTCGCCTGAGCCTGCTTCAACAGCGTCCTCAAATTCGATATCGTCAATAGCAACTGCCTGAGGCTCTTCGGTAGCCTCTTCAGAATCCTCGGTGGTCTCCTCTGATCCGCCTAACTCTTCCTCTGTAGCTTCCTCGGTAGTAGTCTCAACTGTTGTTGCCTCTGTGGCTTCGCTGCTCTTATCGTCGTCGGAATCTCCGCATGAAGCGAGAACTCCGCACATCATAGCGGAAGCGAGAAGGCAAGCTAAAAACTTCTTTGTGTTCATAGTGATTTACCTCTTTCTTTTAATATCACGGAGAGCCGTGCCTGCGGCACCCCATTTAGCAGGTGCATTATACAATAGAGAGAGGGTAAGGGTACACCTGCGGCTAATATAATAATACACAATTTCGTTTTGAAGTTCAAGATACTTTATAAACAAACTTTGTGAAACTAAAAATGCGGAATTGTACAAAATTGCCGAAAAGATTAACAAAGTAGCTGTTTTGTAATTATGCGGTTATCATTAAGGGCACGGAAATATCCACTTTGTAATTTTTTTGCCTCAGTGATTTTCGGACAAAGTTGCGCAGGCATCACAAAACCGAATCGAATCGGACAAAGGGAGCCCCCTCCGGCGGATTCGCAAAAAGAATTACCGAGCCGATAGTTTCAGGCTCGGGAACTGTATTTTTCCGTTAACTGTAGCAACCTAATATCCGCCTCAACAGAGTCGATCGGGCGCCTTACCGCATTAACTGAGCTCGAACATACCGGTATAGAGCTGATAGTATTTGCCCTTCTGAGCGATGAGCTCGTTGTGGCTGCCGCGCTCGATTATCTTACCGTGCTCGAGCACCATGATAGCGTGAGAATTGCGTACCGTAGAAAGGCGGTGAGCGATAACGAATACCGTTCTGCCCTCCATAAGCGAGTCCATACCCTTTTCGATGAGCGCCTCTGTTCGGGTGTCGATAGAGCTCGTTGCCTCATCGAGAATGAGCACAGGCGGATCTGCGACCGCCGCTCTCGCTATCGCAAGGAGCTGCCGCTGACCCTGACTGAGATTTGCACCGTCGGCAGTGAGCATGGTGTCGTAGCCATTTTCAAGATGAGTTATGAATGCGTCCGCATTCGCGAGCTTTGCCGCTGCGTAGACTTCCTCGTCGGTCGCGTCGAGCTTACCGTAGCGGATATTGTCCATGACCGTCCCCGTGAAGAGGTGGGTATCCTGCAAAACTATCGACTGCGAGCGGCGCAGGTCGTCCTTTTTTATCTTGTTGATGTTTATCCCGTCGTAGCGTATCTTGCCGTCGGGAACATCGTAGAATCGGTTAATGAGGTTGGTGATAGTGGTCTTTCCCGCACCGGTCGAGCCGACGAAGGCTATCTTCTGTCCCGGCTTTGCGTAGAGACTTATGCCGTTGAGCACCGTTTTGTCAGGCTCATAGCCGAAGTAAACGTCGTCGAATTCAACATTGCCGCGCACCTCGGTGTACGTCACGCTGCCGTCCGCCTTGTGAGGGTGTCTCCACGCCCAGCGACCCGTGCGCTCGGGAGCTTCGGTGATAGAGCCGTCTGCCGCTATGTTGGCATTTACAAGAGTAACATATCCTTCGTCCGTTTCGGGCTCCTCGTCTATGACCCTGAATATCCTCTCCGCGCCCGCGAGAGCTGTGAGTACAGAATTGAACTGCTGCGATACCTGTGTTATCGGCTGAGAGAACGAGCGTGTAAGCTGGAGATATGTAACGACAGTTCCTATAGTAATGCTGCCTATACCCTTTACAGCCATTATTCCGCCTGCAATAGCAGTCATGGCATAGTGGAAGTAGGAGAGGTTGTTCATTATCGGCATGAGGATATTTGCAAAGGTATTTGCGCTCGTGGCTGCCTTGCAGAGTTCATCGTTGAGTCTGTCGAACTCCTCGTCTGCCTTTTCCTCATGACAGAACACCTTAACGACCTTCTGACCGTCTATCATCTCTTCAATGTAGCCGTTTACAGCTCCGAGAGCCTTTTGCTGTGCGATAAAGCCCTTTCCGCTGCGCGAGCCAACAAAACCTATGACCTTTACGATGATAAAGAGCATTACTATAACGAGTATCGTAAGCTGCCAGCTAAGGAACAGCATTGAGAAGAAAACTCCGATTATAGTCACAGCCGAACCTATGAACTGCGCGACGCTGTTGCTGAGCATTTCACGTATAGCATCGGTATCATTGGTATAAAGGCTCATGAGCTCGCCGTGAGTGCGCTTATCAAAGAAGCGTATAGGGAGCTTTTCCATTTTACCGAAGAGGTCGTTTCTTATTCGCATAAGTGTCGTGGTCGAGACCTTTAGCATCATTCGCTGATACATGAGCGAGCAAAGAGCACCTATTACATAAACGACAGCTAAAACAATGATAAGCTGTATGAAGCGGGTCTTGTCCCATTCGCCGGATCTGAATCCCTCATCGAGATTGTCAATTATCGGCTTCAAGAGATTCGTTCCGATAATACCTGCGGCGGAGCTTAAAATAATTCCGATAACGGATAATACCATATGTGCCTTAAAGCCATGCATATAGCTGAAAATGCGTTTCAGTGTAGCAAATGCGTTCTGAGGCTTTGCCGGCGGCTTCATGTTTCTCGGAGGCATTATTCATCAGCTCCTTTCTGCTGCGAGTCGTATACTTCGCGATAGATAGTGCTGGAATTCATCAGCTCGTCGTGCGTGCCGATATCGGTTATCCTGCCGCCGTCCATGACGATGATCCGATCGGAGTCCTGCACCGAGGATATGCGCTGTGCGATTATGAGGGTAGTCGTATCGGCGAGCTTCTCACGGAATGCCTTCCTGATATTGCTGTCGGTAGCCGTATCAACGGCGCTTGTGGAGTCGTCGAGAATGATTATTTTGGGCTTTTTGAGCAGGGCTCGTGCGATACACAGTCTCTGCTTCTGACCGCCCGAGACGTTCACGCCGCCCTGTCCGAGGTCAGTGTCGTAGCCGTTTGGGAAGTCCATTATAAAGTCGTGTGCGCAGGCGGACTTGCATGCCTCGATCATTTCCTCGTCGGTGGCATTTTCGTCGCCCCAGCGCAGATTTTCCTTTATAGTACCCGAGAACAGCACGTTCTTTTGCAGCACCATTGCCACCTGATTGCGGAGCGTTTCGAGCGGATAATCCTTTACATTGTGCCCACCGACGATGACCTCGCCCTCTGTAGCGTCGTAAAGACGCGGTATAAGCTGAACGAGCGAGGATTTTGACGAGCCCGTGCCGCCTATGATACCGATAGTTTCGCCCGATTTTATGTCAAGGTCGATGTGCTCGAGTGCGAGGTTGTTCATGTCATTGAAATAGCTGAAGCTCACGTTGCGGAAGCTTATCGAGCCGTCCTGAGCAGAAACCTCAGAGGCTTCCTCTGCGTCCTTTATGGAAGGCTCCTCGGTGAGCACCTCGTAGATACGCTGCATTGAAGCACGTGAAACGACGAACATGATGAACAGCATAGAGAGCATCATCAGCGACATGAGTATCTGTCCGACATACATGATGAAGCTTGAGAGCTCGCCCGTTCGGATGTCACCTGTAACAGTCATGTGCCCTCCGAACCAGATTATCGCCGTGATGCTCGCATACATACATAGCTGCATTATCGGCATATTGAGGATAACGAGCTTTTCTGCAAAGAACTGGGCGCGTCTTACGCTGTCCGCGCTCTCCTTGAAGCGCTTGTTTTCGTAGTCCTCACGAGCGAACGCCTTTACGACTCTTATGCCGATGAGGTTTTCCTGCACTCTTGCGTTCATACTGTCGTACTGCGTGAGCATTTTTTCAAATCGCGGGTGTGCCTTTGAAACTATGGTGAAGACCGCTATGCCGAGTATCGGTATAGCCGCGAGGAACACCAGTGACAGCTTTGCATTCTGGCGGACTGCCATTATCGTCGCGAAAATGAGCATTATCGGCGAGCGGAATGCGCTTCGTATGAACATCATGAATGCGTTCTGAATGTTTGTAACATCGGTCGTGAGGCGCGTAGTCAGCGAGGCGGTCGAGAACTTGTCAACGTTCGAGAACGAGAAGTCCTGTACCTTGCGGAACAGCGCACTTCTCAAGTTTTTGGCAAAGCCCATAGCGGCGACTGCGGAAAAGCGTCCCGCAAGAGCACCGAACATGAGCGAAAACAGAGCCATGACAACCATAACTCCGCCCATAGCCGCGACATAGCTTATCCTGTGCTTGGAAATGCCGTCGTCAACGATATGCGCCATAACGGTGGGGATAGTTACCTCCATTGCCACCTCACCTATTATGGTGACAGGGGATAGTATCGCCTGCTTTTTATATTTGCCTACGTGTGAAAAAATGGTCTTATACACAAATCAAGCCCCTTTCGGTTAGAAATTAGAGATCAGAAATTAGAGTTCAGAGAGGTGTGTCCGTTGGCTCGGGGCCGAGTTAACGGAGCTGAAAGGCGGTACGGGTATACCGTTCTTGCCGTAGAGCTCCACACCTGCGTAATTCGTCCACTTGTATCTTACGGAGATCGTCGGGGAAGGAGCGCTCTCAAGCACGATGATATCCTCCTCGATGTGTGCGCAGACGGAAACGAAATCTCCGTCCGTGCCTGCTGCCTCAAAGCCTGTGAGCTCGCCTCGCAGGTCAAAGCCTTCACAGTTATCAAAGCGGAGCACGAGTCTGCCGCCTGTGCAGTCGGTGAACTCGCGGAATACCGGAGGCAGAGCTTCTTTTCTGCTCATCAGACCATATACCTCGCACATTGCCTGTAGGTACAGCCTGTGCCCCACGGGTTCTTTGTCGACGGGGTGGATATTGTTGAATTCTCCGCAGTCGAGCGCGACCGCGATGCCCGTGTTCTTTATGGTCTTGTATGCTTTCAGCTGCGCCTGACGTATCTTGCACCAGTGCTTGTAGTCGGGGTCGGCAGTATATTTGAACATCGGCAGCTGCACCAGCAGGAACGGCAGCTCGTCATCGAGCCACTCGCTGCGCCAGCAGTCGATCAGCGCAGTCAGAAGCGAGTAATATGTATCGGGGCGGTGATCGTCGGATTCGCCCTGATAGTACAGGACCCCCGCAATTGTATACGGGCGGACGCGGCTTATCATAGTCTCGTACAGACCGCACGGGCGCATGGGATTCTTACATCCCATAGGACCGGGATAACGGTTCTCGCCGCATATTTCAAGCACTTCCGACCACTCTATGTCGGGGCGTTCCTGATAGCAGCGCTGCATACGCTTTTCCCATGCGGTGTGGTAGGCGACATATTCGTCATACTCTGCGATCATCTCAGGGACTGTCTTTCCCGCGCATGCCTCATCATATTCGTCAATATACGGTCTAAGGCGGCTGTCCTGCTCGAGATAACACCTGTTTATCCATGCCGAAGCCGAGGTTCCTCCCCAGTTGCAGCCGATGACTCCCACAGTAACGCCGAGAGAGCGGCTGAGCTCTCTTGCAAAGTAATAGCCGACAGCCGACCAGCAGCGTGAATCTTCCGAAGATGGCAGAGCCCAGCAGCTTTCTGTCTCTGCTTTCAGCAGCTTTTCATCGGCCATCTCGCATTTTGGGGTGTAGTAAAAGCGTACATTTTCGCCGGAGCATTCCGCGAGAGTCTGTGTGCCGTTTTTGTCGTTTTGCAGTTCAAATTCCATGTTGGACTGTCCGCCCGCAAGCCAGACTTCTCCTACAGCAACGTTTTTGAAGGTTATTTTATCGCTGGCAGAGGATATCTCGACCGTGCATTCCGCACACGCCTCCATAGGAGGAAGCACGGCTACCCAGTCCTCTCCTGTGACGGCAGCTTTTACGCTTATCCCAAGCTCGGGAATGTCGGCGCGGATATCCTCTCCAGCCTCGCACTGACCGAATATCCTTACGTTCCTGTGCCTTTGCAGCACCATATTATCGCTGAATATCGCAGCGGTATTCATAAATCTAAACTCCTTCGTTTATAGTGATGACCTCGTTTGCAGCGCAGAAGTCGATGAGGGTATATCGTGCTTTGTCCGCGAATTCGGGTCTTGCCATGTAGTAAATATATGTCTCTATGAGGTTAAAAAGTCCGGCAGTCCGTCCCTCTATCTTGAACTGCTCAAAGCCGAGGGGGATGTATTTGCTCCAGATATCATCAGGGCGGATATTGGTGCTAAGCTCCCTTATATCGAAGATATTCCTCGTGAAAAAGGGACAGTTCTGATTTTTGCCGTCGCCGAAAACGATCGGGTCATAGGGGCGGTCAGGGTACTTGCGCATATGGTTTGAATAGCCTATCTGCTGCAAGCCCACGTTGTAGTAATGCTGCGCTCTGTCGGGACAGGCAGGGCGGCAGTTGGAATTGACAAGGAACTCGCATTTGTCCTTATTCGGCAGCTTTTCAAGGATATCGAATTTGTTGTTGAGGTCGTAGTCTACTACGACGATGTGATAATCCTTTTCAAGCTCTGCGGCGAGAGCCTCGCCGCTGTCAAGTCGTTTGCAGGTCGAGCTGGTTATCTTGTAATTGGGGTAAGTCTTTCGGATATAGTCCTCGAGTATCGGCGATACAACGATCACCTCGTTGAAGCCGTTGTTGGCGAGCGCCATTACTGTGTTGCAGAGCTTGTCGCTGAGGTGCTTTTTTTCAAGCGCAGGATTTGTGAAAGTGAAACGAAGCGGAATACCGCGTTCGTTAAAGGCGTTTATCGCCGCCTTGATAAAGCGCTTGTCGCAAAGCCCCTCCTGAGTTCTGCCGCCGTTCCAGATACACGGAGGAAATGTTCCGTATACCGAAGCTATCTCTACGCCATCGCGGAAATACTGAGGGTATTGCTTTAATACCTCTGCGAAAACGAGATTAAAGCGAAAATGCGAAGTTATCCCGGGAAGATGAAATCTGGCTCTCATACTTTTCCCTCCTCAGCCTACCTTGATGACGCCGCTGCGCTCAAGATTGTGCATAAACATCAGTCTTGCCTCATCGCGGCATTCCGGTTTTATCATATAGTACATATAGTTTTCGATGAGGAACATATTACCGGCGGTCCTTCCCTCTATCTTGAACTGCTCAAAGCCCATAGGGACGTACTTTTCCCAGATATCGTCAGGAGTAACGTTAGTACTCAGGCTGCGTATCTGAAAGGCGTTTTTGCCCATGCTTGCACAGCGCAGGACCTTGCGTTCATCTACCTCGGGATGCTTTGAGATATCAAACGGGACCCCCGGGTGCTCTTTCAGGTGCTCATTATAGCAGAGCATGAATCTGCCTATCAGCTCATAATGCTCTTTTCTGCGCTGACAGTCCGGTGTACAGCAGGCATTGACGAGTATCTCGCACTTCTCCTTGTTCGGCAGTTTTTCAAGAACATCAAAATTATTGTTCAGATCATAATCGAGCACGACTATATTATAGTCTTTTTCGAGCTCATTTGCAGCCTCATCGGGATCGGTTATACGCTTGCAGGTGGAACTCGTCAGCTTGAAGCCGGGGTACTCCGAACGGATATACTGCTCCAGCAGAGGGGAGTTCACGATGACTCCGTTCATGCCGTTATCAGCAAGGCGCATGATCATGTTGCAGAATGGGTCGGCAAGGTGCTCTTCTGTGAGAATGGGATTTGTAAACGTGAATCTCAGGGGAATCCCCTGAGAATTGAAAGAGCTTATCACCTGCTTCACGAAGCCCTCGTCACAAGTTCCGCCGATTATCCTTCCGCCGTTCCAGAGAGATGGCGGAAATGCTCCGTATACCGAGGCTATCTCGACTCCCTCGCGGAAATAATAAGGACAGTTTTTAAGCATTGAAAGAAAGACGAGATTGAATTTGAAATGCGTTGTGAAATCGGGAATATGGAATTTTACCTTCATACATCTTCCTCCTTATCCGTCTATACGAACTATGCCATTCTGTTCGAGATTATAGTAGAACATCATACGTGCTTCGTCGCGGCATTCGGGCTTTACCATGTAGTACATATAGCATTCGACGAGGTACATATAGCTTGCCGTCCTGCCCTCCAGCTTGAACTGTTCAAAACCCATAGGCGCATATTTTCCCCATATAGCGTCGGGTGAGACGTGAGTGCTCAGCTTCTGGGTCTCGAAAAGAGTCCTCTCGCGGCAGTTGCATTTGATGACTGTGCCGACGTTGCGCTTTGAATAGTCGTTCATGTTGAACGGCTCGTTCGGACGTTCCTTCAGGTGCTTGTTGTAGGCTATCATCTGCTCGCCGATGAGATTGTAGTGCTCCGAACGCATTTTGCACCCGGGATCGCAGCAGGCGTTGGCGAGTATCTCTATCTTCTCCTTATGCGGAAGCTTTTCAAGAATATCAAACTTATTATTGAAGTCGTAATCAAGCACGACGATGTGATAATCCTTTTCAAGCTCCTTTGCGGCATGATCGGGGTCGGTTATACGCTTACAGGTAGAGCTTGTGAGCTTGTAGTTGGGATATTTCGTGCGTATGTACTGCTCCAGCAGGGGAGAGTTCACTATCGCCTCGTTGAGTCCGTTATCGGCAAGGCGCATTACCATATTGCAGAACGGGTCTTCAAGGTGCTCCTCCTTCAGAACGGGATTGGTGAATGTGAATCGCAGGGGGATACCCTGCGAGTTAAAGGCATGAATGACATTTTTTACGAAATCCTCAGTACAGACACCGCCAATCGTCCTGCCGCCGTTCCATATCGACGGAGGGAAAACGCCGTAAAACGAAGCTATTTCCACACCCTCGCGGAAATACTGAGGACAGTTTTTGAGCATTGCCGTAAAGACGAGATTAAAGCGGAAGTGCTCCGCGAAATCGGGAAGATGAAATCTGACTTTCATGGCTTTCTCCTTTTACTTGATGATTGTAGGGCTCACACGCGGGCGCGCCCGAGCCGTTAGTTTATTATGTTCCGTCTCTGCAATATTCAGTTGCACCGAGCGAAAACAGACTGAACGATTTGCAGAGATCTGCATCGTGAAATGGGATTCTCAAGGGGCGACCGCCCCTCGAGCGTGGTGTGGGGCAGAGCCTCGCATAATAATATCTTATATAAATTATTTGAACACAAGTGCGCCGCTGTTTTCGAGTGTTTTGAGGAGCGTGAAGCGCGCTTCGTCGCGGCATTCGGGCTTTGCCATGTAGTACATATACGTTTCGAGGACGTTGAGGGGGCTTGCCGTCCTGCCCTCTATCTTGAACTGCTCAAAGCCCATAGGCACGTACTTCTCCCAGATAGCGTCGGGAGAGATATGAGTGCGCAGACCGCGGATATCGAATATGCCTCGCTGCGAGTAGGGACAGTTTCGGAAGTTGTCGGGGTCGTACTTTGCAGCGTCGAACGGCAGGTTCTTGAATTTCTTTATGTGCTCATTGTAGGCAATCTGCTGAACGCCGATAGAATAATAGTGAGCACTTCGCCTCGGACAATTCGGCTCGCAGCAGGCATTTACCAGAAGCTCGCAGTCCTGCTTTCTCGGGAGCTTCTCAAGCACCTCGAAATTGTTGTTGAAATCATAGTCTACAACAACTATACTATAGTCCTTTGCAAGCTCCGCCTCAAGAGCCTCGGGGTCGGTAATGCGCTTGCAGGTCGAGCTTGTGAGCTTGTACTTCGGGTAATTCCTGCGGATATAGTCCTCCAAAAGAGGGGACATAACTATCGCCTCGTTCAGACCGTTGTTTGCCATTGCCATGACCATGTTGCAGAACGGGTCGCCGAGGTGCTTCTTTTCAAGCGCAGGATTGGTGAAAGTGAATCTAAGCGGAATGCCTCTGTCGTTGAATGCCTTGATTACGCCGCGGACGAAGTTTTTATCTACCACTCCGCCCTGCGTTCTGCCGCCGTTCCATATAGACGGAGGAAAAACTCCGTAGAACGAGGCTATCTCAACGCCCTCGCGGAAGAACTCGGGGCGGTGCCTGAGCATCTCCGCAAACATGAGATTCAGCTTGAAATTTCCCGAAAAATCGGGGAGGTGGAATCTTACTCTCATTTGCTTTCTCCTTGTTTAAAATCTATCGCGTCACCGCGCTCGGCAGCGACCTTAAATCCGACGGACTCTATCCTTCTTTGCAGACAGCCCCTGCACTCTGCGGCTTCCTCTCCCGTGCATATTTTGTTGTCATACAGGTCGTATTTCTTACGCACTCTGACCGGCGAAAGATTGGGCATTACAACGTTGCAGCCCGTCTGAAGCCCGAGCTCCCTGCCTATGGGCGAGATAGTACCGAGAGCGGTCGTGGCGGGCAGCAGGATCTTAGGGAACATCAGCCGCAGTATGCCGAGCAGCCTGAGCGTGAGCCCGAGCGTTCCGCCCTTTTCGGCTGCAAACTGCGTGTTGTGGTGGGGCACGAACGGTCCTATCCCTATCATCTGGGGACTCAGCTCCTGCAAAAAGCGCAGGTCGGCAATGAGGTGTTCCGTGGTCTGATAGGGAGCTCCCACCATGAAGCCCGCCCCGACCTGATAGCCGAGCTTTTTCAGCGTGAAAAGGCATTCCTTGCGGTTTGCAAGGCTCATTTCCTCGGGGTGAAGCTTCTGATAAAGCTCGTCCGATGCAGCCTCATGGCGCAGCAGATAGCGGTCCGCACCCGCCTCCTTCATTTTTTTATAGCTCTCGTATGAGCGCTCCCCGAGCGAGAGCGTTATCGCGCAGTCAGGGTATTTTTCGCGTATTTCCGATATTATTGGGCACATCACCTCGTCGGTGAAGTAGGAGTCCTCGCCGCCCTGCATGACAAACGTGCGGAAGCCGAGCTCATAGCCGTTCTCGCAGCAGTTAATGATATCCTCGTGCGTGAGACGGTAGCGGTCGGCGTCCTTGTTGCTGCGGCGTATTCCGCAATATAGGCAGTCATTTTTGCAGTATGAGGAGATCTCTATAAGTCCGCGCAGAAATACCTTGTCACCGTATTCGCGCCTGCGCACCTCGTCGGCACGCTTTTTCAGCAGATCTGCTGCGGATTCATCCCCGGTCTCGATGAGGGACTTTAGTTCGGCGTCGGCAAGGTCGCCTGTTTCATATAATTTTTCAACAAGCCCGGTCATGTCAGCCGCCCAGCCTTATCATTTCGTCGATGCAGCGTCTTGCGTCCGCAATGAGCTGCTCGTCCATGACTATCTCGAACGCCTCGCCGCTGTCCATGCCGAGGAGTGAATTGTACACATCGGGGAGGGTGGTGAGCTTCATATTCCGACAGACGATGTCCTTTGTGACCGGATAGAACTTCTTATCGGGGCAGTCATACTGCAAATGTTCGGAGATAGAAGTCTCCGTGCCGATGATGAACTCCTTGTGGTCGGAATTTTTTGCGTACTCCATGATCCCCGAGGTCGAGCCGACGTAATCGGCAAGCTCAACGACCGCGGGAACGCATTCGGGGTGTACGAGGAAGAGGGCGTTCGGGTGAGCCTCCTTAGCCTTCATTGCCTCTTTTGCGGTTATTGCAGCATGAGTCGGACAGCCTCCGTGCAGGAGCTTTATGTCCTTTTCGGGCACCTGCTTTTTGACCCAGTCGCCGAGGTTGCAGTCGGGGATAAAGAGCAGCTTTTCCGCATCAAGAGCCTTGACGATACGCAGTGCGCTCGACGAAGTGACGCATACGTCGCAGACTGTTTTCAGCGAGGCGGTAGTGTTGATATATGCAACCACTGTGCGGTCGGGCTCCATTTCGCGTATCTGCGAGATGAGTTCCTTGTCCATCTGCTCCGCCATGGGGCAGCCCGCGTCCCTGTTCGCGAGGAATACTCGCTTTTGCGGTGAGAGCATTTTTGCGGTCTCCGCCATGAAGTGGACTCCGCAGAAGAGGATATTATCCGCCTGTGCATTTTTAGCGTCTACGCTGAGCTTGTAGCTGTCTCCCGTAAAATCTGCTATTTCTACTATTTCCCGCGCCTGATAGCTGTGGGCGAGGATAGCTGTGTTGGTTTCCTTTTTTAGCTTTAGGATCTTGTCCTGCAATTCGCGTACTGTCATAATATTTAACTCCTTTGGCGGCTTTGCCGTGCAAATGATTATCATTTTTATTATATCACATAGCGACCAAAAAAGCAATAAATCGCGGAGCAAAATTTCAGTTTTTATTTTATCGCACTGTGCGCCCGTTCTGTCCGACACTTTATTACTCCGGCAATTAAATAATTTGATGTTGTGCTATCATCTTGATAATTGCCGGAGTAATATTTGCCATGTTTTGCGGTTGCCGCGCAAGCGGCGAGCAAAACGGCTTTTTAATAATATACTTCCGCTGACAAGCAGGGGGCGGCTATCAGCCGCCCCTATGACCTGATATCTGTGAGTTTACTCCCTGTTATCATAGTAATAAATATCTCTCATGATATTATACCCATTAACGCTGTGTTCCGAGGTTTTAGCCGACATACTCTCCGTAACGGTAAAATACGTCATACCCGCTATACATGAAAGCTCGTTGTAGCCGTAGCCGTCGGAGGTGATCTCGGCAATATCGGAAGATTCTGCGTTATCAAAACTAAGGTCAACATAATCCACATCGAACATAAGCCCGAGCTCCGGCATGAGGTAGTAAAGATGATGCTTGATACGGGGAAAAGCGCTCGAATCGGTCATGAGTATACCGCCGCTGCAATAGGTGCAGTATGAGCCGTAATCGGTCACGTCGATGATGTAGTGTTCCATTTTGTCGATATCGAAATAGTGCACCAATGAGCTGTAGTCGTCCGACTGCATGAGGATAAAGCAGCTCTCGTCGGCATAGTAGAGTTCGCAAGCACGCAGCCCCGTATCAATGCGGTAATAATCCGTTATGATATCATAGGTGCGGCTGTCCTCGGAGGACTTGTCAAGGCAGGCGCGAATGCCGCTGAAAGACATTTTTACGTTGTAGCCCGACCTGTGCTTTGAGTGGTAGAACTCCTCCGTCTCACCCGTTTCGATATCAAGCTCGTAAATGGTGTCTTCATTTGTGTTTTCGTCCTCGTCATGGACCATATTCTCGATGAGCAGGCTATGCTCGCCCGGAGCTTTGAATGCCCAGCCATTAAATGCCCAATCTTCGTCAGTGTTAAAGATATTCTTGACTTCGCCCGTTTCGGGGTCGAACGATTTTATGAAGTATTTTCCGTCACTGTCAAATTCTGTAAAGCAAAGGGTGTCGCCCACGAGGAACCAGTCATTATACATTATATTGTAGGAGTCGGTATTGGAATAAGAGTAAACTTCTGTGAGCTCCTCCGTATGAATATCATAGCTGAATACCGACCATTCGTGGCTGTCGCCGTTGGTCAGGGGCTCGTAGCTCACTACAAAGTATGCTGTATCCCCGTTTATTGCACTCCGAATGACCTTTCCCTGCTGCGGCTCATACACCCAGTCGAGATACGTGTCAGGCACGCCTTTGTCACCATAAATGTAAGTACCGCTCTCATCGTCATAATATCCGTAGATCATGAGTGCTTCATGCAGCTCGTCGTATTTACCCTCTTCTACGCACTTTGGCAGGCGCGTGCCGAAATCGAGCTGTGTAAGATCAATGTGACCGAGCTCGAACGGCGGATCTTCATCGCTGAGCGTGAGCTCGACGTTTATGGCGGAGAAGTCGTTGCTTGAAAGTGTGAAAAACGGCTTTTCGAGTGCGGCGTCCTCCTCCGCCTCCTCGGGAATTTGCGGTTTGCTGTCATTTTTCTTGTCCTCGCAGCCAAATGCAGAAAGTATAAGCGCTGCGGATATGATGATGTATATTGCTTTTTTCATGGTCGACCTCCTTGATAATGCGTGATTCATAAGGCGTAAGCTCTTATTTAAAGAGATAGATGCCTCTTTCGTATTCCTGTCCGTCTGCAGCTAAGCTGTTCGTTGCGTCAATAAGTACACAGCTGCCCGTGTAAGTAAGGTTTGACACAAAGTCAAGCTCCTCGGGGAAGCGGTGCGCAATACCCAGCTCGGGCGTGAAGCAGCTCATTGTATAGTTCATTCGGTAAACAGATGTTGCTGTTACATAGCCGTTGTAATAGACAAAGCTCTCGCCGAGTGCGGTGACGTCGGTCATATAGTGCTGTCCGTCCGAAAGGTCTATCGTATGCAGGGTGCGAGTTACATCGCCTGTAGTTTTCGAGCCTGTCTGCACGATGTACATCACGCGGTCGCGCGAGGCATAGACTATCTTGCAGTTCGAGTAACCCGTCGAAACGCGCCAGTAGTCGCTCACGATGTCGTATTTGCGCGAGCCCTCGGGCTTTTCTTTCCACGCGAGCACGGATGTGAGGCTGTAATCGGGGATGTTTTCCTCAAGGAACTGCTGGCTGTTGAGCAGATAGGTGAATATCTCGTTCCATTGCTCCGCCTCAAAGTCGTATTCTATGAGCCGTGAGTTGAATCCGTCGTAGTAATCGTCGGAGACCGAAGTCAGCTCCTGCAATATGAGCCGCCCGTCTTCGTTCGGAAGAAAGGTCAGACCGTTATTGATACTGCTGTAGAGAGGCACGAGCTCGCCCGATCCGGAGTCGAGGCGGCTGACCGTGTCGGTGCGACTGTCAAGGTCATCGCAGGTTATCGTGTAAACAGTCCCGTCAATGACCGTCAATCCTGCCGGGTATAGGTCAACTTCGGTACTTGAAAAGCGGTAAAGCTCGGACATATTGCCCGTTTCAATATTGTATCTGAAAATCGAGCAGTCATGGTATCCCGTGCAGCAGGGGTCGAAATACACCCAGAAGTAGAAGTTTTCCGAGTCTGCTGTGAAGCTCCATATCAAGCCTGTAGACGGTTCTGTCAGGGATTCGAGGTACATCTGATCTCCCTCCTCGTCATTGCCGTACCATTCGGGGCGGAACTGCTCGCGGTACTCCTCCGCCTTGCAGGGCGAAAGGCGTGCGCCGAAGTCGAAGTCCGAGGCGGTAAATGCGTGCCGTTCAAAGAAAGATGTGTCGTCGGTGAAGGTGAGGTTGACGTTTATCGTGTTTAAGTCCTCCTGTGTGTACTCGATGAAGGGCTGCTCTATGGCGGGCTCCTCGACATCTTCGGTCACATCGGGGACTTCTGGCTTGCTGTCGGTTTTCTTGTTCTCACAGCTGAATGCTGAGAGCGCAAGCGCTGCGGCTATTATGATGTATAATGCTTTTTTCATAATTATTCTCCTTTTTCACAGGTGCGGCGTTTACGGTTGGCTGCTAAACGATCATTGCTCACCAAAACTGCTGCGTATCTATATATAAGTGATTTTCAAAGGCGAAAAAGACGAAAAAATCCCATGTTAAAATAAAAGAATATATCGCAGCACGATTCCCATATAAATTATACCGATTTTTCGGGCAATAGTCAAATTTTAGCGGCTAAATGCTAAAAGCTTATTGTTAACGGCTCCAAGTACAAAAATATGTTGATTTTTCCATGTCCATATGCTATAATAAATGTGTCCTCAATAACCGCCGTAAGGCGGTTATTGCCCCGAACTTCGTTCGGGGAGCGCAAATTCTTTATAATATAGGGAATTTGCGCGTCACATTTCTTGATGTCAAGCTCATTTTGCCCTAAAGGGCAAAACAAAGCGCAAGAAAAACTATCAATATCTTTGTTTTTTCTTGCGCTTTGACAACTAAAAATTGGCTTTAAAAAGCTATATTAAGCCAATTTTTAGTTGTTGAGCAGACATTAATTAAAATAGGAAAATTTGCGCTTCATGGCGCTTGAAAAGGAGTATATTTAAAATGAGCGGAAATTACAACAGCTACGAAAGTCCATTCTGTACACGATATGCAAGCGAGGAAATGCAGTACATATTCTCGGCGGATAAGAAGTTCACCACATGGAGGAAGCTCTGGGTCGCGCTTGCAAGAGCCGAAATGAAGCTCGGTCTGCCTGTTACCGAGGCACAGGTAAAGCAGCTTGAGGAGCACATAAACGACATCGACTACGACATGGCGGCGGCACGCGAAAAGGAGGTCCGCCACGACGTTATGGCACACGTTTACACATACGGCAAGGCTTGCCCCGATGCTGCGGGCATTATCCACCTCGGTGCGACCTCGTGCTATGTCGGCGACAATACCGATGTTATCATCATGCGCGATGCGCTGAATGTAGTTCGCCGCAAGCTCATAAATGTAATGAACAATTTAGCGAAATTTGCGCGTGAGTACAAGGATATGCCCTGCATGGCGTACACTCATCTTCAGCCTGCACAGCCTACTACTGTCGGCAAGAGGGCTACGCTCTGGCTCAACGAGCTGCTCATGGACTTCGAGGAGCTCGAGTACCGCATTTCCAATCTCAAGCTGCTCGGCTCAAAGGGCACAACAGGCACACAAGCTTCGTTCATGGAGCTTTTCGAGGGCGATACCGCCAAGATAAAACAGCTCGAAGCGATGATAGCCGAGGAAATGGGTTTTGACAGCGTTGTTCCCGTTTCGGGACAGACCTATTCGCGTAAAGCGGACTGGCAGGTGCTCTCCGTACTCAGCGGCATAGCGCAGTCGTGCAGCAAGTTCTCAAACGATCTGCGTATCCTCCAGAGCTTCGAGGAAATGGAGGAGCCGCGCGAGAAGTCACAGATAGGCTCGTCAGCAATGGCTTACAAGCGCAATCCCATGCGCTGCGAGAGGATAACCTCCCTTGCGCGCTATGTGATGATAGACGTGCTCAACCCCGCATTTACGGCAGGAACTCAGTGGTTCGAGAGGACTCTCGACGACTCAGCAAATAAGCGTATCTCCGTTGCGGAGGCATTTCTCGGAGTTGACGCTATCCTCAATATCATGATGAATGTCACCGACGGAATGGTGGTCTATCCAGAGATAGTCCGCCGCCGACTCATGGCAAAGCTCCCCTTCATGGCTACCGAGAATATAATGATGGACGCTGTAAAGAAGGGCGGCGACCGTCAGGAGCTCCACGAGCGTATCCGCGAGTATTCGATGATAGCCGCAGAGCAGATAAAGATTTACGGCAAGGAGAGCAATCTGTGTGAGCTCATCGTAAACGATCCGATGTTCATGATAACCCGCGACGAGCTCGAGGCTGTGCTCAAGCCCGAGAATTACGTCGGCAGAAGCCCGCAGCAGGTAGAGGAGTTCCTCTCCGAGTGCATCGACCCCATTCTTGCGGCGAACAAGGATATCCTCGGCGAAAATTTTGAAATGAAGAACTGAGCCTTGGCTTTTAGAGATTTTGGATTAACATTATCATGAAAAAGTTTTTTACTGTTGGGGGAATAGCCTTCGGCGTGCTGCTCATCGCTGCGCTGGTGATACTTATTTTCTTCCCCGGACTGCCTACGTATTTTAATGTGAAAAAGGAATTTGAACACATTGACGACACTATCCCGAGGTTTGAAACGGTCGAAGTTCCTGTGGACTACGAGACGTATACCGTAAAGGGTGTTTCGTTTAAAATGCCGAAGGGTGCGGAGACTGCGGGCCTGACAGGCTCAAAGTATGTATACGGCGGCGAGGTCTCTGTTATGGTAATGGAGTCGGACACTTACGCTGATGAGCAGGTAATGAAAGAGTACGACCCTGAATACGACCAGTGGCAGTATTACGATCATGAAGAAAAACAGTTCCGCCACTTCTTCCGGACGATAAGCGAGCCTTATCCCGATCGGGCAGAGGCTTCAAATGATATACTCTGGTTCATAAAGGGAAAGCTGGATTCAAAAATGTGCCTTAAGCTTCGCGGAGATGATAAGGATATATTCCTTGAGCTTGCTGAGGATAAGGAGGAAGCATATGAAGCTGAAAACACCTATCGGATAAATGGCAGCGGCTTTAGCGGTTATGCCTCTGAGAGCCTCGGAACTATCGTTGCAGACGGGCTCTGGACGGTCAATATCTACCCCGACGGCGGAGGCAGCAAATACTACTTCATGATGATAACAGGCGACAACGAGGAAATGAAAATGCAGGCAATAAGCTCTATAGAACTCGCGAAGTAAAGCAAACCGCCACGCATTGTGATAAAGGAGATAAAATGAAAAAGGAATATCTTGAAGCAGGAAAAATAGTTACCACGCACGGTATTCGCGGTGAGGTGAAGATAATGCCTTACTGCGACAGTGCGGAGCTCCTTTGCGAGTTTGAGCGGCTGTTTATCGGCAAAAACAAGGACGAGGTGTACATCGAGCGTTCGCGCCCGTTCAAGAACATGGTCATCGCGAAGATAGAGGGCGTGGATACCCCCGAGGCTGCCGAGAAGCTGCGCAATAAGCTGCTATATATGCATCGCGATGATCTCGAGCTCGACGAGGACACGTATTTCATCTCTGATCTTATAGGACTTGAGGTCAGGGACGCGGATTCGGGTTTCGTTTACGGTGCTATCACCGATGTTCTGGAGACAGGAGCAAACGACGTTTACGTCATAAAGGGCAATAGGGAGTATCTTGTGCCTGCGATAGCGGACGTTGTGGTCTCGACTGATATCGACGGCGGACTTATGACGATACGTCCCCTCGATGGACTATTTGATTGATCAGGAATTGAATGTATCCGCGAAATAAAATATAAAAGGAACTCAGATGAATATAGAAATAGCAATCCTTTTCCCCGAAATGTGGGAGCTGAGCCAGCTCCACCGCGAGTCGCGCTTCAGATCACAGAATGTCGAAGGATAACTCCGCGAAATAAAATATAAAAGGAAACTCAGATGAAGATAGAAATTGCAACCCTTTTCCCCGAAATGTGCGAAGCCGTGCTCGGCGAGAGTATAGTCGGCAGAGCTCGCAAAGCAGGAAAAATAGACGTCCACTGCCGCCAGATACGCGAATATACACAAGATAAGCACCGCCGCGTGGACGACACTCCCTACGGCGGCGGCATGGGCATGGTGATGCAGTGTGAGCCGATATACAACTGCTACAAGGCGGTTTGCGAGGAAATGGGCGTAAAGCCGCACACGATATATATGTCCCCGAAGGGCAGAGTCCTCGATCAGCAGAGAGTCGTCGAACTGTCAAAGCTTGACAATATCCTCATCATCTGCGGACACTACGAGGGCGTAGATCAGCGTGTTATCGACAAAATAGTTGACGAGGAAATATCTATCGGGGACTACGTTCTCACGGGCGGAGAGCTCCCTGCGTGTGTGCTTACGGACGCTGTTGCAAGAATGTGCGAGGGGGTCCTTTCCGACGAGGTGTGCTTTACCGACGAGAGTATTTACAGTGGTTTGCTCGAATATCCGCAGTATACGCGCCCCGAGGTCTGGGAGGGCGAGGCGGTCCCGCCTGTACTTCTTTCGGGACATCATAAAAATATCGAGCAGTGGAGGCACGAACAGAGTCTGAGAATAACTGCTGAGCGCCGCCCGGATCTCCTTGAAAAGCATAATAAATAAAATTCTGAATTACAATAGGTATACTATCAAAAATATTTTCCGTTTAGAAGAATTACACATAATACGATGTTGAAAATTATGTAGTTTCAACAACGAAACTCAACAATTCTTTGTGGTGATAATTAACAAGCAAACCGAAAAATTTTCCCTCACATTTAATCTAAATGTAGAAATTAATGAAAACAGAGGATTTAAAGCAAAAAATCCGTTGACTATGCAAAAAATAGATTGTATAATGATAATCAGCAAGTGATATATATTTGCAGCGGATCGCCGCCCCTTGCTTAAACCTATGGCAGCGGTCAATAGAGAATAGGAGAGTTGTATATGTTTGTCAGAGAAGTAATGGTTAAGAATCAGGTTGGACTTCACGCAAGACCTGCAACCTTCTTTATTCAGAAGGCTAATGAATTTAAGTCATCTATCTGGATTGAAAAAGAAGAGCGCAGAGTCAATGCCAAGAGCTTGCTCGGTATTCTTTCACTCGGTATCGTTGGCGGTACAAATATCAAGGTGATTGCTGACGGCGCTGATGAAAAGGCTGCTGTTGACGCTCTCATCGAGCTCGTAGACAGCGGTTTCAGTGAGGAAAACAGATAATCGCATTAAAACCATGGGGCGTTACATGATGTAACGCCCGATTTTGTTTATGAGGTTTTATTCATTGAGGCACTCTGCCATAGTTTCGGCAAATACTGCGTAACCCACAGTGGGATCGGAGACGAAAACATGAGTTACCGCTCCCACAAGCTTTCCGTCCTGTATCAAGGGGCTTCCGCTCATACCCTGAACGATGCCGCCCGTTTTTTCGAGGAGTGCTTCGTCGGTTATGCGGATAACCATGTTTCTGGTCTCATCGCTGCCTCCGCTGTAGTCAATGCTTTCTATTACTGCGGAGTATCGCTTCGGAGTACCGCCCTCTACCGTGGTGTATATCTCGGCGGCTCCCGTTTTTATTTCTTGACGGTAGGCAAGGGGAAACTCCTCACAGTCGGTACAGAGCTCATCAAGAGCTGCGTCGTCGAGTACGCCGAAGATACCGCAGCCGTTGTTGCAATCAAGAGTACCGTAGCTGCCGAGGGTGAAATCTCCTCTCAGCTCACCCGGAATACCGCATCTGCCCTTTACGGCTTCGGTTATCTCAACGGGAACAGCCTCGCCGCTGTGCAAAGGAACGAGCTCACCTGTGTCCGCATCGCATATAGGGTGACCGAGACCTGCGAACTGCCCCGTTTCCTTATTGATAAAGGTCATCGTGCCGATACCGGCTATACTGTCGCGAACCCACATACCGCCGCGCCATTTGCCGCTCTTTGCGGAGTATACAGGAGTGAGTTCGGCAGCGAATTCGCTTCCGTTTCTTTCAGCGATAAGCGCTATACTACTGCCCTCACTTGTGCAGATCGCTTCCTGAAGGTCGGTATTTGAGGCGAGAACCTTTCCGTTGACGCTGTGGATTATATCTCCGACGCGGATCCCCGCTTTTTCGGCAGGGCAGATCCTCTGACCGTCCTCGGCTTCGACGTCGCCGAGACCCGTGACCATGACACCCTCCATGAGCAGCTTTATGCCGAAGGGCCTGCCGCCGACCGCTAAAACGGGGGCTTCGGCTTCTTTGACGGAGACATTTTTTACCGGAAACGTGCCGAGCAGTGAAAGCGTTACCCGGCTTACTTCTCCGGCACAAGCTGCTTGTACCGCTTCATTCTCCGCTGAGCAGCTTATTTCCGGATATTGAGCTATCTCAAGCTGTGCCGCCGAGCTTGCTGTAAGAGTATCCGGCAGCAGCGAGGAATAATACTGCGCAGTCCCGAATAATCCCGCAAGAGCCGCAGATAATACTACGGCAGCAGCTTTTCTTATATATTTTTTCAAATGCATTTTACAGATCCCTTTCTGCGGAAAATTTTCCGCTAAGGTTTTCGCATCGCCGCGGAAAATACGGACGATACCTCATTATTATACGGTGCGGCGGACTTATTATAAATGAGAAGTTGTACCGCATTTAGAAGTTAGAGGTTAGAGATCGGATATCAGATCTGTCGGGCGGATCAGCATATCCTTCCAAAAAATTCACATGAGACCCTTTCAAGGAGAAAAAATGAAAAGAACATCAATAAAAATTTCAAAACAGCACCCCGTCATGACAGTGCTCAAGGTGATAACGCTTGTTCTGACACTTGTACTGTCGTGCATGATGCCCGTACTATCAGGTGCGGGTCTGATATACAACCGCGAAAGCTACGGCGGCGAGCTCGTAAGGGTAGGAGTGCTGCTCATCATTTCGGGAGCTGTTATGGCTGTCGGTGCGGTTTTGTGCCTTTTCAGGAAGAATATTCCGAATGTGATCGCTATAATTCTTTCAGCCGGAGGCTTTGCACTGTGTATGACTATGCTGCATAAGCTTGCCGATCATGCGGACAAAAGCGGCTGGTCGGATAAATATACAATGGCTCCGATAAGCGATATGTACCGTTCAAGGCTGATACCGGGCATTATACCGGCAGTTATGATTATAATTATTGCTGTAGTGCAGCTGATGTCATACGATCTTGCTCAGCAGCGCGAAGAGAAGAAACGAGTTAAAAAAGAGAGGGAAAATGCTCCCTCACCGTCTATTATCGGCGAGGACGACTGATCTTATTCGTGGGGAAGTGCTATGAAAAGGCGAAAAGATGATACATATTTTAATGAAAATGTTGAATTTGATGAGCAGGGCAGACCTGTTTACAACAAGCCCGAGCCGGACAAAAATCCCAATATAATTGGGATCGCTGCTGCTGTGTGCTTTGCTGCCGGAGCCTTGCTGATGATCCTTTTTGCCCGCAGTGAAGGACGGGAATGGCTGAGCATTGTCGTGTTCGGTATTATGTTTTCAGCGATCTCTGCACTTGGGGCGATTACAAAGTATATGCGTTACAATATTATATCCGGCAACAGCGTGATTTTTTCTATCATTGGTTTAATCATCGCTATATCTGCATTTGTTGTTCATGGCTCCGATGATCGCGGAAGGATCATTCTTGCAAAGCTTGGCGCTGTAATGTTTTTGATGATATTTATTCTTGTGGGCGTGGCACTGCTTGTGCAGAGCATCAATAAGATAAAAGGATTCATGGCAAGGTGTACGGTCCGCGTGACAGCGGTATGCTCCGGTTTCAAGGATATGAAGGTCAATGTAAAGGGAAAGCCGGAAACGATCAGTGTTCCCGTTTATGAGGTGAATTACCGGGAGGAGCGGACTGAGCTTGAGGACGAGAGCTTTGCAAAGGACGAATATATTATGGTCGGCGATGAGAAGGAGCTCTTTATCGACCCGGAAAATCCTCATGTATTCTATGACCCTAAGCACAAACCGAGGCTTACAATGCCTGATGTGATGTTTTCTGTGCTGTTTATTGTCTTTCCGCTGCTGGCGCTTGCTGCTATGATAACTCAGTGGTAATAAATATTCGTGGCTGATGTACATAAGTCGGACGTATAGAATACACCTTGCACACAGCCGCGAAGGCTATGTGGCTGAAATCTATTATTTAAGTATTGACAATAATGCCGTAATTTGCTATAATATCCCTGTATGGAGTCGGAATGATTCCTAAAACAGATAAAAAAGGAGACCTTTCCGTCATCTCACCGGGCGGATAAAAATTATGATAAGTAAAAAAGACAGATACAAAAGATTTATTTCCTTCGTTTCTGCGCTTGTGCTTCTCGGCATACTGACGGGTATTTTTGGCTATGTGTGGTATAAATACTACAGCGAATCCATAGTATTGCCGTATTACAGAAGAGGAAACTGGGTGCTTATAGGCATTTATTTCCTGATGATATGGCTTTTCCTGAAAGCCTACGGAGGGCTCAAGCTTGGCTATCTGAAAAAAACGGATATGCTATATTCCCAGATAATATCAATGATATGCGCGAATGTGGTCACGTATTTCCTTATAAGCCTTATCGGACGAAAATTTATGTCTGCCGCTCCGATAATGGTAATGAGCTGTGTGGATTTCGCCTGTATTGCCATATGGACGCTCCTCACGGGAAGACTGTATTTCATCATATATCCCCCGAGGAAGCTCATAATACTCTACGGAAGCCGTCAGGCAGCGGCTCTTGTGCTGAAAATGAGCCAGAGAGTCGATAAGTATATGATATGTGAATCTGTAAGCGTCAGCGAAGAGCCCGAAAAAGTCAGAGAGCTCATTATGAAATACGAGGGAGTAATAATTTGTGATATACCGGCAGGGCTGAGAAACGATTACCTTAAATTCTGCTTTGAAAACTCCGTAAGAGCGTATATCGCTCCCAAAATATCAGATATTATAATAAGAGGGGCGGACGATATAAGACTGTTTGACACGCCGCTGCTTCTTTGCCGCAACTATGGACTTGATTTTGAGCAGAGGCTCTTCAAGAGAACGTTTGATATAGTCTTTTCGCTGATAGCTCTCATACCGGCGCTGCCGTTCATGCTTATATCGGCTATAGCCGTCAAGCTCTATGACAGAGGTCCTGTGCTCTATAAGCAGAAACGTCTTACTATAAACGGCAGAGAATTCGACGTTTATAAGTTCCGCAGCATGATAGTTGATGCGGAAAAGGACGGTATCCCGCAGCTTGCGTCAGATGAGGATGAGCGTATTACTCCGGTAGGCAGGATACTGAGAAAGTTCAGGCTGGACGAGTTCCCGCAGCTCCTTAATATCCTGAAGGGAGATATGTCGGTTGTAGGACCGCGTCCGGAGCGCCCGGAGCTTACCGAAGAATACAAAAAGGAAATGCCGGAATTTGAGTTCCGCTTAAAGGTAAAGGCAGGACTGACGGGATATGCACAAGTAACGGGAGTGTATGACACCTCACCCTATGATAAGCTTAAAATGGATCTTATGTATATCGAGAATTACTCGGCACGCATGGACCTTCAAATAATACTTATGACCCTGAAAACCATGCTTTTCCCCGGCAAGACCAATGCCGAAACGGAGGAGGGCGTTCTGCCCCATGAGCAGGAGAAGGAGAAAGAGGAGAAAAGTAAATGAAGATAACAGCAGTCATTATGGCAGGAGGCAGAGGCGAACGCTTCTGGCCAAAAAGCAGGAACAGCTGCCCTAAGCAGTTCCTTTCGCTCACTTCAGACGGCGAAACGATGATACAGAAAACGGTAAAGAGGCTCAGTCCGCTTGTATCCCCGGAGGACATCTTCATCGTGACAAATGCCGCTTACGGAGAGCTTGTACAGGATCAGCTGCCGGACGTTCCGAAGGAGAATATACTCTCTGAGCCGTGTGCCAGAAATACAGCTCCGTGCATTGCATTTGCGGCGGCTGTAATTCAGAAGAAATACGGAGACGCGATAATGCTCGTACTGCCGTCGGATCACCTCATCGGCTACGAGAACATCTACATCAAGACTCTCAAAAAGGCGATAAAGACCGCTGAGGAGGGCAAAAACCTCGTTACCATCGGAATTACACCGACTTATCCCGAAACGGGCTACGGATATATCAATTTTGGCGAAGAGTCAGGCGACGCTTATGAAGTCGAGCGATTTGTAGAAAAACCCGATCTGCCCACCGCTAAGAAATACCTTGCCTCTGGCAAGTACCTCTGGAACAGCGGTATGTTCGTCTGGAAGACCTCGTCCATAATGGACAATATGCAGGCTCTGATGCCTGATATTTATGAGGGAGCGCTCCGCATAGGCGAGAGCTATTGTACGCCCGATTTTGAGGAGACCCTTGTTAAAGAGTTCACCGCGTTCAGAAGCGAATCCGTCGACTTCGGTATCATGGAAAAGGCTTCGGATATCTACACTATCCCCGGAAGCTTCGGCTGGGACGACGTGGGAAGCTGGCTGGCGGTCGAGCGCATCAATGAGACCGATGACGACAAGAATTACTTTGACGGCGATGTTATCTCGGTCGATTCCAAGCGTACTACGGTCTGCGCAGGCAAGCGCCTTGTGGCTGCTATCGGCACGAGAGACATAATAATCGTCGATACGGACGACGTTCTGCTCGTTTGCTCGAAGAACAACACTCAGGACGTTAAAAAGGTCATCGCTCAGCTCAAGGAACAGGGCAGAGACGAGCTTGTCTGATACAATTAAGAATGAAGAATCAAGAATTGAAATGGGATCATCTCATTATAGTCGGTACAGCCGGCACAATAATTCTTGATTATGAATTTATAGTAAGGAGTTATAATTATGAAGAATGCACTTATCACAGGAATTACAGGTCAGGACGGCTCTTATCTTGCAGAGCTGCTTCTCGAAAAGGGCTATAACGTTTACGGAATCTGGAGAAGAAAGGCTACCGTTGATTACGGCAATATCGCGCACCTCAAGGACAAGGTGACGCTCATCTACGCCGATATGACCGACCCCGTTTCGCTTGTTTCCGCTATGAAGATATCTCAGGCTGACGAGGTATATAACCTTGCAGCTCAGTCGTTCGTTGCAACGAGCTGGGACACTCCCCTCGGCACTGCCGACATCGACGCTATCGGCGTTACAAATATGCTTGAGGCTATCCGTATCGTAAAGCCCGAGGCAAGATTCTATCAGGCTTCGACATCTGAGATGTTCGGACTTGTTCAGGCTATTCCGCAGTGCGAGACAACTCCTTTCTATCCGAGAAGTCCCTACGGCGTTGCCAAGCTCTATGGTCACTGGATAACCAAGAACTACCGTGAGAGCTACGATATGTTCGCTTGCTCGGGTATCCTCTTCAATCACGAGTCCGAGAGACGCGGTATAGAGTTCGTTACAAGAAAGATAACAAATGCCGTTGCACGCATAAAGCTCGGTGTTCAGGACTATGTCGAGCTCGGAAATATGGACTCCAAGCGCGACTGGGGTCACTCTAAGGACTATGTAAGAGCTATGTGGCTCATGCTCCAGCAGGATAAGCCCGATGATTACGTAATTGCCACGAATGAGACCAGAACTGTCCGCGAGTTCGTTGAGACTGCATTCAAGCACGTTGGCATTGATGTTCAGTGGCAGGGCGAGGGCGTTGACGAGATAGGTATCGACGCTGCTACCGGCAAGACCATTGTCAAGGTAAACAAGAAGTTCTTCCGTCCCGCTGAGGTGGATATCCTCCTCGGAAATCCCGAAAAGGCGGAGAAGGCACTCGGCTGGAAGCGCGAGATAAGCTTCTCCGAGCTTGTAGAGCGCATGGTAAAGAACGACCTTGCGCTTGTTGAGAATGAGATAAAGGTAAAGGAAGTTATCGGCTAAAATTATTCGGGCGGACGCTTAGTCCGCCCATAAAATTAAGAATGCATAATTCATAATTGAGAATCAATGTGCCGCCAGCGGAGAGCAACTGACTGATTCATAAAAGTGAACGAGCTTGCGAGTGAGCACGTGGAATGGGATGCAAAAGGGACTTTTGTCCCTTTTGCAGGGGGTACGGGGGGGGACAGAGTCCCCCCCGAAAGGAAAGGAGCTGTATCGAATGAAGATAACCTTTGACGCTGTGCCGCTGTGCAGCGAGAAGATAACGGGTATAGGCTGGTGCGAGGTCGGGCAGACCAACGCGCTGGCGGAACTGTATCCGGAGAACAAGTACGAATACAGCTTCTTCACGAGCGGCGACAGCTCGCGCGCCGAGCGCGTGAAGAAGCTTGCCGGTAAGGATATCAAGCTCAACAGCTCTTCGTTTTCGGGCTATCTTTACCGCGCCGCGAGTGCGTTCCTGCCCGTGCCTTACTCCTTCTTTTTCGGCAAAAAGTCCGATGTAACGCACTTTTTCAACTACATTGTGCCGCCGCTCGTTCACGGGAAAAAGGTCGTGACGGTGCACGACATGGTGTATAAGGCGTTCCCCGAGACCGTCCGGGGTCGGACGAAGCTCATGCTGAATATTGGACTGAAAAAGTCCATGAAGCGCGCCGACCTTATCGTTACGGATTCGGAGTTCTCGAAGTCAGAGATAATCAAATATTTCCCTGAGCATAAGAGGAAGATAAGAGTTGTTCCATGCGGAGTGGATCTCGAACGCTTCAAGCCGTGCACCGACGAGGCGCGTATCGCGCAGGTGAAGAGCTCACTCGGCATTGACGGCGACTACTTCCTCTATGTCGGGACTATCGAGCCGAGAAAGAACCTTGAACGTCTTATGACTGCCTATGCCGCATTTGCAAAAAAGGTCGGGGACGGTGCGCCGAAGCTCGTGCTCGCGGGGGGCAAAGGCTGGCTCAACGACGGTATCTACAGCCGTGTGAAAAAGCTCGGACTCGAGGGCAAGGCTCTTTTTACAGAATATGTTCCTTCGGAGGATATGTGTCCGCTGATGTGCGGAGCTCTTGCGTTTACGTTCCCGTCGCTTTATGAGGGCTTCGGAATGCCTCCGCTCGAGGCTATGGCTTGCGGAGTTCCCGTGCTGACGACTGATGCCGCGTCTCTGCCCGAAGTTGTTGGAGACTGCGCCGTCATCTGCAACGCATATTCTGCAAAGAGTATCGCTCAGGGACTTTACCGGCTTTATTCCGACGAAAAGCTGCGGGCTCAGCTCGGAAAAAAGGGATTTGAACGTGCAAAGAGCTTCACATGGGAACGCTCGGCACAATTACTATATGATGTTTACAAGGAGCTGATGTGATGAGCCGCAAACTCCGCATCTTAGAAGTGAACAAGGCGTATTATCCCCATGTGGGGGGGATAGAGACCCTCGTTCAGCAGTATTCTCAAGAGCTCGGAACGCTTGACGGAGTAAGCGTGAAAACGCTCGTATGCCGCGATGGCAGAGGAGGAACGCTTAGAGAGCGAGTAAACGGAGTTCAGCTTATTCGTGCGGGCAGTATCGGCACTTATTTTTCATGTCCGCTTTCATTTTCGTTCATAAGGCTTTTCCGAAAAATGGCGAAAAAAGCCGATGTTGTGCACATTCACGTTCCGTTTCCTCTGGCAGATCTTGCCCTGCTGCTTTCAGGATATAAGGGGAGGGTCGTTGTTTCGTGGCACAGCGACGTGGTGCACCAGAAGAAGCTCCTCACGTTCTACAAGCCCTTGATGAAGTATCTGCTCAGACGCGCGGACTGCATTATAACGGCGACCGAGGGACATATCAACGGCTCGGACTATTTGCCGGAATACCGCGAAAAATGCCGTGTAGTGCCCTATGGCATAACAATACAGGACTATCTATCCGTAAAGAGCGCTCCGGTGCTTACCGAAAGGCTCAATGACAGCTCGTCCGTCAAAATATTTTTTACGGGAAGACTGGTCTATTACAAGGGTGCAGATGTGCTCCTGAAGGCGTTCCGCAGGGTAAACGGCTGCGAGCTTTTCATTGCGGGTACAGGCGAGCTCGAGGAGCAGCTAAAAAAATATGTGCGCGACAAGGGACTTTCAGGAAAGGTGCATTTTCTGGGTTTTTTGCCGGACGAGCAGTTGAAGCAGGCTTATGCGGATTGTGATATATTCGTGCTTCCTTCGACTGTGAAGAGCGAGGCATTCGGCATAGTTCAGCTCGAAGCTATGGTTTACGGAAAGCCTGTGATAAACACACGCCTTGATTCGGGAGTTCCTTATGTAAGCGTTGACGGAGAAACGGGACTGACGGTTTCTCCCGGGAACGAAAAAGCTCTTGCGTCGGCGATAAGCGCTCTTGCCCACGATAATGAGCTTCGCGAAAGGCTTGGCAGAAACGCCTCGCAGCGCGTGAAGGAGGCTTTCCGCGAGGAGGCTGTCATAAAGAAATTATACTCAGTTTTATCCGAAGGAGTGAATATATGAAGGCTTTGATAATCGGTGCGGCGGGATTCGTCGGCGGCTATCTGATAAACGAGCTTGCTTCGGCAGGCTGGGAGGTCTGTGCGACCTGCCTCGAAAACGAGAGAATAGAAGAGGATTGCGAGGTGCGTATCCTTGATATAATGGACAAGGAAGCTGCCGCGCAGCTCATCGCGGAGGTATCTCCCGATATCATATATCATCTTGCTGCTCAGAGCTCCGTTTCCGTTTCGTGGAAGAAGCCGCAGCTCACCGCTCAGATAAACGTAATAGGTACTATAAACGTGCTCGAAGCCGTCCGTGAAGCTCCGAAAACTGACATAAGACTTGTTCTTATAGGATCGGGCGAGGAGTACGGATTTATCCGCGAGGGAGCGTGTCCGCTTTCCGAGGACGAGCCCCTGCGCCCGGGGAATATCTATGCCGCGACAAAGGCTTGTCAGGGTATGTTCGGAGAGATATACGCACGTGCGTACAAAATGGATATCATTATGGTAAGGGCATTCAATCATTCGGGCCCTAAGCAGGCTCCGCTTTTTGTTATTTCCGATTTCTGCCGTCAGATCGCCCGGATTGAAATGCAGGACGGTGCGGCGCAGATGTCCGTTGGCAATCTTACTGCGATGAGGGACTTTA
>CALEPT010000203.1 GCA_937910385.1 uncultured Ruminococcus sp. | reverse complement strand
GCTGAGCCAGCTTGACCCCATGCCACGTTGTCACTCGCAAGCTCGTTCACTCTCACCAACGCCCTCAGTCGTACATCGCTCGTTGGCGCTTTTATTTTCGTTTCACGAAGCAAAGTATCTGTGATACCGAGCAGCATTATCTCTTGCCAGCCGACCGAAGGTTCGGCGGAGGAAGTTCAAAAATCGGCAAAGAGAGGGAGAGAGAGGGGGAAGGGAAAAGAGAGTCCAGAGAGGAAAACCGTAGGGGGAGAGAGAGGGAGAGAAATGCCGATTTTTGTACCAGTTTATTTTTTCTCTCCCTCTCTTTCCCCCTTAGGTGTTCCTCTTTGGCACCGAGCTGAATCAGCTCGGCGGGGAGCCCCCGCGGGGGCTCCGCGCTCGAAAAAGAGCGCACCAACAAGGTGCGCTCTGAAGATCTCATTGCTTCCCTACGTTGGCATTATCCAAATCAGGTTCGGTCGAAGCTATAAGCTTCCTCTCAGCCTGTCACACAAGCTCCCGTAAATATATTATATCACATTGTCAGAAAAAAAGCAACTGCGCGGAGAAAAAATTACGATCAAATTTTTCTTCATCACGAAAATGGCGGCGCGAGCCTCGCGCTTATATCACAATTTTTTCCGCAAATCAAGTGAAAATACGAGTTTTACTCAGAAAGATCCTTTATCATCGCATCAAATACGGGAAAATCCCTGTCATATGTCTCCTGCATATCCTCCTCGTCGGAGTACATCAGCTTCTGCGGAGTGCGTATCGCGAGGAAAAGGCTGTCGTCGAGGTCGCTTGTATCCGCGCCGATACGCTGCGCAAATGGAGTGTCCCTGAGGTAGAAATAATAGTCCTCAACGTGCGGATTCTCGGGGTAAAGTCCCTCTAAATCGGCAAAAACGCTCTCGGGAGTGAGGATATTTCCGATACTGTCGCCGCCTATCACGATGACCGAATCCGCCATTTGCAGCTGCGTAGTGAGCTTTGTGTCAACGCCGTTTGCGTAGTTCTTGTACGAATCCTCCGAATACGGAATATAGTATATCGAGACCTCAGTCTTTCCGTTGCCGTTGAAGTCGTCCGCGAACGAGGCGACGTAGTTCTCCAGCCCTTCTGAGTAGCCTACGCTGTCGTACTCCCCTATCACGAGCACGACCATATCGGGGCGCGGCTTGCTCAGCAGGTTCACGATAAGGAAAACTCCGACTGCCGCAAAGAAGATCCCAAGCCCAAGCCACCATTTATTGTGGTAGAAGAAGTTCTTTACCGCCTGCCACGGAGTGAGCTTCTTCTGCTCCTCATGCTCCTCGTGAATGGTCTCGCTCTCATCGATGATGCCCTGTTTCAGGCGCATCAGCTCCTTTTTCTCTTCGAGTATCCTGCGCTCGTACTCCTCGCGCTTTTTCTTTTCGCGCTCCTGTGCCTGTCGCTCGAGCTCACGCTGTTTTTCCTCAAGCTCGGCAAGCTTCTGCTCGTGCATTTCGCGGTTTACCTGAAAAACGCTTTTCGTGACGTCTATTTTATCGTCCTGAATATCAGCGATCTCCTGACCGGTGGTATCCTGAACTTTATCCTTATCTTTCATAAATTCTCCGTTAAAGCTTCGGGCGGAAAAAAATCCGCCCCAAAGTAATATTATTCTTCTGTTTCTTCTTCCTTGGAAGGTCTTCCGCTGTTTGCGGGAATGGGCTTCATCGTCGGGAAGAGCAGAACGTCGCGTATGGACGGGCTGTCTGTGAGAAGCATTACAAGTCGGTCAAGACCGAAGCCGAGTCCGCCCGTAGGAGGCAGACCGTATTCGAGAGCCGTTACGAAGTCCTCGTCCACCTCGGCGTTAGCACCCTGAGCGCGCTTTGCCTCGACCTGCTTTACGAAGCGCTCCTTCTGGTCGATCGGGTCGTTGAGCTCGGAGAAAGCGTTACCCATTTCGCGGCAGTAGATGAAGTACTCGAACCTCTCGGTGAATGCGGGATCGCCGGGCTTTCTCTTGGCAAGAGGAGAGTTCTCAACGGGGTAATCGTAAATTATAGTCGGCTGAACGAGCTTATCCTCGACGAAAGCGTCGAAGAACGCGATGAGGACGTGACCCTTTGTCGCGGAGTCGCCCTCCTCGACCTCTACGCCCTTTTCCTTTGCGCAGGCGCGTGCAGCAGCATCGTCCGCCCAGTCGTTGTAGTCAACTCCTGCATACTTCTTTACGGATTCTATCATAGTAAGGCGCTCCCACGGCTTGCCGAGGTCTATCTCAACGCCCTGATAGGTTATCTTAGCTGTACCGCAGACCTTTTCCGCGATAGTTCTGTACATATTCTCGATGAGGTCCATCATGCCGATATAGTCGGTGTAAGCCTGATACATCTCGACCGACGTGAACTCGGGATTGTGCGAGGTGTCCATGCCCTCGTTGCGGAAGATACGTCCGACCTCATAGACCTTTTCAAAGCCGCCTACGATGAGCCTTTTCAGGTAGAGCTCAGTCTCGATACGCATATACATATCCATGTCGAGGGTATTGTGGTGGGTGATGAAGGGTCTTGCGGAAGCGCCTATCTCGAGAGTATGGAGCACCGGAGTGTCCACCTCGATATATCCGAGTGAATCGAGGTAATTGCGCACCTCTCTTGTTATGAGGCTTCTCTTCACGAAGGTATCCTTTACCTCAGGGTTCACGATGAGGTCAACATAGCGCTGACGATAGCGGGTATCCTGATCCTTGAGCCCGTGCCATTTTTCGGGCAGGGGCAGAAGCGACTTTGAGAGGAGCGTTATCTTCTTTGCGTGAATGGAGATCTCTCCCCTCTTCGTCCTGAAGACAAAGCCCTCAACGCCGATAATATCACCGATATCCCACTTCTTCTTGAACTCCTTGAAGAGGTCTGCGCCGATGTCGTTCGAGCGTACATAGACCTGTATCCTGTCGGAAGCGTCGCGAACGTCGATGAAGTTTGCCTTGCCCATATCGCGCCAGCTCATTATCCTGCCTGCGATGCGGACGATCTTCTCATTAAGTGCAGCAAGCCCATCGGCAAGCTTTTCCTCGTCGCCGCCGGCTTCGGCTGTGACTCTCGCCTCGTCCGCCTCATACTCCTTTTTATAATCGGCAGCATGACCCGTAACATCGAACTTGGTTATCTGAAAGGGGTCGCCGCTTGTCTCTCTGAGTGAGTTCAGCTTATCTATCCTGTCCTTCTTGAGTATATTTATATCCTGCTCGGGAGCTTCCTGCTCCGGAGCGGTGGTGTTGACCTGATTTTCGCTCATTTCATTACGTCCTTCCGGTTTTTATTTTGATATCTCAACTACCTCAAAACGGAGCTCGCCTGCGGGAGCCTCAACGATGAACACATCGCCGACCTTTTTATGCATTGCAGCCTTGCCGATAGGCGACTCGTCGGATATCTTCTTGTCTCTGACGTTGGCGTGGTTAGTGTCAACGATAGTGAAGGTCTCGGTCTTGCCCGTATCGACCCTTTTGATAGTGATTATCGAGCTCATACCGATCTCGTCAACGGAAATGCTCGAATCGTCGATGACAACAGCATTTGCAATAGTGTATTCAAGCTCCTGAATGTGAGCCTCGAGGATAGCCTGTTCATTTTTAGCTTCGTCGTACTCAGCGTTCTCGGAAAGGTCGCCGTATGAACGTGCTACTTTGAGCCTTTCGGAAACTTCCTTACGCTTATTGATCTTGAGGTCATCAAGCTCTGCGACGAGCTTGTTGTAGCTCTCCTGTGACATCTGTTTAGCAGCCATATTTATCATACTCCTTATTTTCAGTAAGATTATATCCAGCGCAGATACATCGTATTGCTCTCCCAATTAAACTTTGCCAAAAAGACGAAAGCAGAAATAAAATTTATCAAGGAAAGAAAACGCAGGAATGCTGTCGCATTTCAAGTTTTTTTGACGCAGAGAAATTTTCTTTATGCCAAGAATTGGTTGGCAAGGTTTAGTTGGCGAGCAATATATCCGCAAACCATTAACTTTAATTATAGTATATTTTGCCCCGGTTGTCAATACCAAAACCCTTTAAACAGCGTAAATCAAAATTGATCACACAGAGATCCGGAGAGAAGATGCCAAAGCAGGACATTAGAGATCAGAAAAGGTGTACGCAAAACGGACAGAAACACAAAGACCGGAGCCGCAGCGGCTCCGGTCATAAAAGGATCCTTCGACTCAAACGAGGAAGAAGCTTCCCTCTTTACCGTCGATAACGTAGTAAACCTTATTTTCCTCAGGCTTTACATAAACGTCGATCTTTTTTGCAGAAGAAATGCCTGAATCAGCAACAGCCTTAGCCACGATAGCCTCAGTTGTAAGCTCTGCACCGAGGTACTGAACATACACATTAGTCTCTGTCTTCTTAGCAGCAGCAGTTGTCTTTGAAGCTGTCTTCTTAGCAGCAGGCTTTTTTGCAGCTGTCTTCTTCTCAGCGGGCTTCTTTTCAGCAGGCTTCTTCTCAGCAGCCTTCTTTTCAGCAGCAGGTGCTGCTGTTACTGCCTCTTTGACCTCTGCAGTCTCAGCTGCGGTCTTCTTTGCTCTTGGCATGATCAATTTCCTCCTTGAATTACTTGTTTACTGCAGTCTTCAGAGCCTGACCTGCCTTGAAAGCAGGAGCCTTTGAAGCAGGAGCAGTCATCATTTTCTTTGTCTGGGGATTGATAACCTGCTTTTCCTTGCGGTCGCGAACCTCGAATGTACCGAAGCCAACGATAGAAACCTTCTCACCGCTTGCGAGAGCGTCTGTGATAGTAGCAATGATAGCGTTTACAGCGGTTTCCGCATTCTTCTTTGTGAAGTCTGCCTTATCGGCAACAGCACTGATTAATTCGGTCTTTGTCATTTTAATAATCCTCCATTAATAAGATTTTACACTTGCATTATATACCCTTTGCACCGATTTGTCAAGGAATTTGCAAAAAAATGACATATCGACCGATTCTACGGCAAATATAGCTGCTTTTTTATCGAAAACCACCATAGAAAGCGCCTGTTTTCCGTTGCACGGGGGTATTGCCTCAGTCCGCCGTAAGCTCGCCGTTTTCGCCGAGAACGATGTTTATTTCATCCCCTGCGGAGAGATTTCCGCCGATTATGCGCTTGGCGGCAAGTGTTTCGACCTTGCTCTGAATGAATCTGCGCAGAGGTCTCGCACCGAAATTGGGGTCGTAGCCTCTGTCCACGATATAATTCTTGGCATCTTCGCTGACATTTATGCGTATGTGCTTGTCATCGAGACGTTTTTGCAGGTCAGCTGTCATGAGGTCCACTATCTTCATTATCTCGGACTTGGCGAGCGGCTTGTAGAAGATTATCTCGTCAAGACGGTTGAGGAATTCCGGGCGGAACTGCTGCTTGAGCAGAGTCTCCACCTGCCCCCTTGCCTCGTCGGTAATGTTGCCCCGGGAGTCGATACCCTCAAGAATATAGGGCGAGCCTAAATTTGAGGTGAGTATTATTATAGTGTTCTTGAAGTCCACGGTACGTCCCTGAGAATCCGTGATGCGTCCGTCATCGAGCACCTGAAGCAGTATGTTGAACACATCGGGGTGAGCCTTTTCTATCTCGTCGAAAAGGACTACCGAGTAGGGCTTTCTTCTTACAGCCTCGGTGAGCTGTCCGCCCTCGTCGTAGCCGACATATCCGGGAGGCGCTCCGATGAGCCTGCTGACGCTGAATTTCTCCATATATTCGCTCATGTCTATGCGTATCATATTGCGCTCGTCGTCGAAAAGTATCTCCGAAAGAGCCTTTGCGAGCTCGGTCTTGCCGACGCCGGTAGGACCGAGGAAGAGGAACGAGCCGATAGGTCTGTCGGGAGCCTGAATGCCCGCACGCGAGCGCAGTATAGCCTCGCTTACCTTTGTGACAGCCTCGTCCTGTCCGATTACCCTCTTGTGGAGCAGTCCCTCCAGACCGAAGACCTTTTCCTTTTCGCCCTCCATGAGCTTTGAGACGGGAATACCTGTCCAGCGGCAGACTATCTTTGCAATTTCGTCCTCCGTTACCTTGTCGCGCAGGAGCCTGTCGCCGCCGATATCGTGCTCTGCCTTCTGTTCGAGCTCTTCAAGCTCCTTGCGAAGCTGCGGCAGCCTGCCGTATTTGAGCTCAGCCGCCTTGTTGAGGTCGTACTCGCGCTCAGCCTTGTCTATATCCGCACTGACGGATTCTATCTCCTCGCGCAGCTTCTGAACTGCCGAGATATCGGTCTTTTCGTTCTCCCACTTTGCCTTCATGCTGCCGAATTTATCGCGCAGCTCGGAAAGCTCCTTCTGTATTTCCCCGAGGTGCTCCTGCGAGATGTTGTCGCTCTCTTTTTTGAGAGCAGCCTCCTCTATTTCGAGCTGGACTATCTTACGCGAGATAACGTCGAGCTCGGTCGGCATCGAGTCCATTTCCGTGCGGATAGTTGCGCACGCCTCGTCTATGAGGTCTATCGCCTTGTCGGGGAGAAAGCGGTCGGTGATATAGCGGTTTGAGAGCACCGCTGCGGATATCAGCGCATTGTCGTTTATCTTTACGCCGTGGAACACCTCATAGCGCTCCTTCAAGCCTCTCAGGATAGAGATAGTGTCCTCGACGGTAGGCTCGTCCACCATTACGGGCTGGAAACGTCTTTCGAGGGCGGGGTCTTTTTCGATGTACTGGCGGTACTCATTGAGGGTCGTCGCGCCGATACAGTGGAGCTCGCCCCTTGCGAGCATAGGCTTGAGGAGGTTGCCTGCGTCCATAGCGCCGTCGGATTTTCCTGCGCCGACTATCGTGTGAAGCTCGTCTATGAACAGAAGGATCTGTCCGTTGCTGTTTTTTATCTCATTAAGGACTGCTTTCAGGCGCTCCTCAAACTCGCCGCGGTACTTCGCTCCGGCAACGAGCGCACCCATATCGAGCGAAAACACCTTGCGGTCTTTCAGACTGTCGGGAACATCGCCTGCAACGATACGCAGGGCAAGTCCCTCCGCAATGGCAGTTTTACCAACGCCGGGCTCGCCTATGAGAACGGGATTGTTTTTGGTTTTGCGTGAAAGTATGCGGATAACGTTTCTTATTTCGCTGTCTCTGCCGATAACGGGGTCGAGCTTATTTTTGCGGGCAAGCCCCACAAGCTCCTGACCGTATTTAGTGAGGACATCGTAGGTATCCTCGGGATTTTCGCTTGTAACGCGGGTATTTCCGCGAACCGACATAAGCGCGGAGAGGAAGCTGTCTCTCGTAATGCCGAAGCTCTTCATCAGAGCGGAAACGTCCCTGTCCTTGCTTTCGATGAGCGCGAGCATGATGTGCTCTACCGAGATGAACTCGTCCTTCATATTGCCGGCAATGCTCTCCGCAGAGTTAAGAACGCGGTCGCATTCGGCGGAAATGCCGATATCGCTGCTCCTGCCGCTGCCTGTTACCTTCGGGAGCGATGAGATCTTCGTGTCGGTCTCCCGCTCAAAGATATCGGGGTCTATGTTCATTTTTTTCAGAAGCTGCGGGATAAGTCCGCCCTCCTGCTTAACGAGCCCCGCCAAAATGTGAACGGGCTCTATCACCTGATTGGACATCATTACCGCAACGCTCTGAGCCTTTCTGATGACGTCCATTGATTTCTGTGTTAATTTCTCTGCATTCATACTTCATACCTCCTGTTTTATGTGTCTCCGATGTATGTGTCTCCGACGGACCGCAAATGAGGACTCCGTCCTCAGACTCCTGCCAAAGGGTCGGTCGCCCATTTGGGATCCCATTCATTTATATTCCGAATTTACCCTAAACGGTAGACGTCTTCATCATTTCCCTGTACTGTCTTTCTATACCGGGCAGAGCTGCGGCAAACTCAGACGGTGCGGAAAAATACACCTGCACAGCTCTGTTGAGCACCGTAAGATACTCGCTTATGGCTTTTCCGGCAGTTTCCGGATCAAGTCCGCTGTTTATGAGCCGCCTCGTGAAGCTTCCCTCCGAAAGCTCGCAGGCGCAGGAGCCCCCCTTTTCCGCAAGGTACTTTGTCTCCATAGCGGTCCACCCGGTAAAAAAGCTGTCGAAAAGCCTTATCAGCGCCGCGCTCCGGGTTCGTATCATCACCCTCAGCGTTCCTAAGTACTCATCGGGAGCGCGTTCGAGCTCCACCTTATAATTAATGGTGGGGCGGTATTTGTAATCAAGGGCAGTGCGCAGGGTCATGAGCGAAGCGGAGCGCTGCTGCTGGACCTGAAAGGCGCTGCTGATAAGCTCCGTGACAGAATCGAATATCTCGCGCATTCTCATTTCGGGAGTAACGCATGAGAGGTGCTGTGCAAGTATCTGGTTTATGAGGTTGGAGCGGCTTGTACCGAGCAGATACGCCTGTTCATCGACGGCTTTTATCACATCGTCCATGAGGACGAGGCTGTAAACGCTTTTTTTCACAAGGATCACCTTTTTCGCTATCTTTTATTATATTATAGTTCATATTATAGAATTTGTCAAGCGTATTATATAATTTTTCACGCAAATTTTACATAATAAAAAAATCCACTCCAATGGAGTGGATGAATTCGATCCAAACGGTAAAACCGTTTAGCACTGTGGATCGAGCCATAGACAATAAGTTAAAATAAGTGATTGAGAATAGAAAACATGAAAAAATTACAAATGAAAGGGGTTAGTTTTATTTCTTGACAAAACTATTTCTATGGCGTGCAAGTGAACTAATATCCAGTATCAAGCACATGAGAGGGGAGGGTACTTGATACCAAACACCAATTTTCTTCATTTGCTGTATATATTATATTGCAAAGGCGTTCACTTGACAATATATATTTGTAAACAAAACTATAAAAAAGCATACTTTCAGAGAATTTTTTCAAAAAAATATAGTTAATTTTATGTAAATAAGTTTTTTGTTATTCTTTATTTACAATTTATATGCACAAAATGCTTTCTTATTTTACCGTAAACAGATTCTGTCCCGCTCCTACTGTAAATGTCTCGCTGGACGCTCCGCCAACTATTGTGTAGAAGCTGCTTCCGGAAGCTATCTCGGGAGCAAGCATCATAAGACACCTGAAATCATTGTGCGGCTGGAAGGATATCATCTGCTTACCGTCAAGCACCATTTCGACCGTAGTCCCTGCCGCAACAGAGCTGCCGAGATCCGCTACAATAAAGGGATTCGCCGAGGTAGTAGGCACTGATACCTGATTGCCGGCAGCAAACAGATATCCGCCTGTATAGTTGAAGGCTCCGGCTGCATATACAGAGCTCTTCTCCTCCTTTGTGCCGCCCGAAACGATGGCATAGCCGCCGTTTATATTCATGGTTCCCTTGGACTTGATACCGTTCGTACCGCCCTTGATAACGAAATTTCCGTCATTTATAGTGATGTCGTCATGCGCGAATATACCTGATTTTTTCGAGGTTATGTCGTATGTACCGCCGTCGATGATAACATCATCATCGCTCGCAATTCCGTGAGCATTGTTTGCGGTTATGGTGAGCGAACCGGTTCCCTTGATCTTGAGGGTATCGTTCGAGAAGATAACGCCGTCGTTGACCTTATCCTTTGCGCCGTCTGTGAGAACCGACGTCGTACCGTCAGCAAGCTCGATAGTACACTTCTTTGCGTCGTCGATGAGGATAGCGGGTCCTGTTGAGTTGGAAATATTAACTCCGCTGAGGACGATTTTTACCTTCTCCTCGGTAGCTGTATTGACGTAGATCTGTCCGTCGGTAACGCTTCCGGAAAACAGGAATGTTCCGCCGCCGTTGATAGATACGACAGAGCCGCTTGCCGTAGCGTTTTCGCCCGAAATACTCGGAGCAGATCCGAGAGTTATAGTTGCTGTATAAGTCTCTTCCTCTGAGCCTTCATCGGAAGAGGTATCGCTGCCCGAGGAGGAGCCTGAGCCGCCCGAAGATGACGAGCTGCTTCCGCCCGATGAGGAGCTTCCTCCCGATGAGGAGCTTCCTCCCGATGAGGAGCTTCCACCCGACGAAGATGAACTGCCCCCTGATGAAGACGAGTCTCCGCCCGATGAGGAACTTCCGCCGGAAGATGAGCCGCCGCCGCTTTCAGAAGAGCTGCCGCCGGAAGCTGACTGCTCCGAGCTGTCCGAACTATCCGAAGAGGAAGAACTGCTGCCGCTCTTCTTTGTGCCGCCGCCTTTAGCGGTCGTGGTAGTGGTAGTGGTCTTGCTGTCGGACTTGTCCCCTGCCTTTGTTGTCTTTGAGGACTTTCCGCTCTCGCTTTCGCTGTCATTGTCTTCTGCTTGGGTATCATCGCCGTTTTCGTCGGTAGTATTTTCCGAGCTGACGCTCACGCTGCTCGTATCTCCGCCCTTATCCTCGCTGTCGGTCTTGCCGCACGAGAATGCCGAAGCCATGATAGCAATAGAAGCTGCCGCTGCGATTATTCTTCTGTAATCCATAATAATTCTCCTTTCCCCATATATGAAATTTGTCAGACCTATCCAAATCAAAGTCTGACAAATCCCATTTGAGAGGGTAATATATAAATTGTGTGGTTATCAGCTTTCGTAAACCTTGTCGTCATACTTGAAGAAAACAAGATTTATAGTCATATTGCCGTTGAGGGCGCGGAGCTCGTCAACGAACTTCTTCTGGTCGATGTCGTCTTCAACATCAACGCTGTAGATAAGCTCAAACAGTGTACCAAAGTTTGTTGTCTTAACTCTTCTGAGCTTGTGGAATGTGGTATACTTGTTGAGTACAGGCTCGAAAACGCCCTGATAATCGAGGTTTTCGGGGATAGCTATCTTGAGGGTCATGTGTCTCTTCTTGCTGCCGCCGAAATCGAATTCAGCGAGAAGGATCATAACGATAGCGAGGATAACAAAGAATGCAGCTGCAAATCCCACATATCCGGTACCGCAGGCAACGCCGACCGCCATTGAGAAGAACAGGTATGCTATATCCTTCGGGTCTCCGGCGACGCTTCTGAATCTTACAAGCGAGAATGCACCGGCTACGCTGAGGGCGCCTGCTACAGAGTTGATAACGAGAAGAATGAGACAAACCATTGCAGGGAGCATTATCGTTGTAATGACATAGCTCTGTGAATAGCCTTCTTTTCTGTGTGTGAATATGTAGATAAGGCTGATAAGGAAGCCTATTACAAGTGCTGCACCGATGCAGAGGAAGAATTCACTTGATGATATAAGGTCAAGTGCAGATGAACTTGACGAGGAATTGCTGATTACTGAATCACTTGATTCGCTGTATGCGGAAAATACATTTCCAAAAAAACCGTTTTTAAACATTTTCATACGCTCCTGTTCATAAAATGATTGTTGACTACCGATATACCTGATACATAGATCTGCCTGGCATTTTCCGCCTTAGCAGCTCCTTCGACCTGGCTTTTTACGAAGTTCTGATAAGCTCTTCCATATTTTGAAAAGCTGGTCTTGTAGATGCCGAGTTCGGAAAGCTTTGCAACGAGCCAATCGGGTATAGCATTTGAGACCTTGACCTCCATGAGTCTCTGGTCGGCGCCGATGATGTAATTGCCGTAGCTCTCATAATTGAGACCCAGATCATAGCGGCGTTCGGTGATCTTTCTGTCGAAGGTAAGACGGAAATCGTGGTCTTCCTTACCGAAGAAAGCCTCGCGCTGATAGCTGATATACTGCTTAGGAGCAACAGGATAGTTATCGAGGAAAACGTCGAGCTCCCTGAATACCTGTTCAGTTATGTACTTTGTGAATTCCGGCTTTGAGCGGTCTTTGAAATAAGCGTCGGATTCGGCAAGAGTCATAGAAACTCTTCTCTTTGTAACGATGCCGCCTATCTTCTTCTTGATCTCGAGGAAAACTCTGTCGTCGGGAGCAGCGGGTGAATAGTAGCTGCGCAGTCTTATTTTTTCCTTATAGTAGGGCTTTGCGAGGGATTCTCTTATAAGGAAGTCATCGGGTGTATCATAGTAAATGTTGTATATGCCGTATTCCTTACCGCCGACGCAGTAGTCATCGGGATTCATATACTGTGATATCACCTCCATCAGACCGTGATACTGATCCATATTAAGGAGGAATTTGATCTCTTTGCGAGCAAATGTATTAATAGCCATAAGCGCCTCCGAAGCAAGCCGTCGCCCTCCGGAGCTTCACACTCCTTTCGTATCGTTTGATCATATTATAAAGCACTTTTCTTAAAAGAACCTTTAAATATCCAGCTTTTCAAAAATTTTTTCAAGCTATGAGGATCGGCATATCCGTTCCTCATCTTATGTATGTATTATAGCGTGCCTATCTTAAAATAATCTTAATTATTTTGTAAAAAATTCCTGAAAGTAAAAAAGTGTGAAAAGAATACAGTGATAGTCTGACTTCGGCTGTTTTACGCCGTTTCAGGCGCACCCAAAATGGCTCTTGCAGCACATTTCGCCCGATTTTCACGCAACTTTCTTAAAGCTATTATTATTAACAATGTGTTTTCGGTGCATATATGTACCTTGCTTGCGCGGGACAGATCTGAAAGTGCTCCGCATAGCAAACACATTAGTCCGCCCGTGCCGACCGGAATATCGCTGCTGAAAACTATTTCTTCCTTCTGTATTTCGTTGGAGTCTCACCCACTATCTTCTTGAACTGCCGCATGAAGTGCTCCTCGTTATCATATCCGCACATCGTTGCGACCTGAGAAACGGTGCAGTCGGTCTCGCTGAGTATCTCCTTTGCCTTTTCTATCTTGCCGCTTATAACGTCCGAAATACACGATACTCCGAACATTTCGCGGTAGATATGCTGAAAATACGAGCGCGACATACTGACGTCCTCCGCCATTGTATCCACGTTCCACTTAAGCTGTGGGTTGCGGTATATCTTCTCGCGCAGCTCTATCAGAGCACTGTAGTGAGGGTCTGCTGTCTGTCTGAGCTCGTCTCTGCGGAAAACATTCTCACCTGCTTTTATAAGGAGCATCCTCATGAGGGAATCGAGCATTTTTATCCTTCCTGAATTGAGCGAGTAATACTCCGTCGTTATGTTTCTAAGCAGAACGTCGATAGATTCGCTGTCGGGATCGGTCATAGGCTTATTGAACGAAAGCCTGAGCGATTCGATAAACTCTCTGTCGTCACCGGCATCTATGCATATCCAGTCGCATATCATAGGTGCTCCGTCGGCAGCATATCCCATTGCGCAGCTTCCGTCATATATAATAAGAGTACGCGCCGCAGCAGGCACTTTCTCCGCGCCGATGACGAGCATTGCCCTGCTTTTGGTAAGCAGGAGCATATAAACACCCTCCTGCCCTTCGCTGCGCATTGAATATCCGCTTGGATAAACCGAATTATAACCCACACTGCGAATGTTCATAACCTCACTCCTTGCCGATAAACCGCCATTCTATGCCGCTCCAGTACTCCCCTGCGTAGTCTATCCCCACTCGCGGAGCAGTAACTGTCTCAGGACGGTATCCGTCGTCCTCTATCCATATTTCGGGGTCGTCATAAATTTTTCTGTAGTTGAATTCTCCGCTGACTTTCAGGTATTTCGTCAGCTTCGCGGGACCGCCGTGGACAGCTCCCGCACGTATGAGAACGCCCTGAGGCTGTTCCTTTTCGCCCGTGATGACGTTCATCAGCCAGTGCATTCCATAGCAAAGATAAACGTATATCAGACCGCTTTCACCGTAGAGTATCTCAGTGCGCTTCGTGCGCCCCTTAGAGGCATGGCAGCCCTTATCCTCCTCGCCGCGGTAGATCTCGGTCTCGGCGATACGTTCGCGCAGCTCCGTCCCGTCGGGCAGCCTGCGGACTATTATCTTGCCAACGAGCGCGGGAGCGACCTCAAGTGCGTCGCGATGAAAGAATCCCTCTGTAAGCCTGACGTTCACGGCTTCACCCTCAGACGCTGCTCAAGCTCGGTATCCGGCTTTACAAACGCCGTTTTGTAGTTGGTGAAGATGACCTTGCCGGGCTTTGCTCCCGAGGGCTTTTTAACATACCGCGCAAGGCAGTAGTCCACGGGGACGAGGTTAGAGTCCTTTCCGCGGCTGTTGACCGCCGCTATCACCGCCGCCTCCTCGATAGTGCTGTCGGGAGGAGTTTCCCCCTCGGTCACAATAATGACGTGCGAGCCTGTTATGGTCTGTGTATGCAGCCACATATCACTCTTTTCGGCAAATTTCAGCGAAAGCTTGTCGTTCTGGTAATTGTTTCGTCCGACGAGTATGGTAAAGCCGTCCGACGAGCGGTACTCTATCGGCGGAAGAGCCTTCGGAGGCTTCGCTTTGCCGCCCGACGCCCTGATGTATCCCTGTTCGCGCAGCTCCAGACGGAGCTGACTGATATCGTTCTCGGTTGAGGCTCTGGTCAGCGAATCAAACACGCTGTCGATGTATTGCAGCTCCTCCTCGCCCTTTTCTATCTGAACGGCGAGCTTTTCCTCGGCGGTAACGCACTTTTTGTACTCGCTGTAGTAGTGCTGGGCATTCTGAGAGGGAGTTTTTCTCACATCGAGCTTTATGTCTATCACGGGGCAGTTCTCATCGTAGAAATTTTCGAGCATAGCGGAGCTGTCGCCCTTTTGTATGCGGTACATATTCGCGGAAATGAGGTCGCCGCAGAGCTTGTAATACTCCTTCTGCGCACATTCCGAGAGCTCGCCGCGCTGAACGGAAATTCGTCGGGATATCCTGTCAGTGAGGTTCACGAGCAGCTTGAAAAGGTCGTTTGCACGCTGCTTGGTGCGTGCTGCGCGGTCGCGCTCGTAGTAGAAATAGTCGAGCAGCTCCGACGCGGAGGGAAGCTCCTTTGTATACATAAGCGTTCCGAATTGCGAAAGGTGCACGAATGAGAAGTCCTTGAGCTGTCCCTCCTTGTCGCTGACAGAGGAGAAGCAGCAGTCTCCGCTGAGAAGCTGCTCTCGTGTCCTTTTTATCGCGAACAGCAGCCTGTCGAGCTGATCGCCGTCCACGGAGCCGCTTTCGAGGTGAGCTCCCCTGCCTGCGAAGAAGGTCCACTCGCGGGCGAGTATGGGTGAGATACCCTCAAATGTGCGTATCAGCGCCTTTGAGAGCTCGGCTGTTCCGACTGAACGCAGCCGCTCGATGATGTGTTCGGGCTCTGCTGTGAGGAAATTCAGCCTGTCGTCCCTCGGAGGGAGCGTGTACTTCATTCCCGGCAGAACCATTCGCTCGCGGGACATTTCCTCGTCCACACGCTTTATGCTGTCGATGACCCTGCCCTCGTGGTTTATGACGATGAGGTTGGAGCAGCGTCCCATTATCTCGCACGCCAGCGTGACCGTAACGATGTCGCCGAGCTCGTTTACGCACTCAAAGTCGAGGAAGAGTATCCTTTCGAGCCCGTCCTGACGTATATCGACGAGCTTACCGCTGCCGATATGCTTTCTCAGGAGCATACAGAACATCGGCGGAGTCTGCGGATTATCCACGCTTTTTTCGGTGAGGTGAACTCGCGCACTGCCGGCATTTGCCGAGATATAGAGCTTTTTGCCGCCTTCTCGTGTGCGCAGCGAGATAACGACCTCCTCGCGCGAGGGCTGATGTATTTTATCGACCCTGCCGCCGATGAGCGGCATGAGTTCGGCTTTCACCGCATAAAGAAATGCTCCGTCCAGAGCCATAAGATCAATCCTTTCTTAGGTAGACAAGCAGCTCGAAGTCCGCCTGCGTTTCGAGCGTATCAAGCGCGGCAAGACGCGCCTTCTGCTCCGCTCCCGTGCGGTAATAATAGGGAGTCATTGAAAAAAGCGACTGTATATCCTCCTGCGAGCGGAGGGACATAGTGTAGCTGATACGCCTGTTTTCCGCCAGCTCAAAGCCCCCAAGCTCATACGGCTTGACCTCGTTTTTGTAGGGCGTATCGTAGACCGCCTGTTTGAGCTCCCAGAGGTGGTTTTCGCTTGGGATAGCCATTATCATGACTCCTCCTCCGCGCAGTACCCGCCTGAACTCCTCTCCGCAGTACGGCGCGAAAAGAGTTATCAGCATATCGCATGATCCGTCCGATACGGGAATGTGAAACACACTTGCAGCAGCGTAGGCCGCGCCGTCTCTGCGCTTTGCAGCGCAGTCCGCTGCGGCTTTGGATATGTCTATCCCGTATATTTCCGCCTCAGGAGCTGCCTTTGCAGCGGCAGATGTATAGTACCCCTCGCCGCAGCCTGCGTCAAGTATCACTCCGCCGCAGAAGTACCTCTTGACAGCCTCGCAAAGAGCCTCGCGGAGCGGCGAATAATAGCCCTTTTCGAGAAATTCCCTGCGCGCCTGTACCATGAGCTTGTTGTCGCCGTGAACAGCTTTCCCGATATGCTTTGACAGCAGCAGGTTCACATATCCGCTCTTTGAGATGTCGAAGCTGTGGCGGTTCGGACAGGTATAGCTTTTGCCCGATATACCGAGATTTTCGCCGCACACGGGACAGGTAAATATACTCATTTTCTCACCTCATACATAACGGCAGGGGTCGGTCGAATGCTCAGCTATCTCCACATCGAGCTGCGGAAATCTCTCCTCGATAACGCGCCTCAGCTCCCAAAGCACGGGATTTTCCGTGTGGAAGTGTCCGCAGTCAAGCAGCGCGATACCCCGATTATTCGCCTCTATCCAGACATCATGCTTTACGTCGCCGGTGATGAGAGAGTCACAGCCCTTGTCTATCGCAAGTGTGAGCATAGAGCCGCCCGAACCCGAGCAGAACGCGATACGCTGGACAAAATGCTTGCCGTGCGCACTCATGCGAACGTACTCGCAGCCGAAAATTTCCTTTGCCGCCTGTGCGAGCTCCCTTGCCTTGATTTTTTCTTTGAGCGTGACTATCCAGCCGAGGCTTGCACCGCCGCCGAGCTCCTCAAACGGCTCAGGCTCGCCGTCAAGCTCAAAGTGCTCCGCAAGCTTTCGCAGGATAACACCGTTTGTTCCACCGGGCGCGATATCGACATTTGTGTGCATACAAAGCGCCGCTGTATCGTTGCAAATAAGGTGATAAACAGGGTCATCGCGGCATATCCGCCTGCGCGGCTCGAAGATCACGGGGTGGTGGGAGATTATGAGGTCGCTGCCCTTTTCCTCCGCTTCGAGCACCGCCCTAAGCGATATGTCAAGACTGAGCAGTACTCGCTGACAGGTCATCGTCGTGTTTTCTACGAGAAGCCCCGAATTGTCCCATTTTTCCTGCAATGCGAACGGATAGAGCGAATCGAGGAAGTCATAAAGCTCCTGCAAGGCGACCGATTCCGTGCCATGCTCCATGTGATAGGAAAGAGCCTTATAATGCGCTGATTCCTCGGATCTTCCGGCTTTGGCGAGGTTCTCGCCAACGGCGGCAAGACGCTTCGCCTCGCGAGCTCGGTACTCCTGCGAGAGAGGGTCATCAGCATCAAAAAAGCCGTACAGCGCCTCCGTCTCGGTAAGCTGCTCCCACTCAAAGCCCGGCTCGGCTACGATGACGACATATAGCTTATTTCCCTCCTCAACAACGTGCTCCGAGGTTATCGCAAACCGATACTCAACAAGTCTTTTCCGCAGTATTTCGGGCTTTGTCATTGGCTGGAGTATCAGGCGCACGTCCGAATCAGAGTCTATCTGCGAGTTCCCGATTATATCGGCAATGGTCTCGCCGCCCATGCCCGCGATGACGATATCTGTCACGCCGCCGAGTGGAACATTTTCAAGCCCGTCCGAGAGTACAAGCTCCACCTTGTCCGAAATACCGTGCTTTTCAACGGTTCTTTTTGCGGAATCCAAAGGTCCCTCTTTAACATCAGAGGCTATGACCCTATCGCACTTGCCGCTCATGACAAGCTCTGCCGCAAGGAGTGCGTGGTCCGTTCCCACATCGACAGCAGTTCCCCTGCCGCTCACAAGCTCCGCACATTTTTTTAGTCTGTTATCAAGCATACTGCACCTCACAAAAATTAGGCGTGCCGGAGCTACCGACACGCCTCTGTTGTGTCAAAATTACGCCTTCTGGGCAAAATGAGCATTGAGCTTCTCAACGAGAGAATCGGGGTCTGTTCCGTGAACGGCACAAGCCTCCTCGATAGACTCACCTCTTGAGGCAGGACAACCGAGACAGTGCATTCCTATTTCAAGAAAATAAGGAGCAACGTTAAAATCGGCGTCAAGAATATCTCCGATGATTGTTTCCTTTGTGATCTGCATAAAGATCATTCCTTTCTTTGTGACATTGCCTGATCCTTGCGGATCTATTCATAAAATCCAAGCACAGCGGTGAAGCTGTGCTCAAGGATCATACAAATTATGCTTCGTTCATTTTCGCAAAGCACTCGCTGCAATATACAGCGCGGCCTTCCTTGGGCTCGAAGGGAACCTTTGCCTCGCCGCCGCAGGAAGCGCATACAGCAGTATACATAACTCTTTCAGCTCTGCCGGCATTTTTTCTTGCATCGCGGCAGGACTTACATCTCTGGGGCTCGTTTACAAAGCCTTTTTCCGCATAGAATTCCTGTTCGCCGGCGGAGAAGATAAATTCGTTTCCGCATTCCTTGCAAACTAATGTCTTGTCTTCGTACATTTTACTATACCTCGCTTAAAATATTTGGACCACGAGCCGGACTTTCACCGGCACCTTTGTATAACAACGCTCTTTAGTTAAGCTACCCGGTCATTTAGACTTTATTCATTTATGAGCGCCCTTATCTTGCACCTTGCTCTCTGCATGGCATTATCCACCGATTTTTCAGTGATACCGAGCTTTTCCGCCACACTTTTATAGCTCATGCCGCTGACGCACAGGGTAAACGCCTTCAGCTCAGCCGGAGAAAGTACGGATTCGATATTTTTCCACAGATCGGTAAAGAACTCTTTATAGAGGAAAATGCTTTCGGGGGTCTTGTCGTCTGAAAGCAGATCTTCCAGTTCGGAGTATTCGACGCTCTCGGGAAAAGCCGAAGCTTTTCTTGTTTTTGCGGAAACAGTCCGCATACGATTTACAATACACACCTCCGCAAAGGTAGAGAATTTAACTCCCCTTTCCGGGTCAAAGGCTTCCATAGCTTTCAGGAGGCTCATAAGGCCCTCCTGCCGCAGATCCTCGGTGTCAGACTGAGAGTCCGCGAAAATTTCCGATTTAATGAGAATAAGGTCTGAGTATCGCGACACAAGAGCAGCCGCAGCCGACCTGTCATGCTTTGCCGCAGCAGCAAGCTCCTCGTCGGTTTTACCGTAAAAACCGGTCAAATTGAAATCCAAATCAAGCAAGATATCCACCTAACGATATGTCCGGCTGAAAAGATCGCCGGTAATTGTAAAGTATTTATACTGCTCCGCCCGGATATCCCGGGCGGAACAGTTTTTTTACAGCTGTCTGATAAGATGAAAGCTATCAGTTATCGCCTTCCTTGGCAGCTTCCTCCTCGGCAGCCTTGAGAAGCTCTGCCATATCGAAGTTAAAGTTAGCGCTCTTCTTAGCTGCTGAAGGCTGTTTTGCCTGCTGAGCCTGTGAAGGAGCTGAAGGCTCTGACTTATTATATGTATTTGCAGAATTATTATATCCCGAATTTCCGCCGAACGAAGAATTTCCTACGCTTGCGAAGGGATCTGCAGAGTTAGCTGATGAATTATGTATTGCCTGTTCGGAAGCCGAGCTGAGGTCGGAAAGCGAACCCTTCGGAGCCTTTGCAGCTTCAAAGGCAGCCTGAGGAGCCTCGCCCTTCTTTACAGTAGCATTGCTGTCGCTGGTATCGACTACCTTGCGAGCCTCGCCGATGATGAGCTGAGCCTCGCTCATTCTGTCGGTAGCCTGACCTGTCAGGCGGTTGAGGACAGAAGTGATATCGCTGAATTTAGTATTGACATTTTCGATCTCATTAAGCAGCAGGGCGCGGACTGTCTTTGACATTTCGTTGACCTTATCAGCATGAGCATTTGCCTCATTGACAGTAGCCTTAGCCTGATCGTTAGCCTCCTTGATGCAGGTCTCAGCGGTGAGGTTAGCGCCGGAGATAGTCTTTTCAGCCTCGGCATTAGCCTCCTTGAGGATCTGATCTGCCTTTTCGTTAGCTTCCTTAGTTACCTTATCGGCATTTCTCTGAGCCTCGATAGTGATCTTTCCGGCAGTTTTCTGAGCCTCGGTAAAGAGTGCGCCCATATCGAACGAAGCAGGGATAGCGCTTTCGGCATTTTCCTTAAGGTCGTCGATCTCGCTGTTGAGCTTGGTGATCTCCTGATCCTTCTTTGCGATAGCGTCTGCATTTTCCTTAGTGAGCTGGGTAACCTCGCGGGTCTTGGCTTCGAGAGCGCTCTTGCTGGTATTGAGTTCGTTAGTAAGGTTGGATATTTCCTTGGTCTTTGCAGCGAGATCGTTGCTGATGCGGGTGATCTCCTGCTTAGCCTTAGCGAGCTCATCGCCGTTTGCAGCTCCGCCTGCGGCAGGAGCAGCAGGAGCGGCATTAGCCTTCTTCTGAGCCTCGTTGAGCTGAGCCTTGAGGGTCTCGATCTCCTTCTTAGCGGCTTCAAGAGCGGCAGCAGCCTGAGCATTTGCCTGAGCATTGCCCTGAGCGGGTGCAGCGGCAGCCTTCTTCTGAGCCTCATTGAGCTGAGCCTTGAGACTATCTATTTCCTTCTTAGCGGCATCAAGAGCCTGAGTATTTTCCGCACTCTGAGCATTGGCAGCGCCTGCTGCACCGCCTGATCTCAGCTGAGCGATAAGCTTCTGGTCCTCTTCATGCTGTTTCTTGGCTTCTTCGAGTTCTTTCTTAGCGGTTCTCAGGGCGTTATTGGAGGTATTGAGCTTTTCCTGAAGATTCTCTACCTGATTTCTGTACTTTATAACCTCCTGAGGGTCGGCAGGGCCTGTTTCCTGAGCTTTTTTAAGTTCGTCCTCAAGAGAAACGATCTTGGAATTGAGCTCGTCGAGGTACGTCATAACGTCCTCTTTAACAAATCCACCGCCAATCTTGGTGGTTCTTAAAACGGTTGGTTCTTCCATGATACACTCCATTTCTCCCCGGTGAGCCGAGGCAACAATAAATTCAAGGAACAAGGATCGGACGACATAAATATGAACATCATCACATATGTAAGCAAAACGGACAAGACCGTCTGAGGGCATTACAGATCCTTACAATAAGCCTTGAATTAATTATATCATAGTCGATATTATATTTCAACTACTTAAATGTAGAAATTTCAGGTCAATTTTAGTGCATTTTACAATAAAAAAAGCCGAAATTATACTATTTGTACATTTTGCAGTCAAAAGATAAACAAAAAAACAGCTTCCCCCGCAGAAGAAGCTGTCTATAAATTCACTTAATTGCCGAGCATCTTGAAGATGTCGTCGAGGTCGTAATCCTGACCCGAAGCCGGAGCCTTGGGTGCTGAGGAGCTGCTGCCGAAGCCAAGTCCGTCGATAAGCGGATTGTCGATAGCAATAACGTCCTCTTCGGGAGTATCAAGCGACAGACCGCTGTCCGAAGCGGGAGCGTCTGTATCCTCGAAGCCTGCCGCGATGACAGTGATAGTCATCTCGTCCTGCATATCCTCCTTGAAGGCTGTACCGAAGATGAACTCAACGCCGTCAGCAGCGGTATCTGTTATCATCTTTGTAGCTGCGTCAACATCTGAAGAAAGGATATCCTCTGACATTGCGATGTTGATAAGGAGTCTCTTTGCGCCCGAGATAGAGGTCTCAAGAAGCGGGCTTGAGATAACTGCGTTTGCAGCGTCTCTTGCCTTGTCCTTTCCGGAGCCGTGACCGATAGCCATGTGAGCGTAGCCTGCGCCCTTCATGATAGTGGAAACGTCTGCAAAGTCGAGGTTTATGTAGCCTTCCTCAACGATGAGGTCGGAAATACTCTTAACGCCTGTTTTGAGCACGTCGTCGGAAAGTGCGAACGACTGCATCATAGTGAGGGGCTTGTCGAGCCCCACGAGGAGTCTCTCGTTAGGGATAACGATGAGGGAGTCAACATACTTTTTGAGCTCGGCGATACCTCTTTCAGCCTGAGCCATTTTCTGCTCTCTCTCGAAAAGGAAGGGCTTTGTAACGACAGCCACGGTAAGGATATCCATTTCCTTTGCTATCTTTGCAACAACAGGAGCTGCGCCCGTACCTGTACCGCCGCCCATGCCTGCGGTGATAAAGACCATATCCGCACCCTTGAGGTGTGTTTCGATCTCATCGCGGTTTTCCTCAGCGCTGCGCTGACCGATCTCGGGCTTATTGCCTGCGCCTCTGCCCTTAGTGAGCTTTGCGCCGATCGGGATCCTTGTTGTAGCCTTTGATTTATTGAGAGCCTTTGCATCGGTGTTGATAGCAATATATTCAATATTATTAACACCGGAATCCACCATACAATTAACGGCATTTCCGCCGCCGCCGCCAACGCCGATGACCTTTATATTAACATCGGGTTCGAGGGCTTCCTCATAATTGAAATCTGACATTAAAACTCCTCCTATTGTATTATCCTGTATTTTATCTAAATCTGAATAACCTCTATAAATACACTTTATATTTTAGCATAATATTTTCTTTTTTGCAAGTCTCAGAAAAATTTTTTTGAATTTCAGCGCATTTTACAATAACGCCTTTATTTGTATCCTGATTTTGCACACATTCGTCTAAATCACCAGCTTTGCTCCTCATAATAACCGTAATCATCATAGGAATCATCGTAATAGTAGTTATCGTCGGAATAGCTGTAATCGTCGCTGTAATAATACTGGCTGTCGTCGGAATAGTCATAGGAATAATCATCGGAGTAACTGTCATCGTAATAGGTTTCATCGTCCGAAGCGGTATCCTCGTTATCGCGGTTATTATATTCGCTGAAAATAGCCTCCTGTTCGGGGTTAGACTCACCGAGCGGCTCCTCGCCGCTGTCGTCGGGCGAAGCTGTCGTAGGCTCGATATTTCCGGGAACATCGACCGGGGCGTCGTTTGTACGGAAGCTGCACTGATTTGTTCCCACCATTGTGAGATAGCCCTTTTTACCCTTGACGCTCTCGTCGTTCATTACCGTTGCGGCGAGATCGAGCTTATACTCCACATCGCTCCAGTTTCCCATTTTGAATATCATACCGTTGCGGTAATTGACGATTATCGAGTGTTCATCGCTCATATCAACAGTTGCGATATCAACCGTTTCCATTTTTTCAAGGGCAGTCATCAGCTCTGCGAACGCCTCTGCTTTATGCTCATTTGAAGAAGCGACCGGTCTGCCGGGCTCTGTGACGCTGGGCTCGTATCCATATATAATAGGAAGCCCCTCTGTTATGAAGCCGTTATCAGCGAGGATCTTACCCTTTTTGCTGACAAGGAGGGTACCCTCATCGTAATTAACATTAAAAGCGGGTATGCACTTTGTCACCTTTATATCGAGTGACGAAGGGAAATCTCTGTTTACCGAAGCTGTCTCGACATACAGCAGTTTGTCCAGTATCTGCTGCTGACTTTTTTCGGCATCGAGTCTCAGAAGATTATCGCCCTCGTGTATGCCCGAGGCGTCAACTATCTCCTCCGCGGTATACATATCGGATTCTCCCGAGACCCGTATCTCGCTTATATTGAACAGAAACGTATAGCTTATGGTAATGCCGGCAGTAATAACAAGCAGCAATACGGCAAGACCGTAAAGATTCATATTTCTGCCGCGCCTTCTCAGGCGCTTGCGGCTGTTCTGTCTTTCGACATTGGTTTTCTCGACGTCCTTCATATTCCCTCCGGTCGCTGCAGGTCAGGCTCTGCGAATATCTCCGCCGAGTGCTGAAACAGCCTCCTCTATTTTTTCGTATCCTCTGTCTATGTGTGATATTTTAGTTATCTGAGTAGTTCCCTCCGCTGCAAGCGCGGCGACTGCCATTGCAGCACCTCCGCGCAGGTCGGTTGCCTCTACATTTGCACCGTGCAGCCTGCGGACTCCCTTGACTATAGCCACCTTGCCCAGAACCTGTATATCCGCGCCCATTTTAATGAGAGCGTCGGTGTGGCGGTAGCGGCAATCGAAGATATTCTCCTCGAAAATGCTTGTTCCGTCGGCGGCGGCAAGCGCTGCCATAAGCACCGCCTGCGCATCGGTAGGAAAGCCCGGGTGAGGCATAGTGCGTATCCGTTCTCTCACAGCCCTGAGTCTGACTCCGCTGTGGAGATATATCTTATTTTCGCCCGTATATATACTGCACCCCGTCTGTTCGAGCACTGAAAGAAAAGGCTCTGTTTCGGGGACGCAGGCATTTGTAAGTATTATCTCTCCTCCGGCGGCTGCCGTCATGGAAAGGTATGTTGCGGCGGCTATCCTGTCGGGCATAATAGTGTATTCGCAGCCGTGGAGCTTCGCTTTGCCCTTAACGACTATCCTGCTTTCGCCGTCGCCGGTTATCCGGGCTCCGCAGGCTCTCAGGAATCCGCAAAGGTCGCATATCTCGGGCTCGCGTGCGGCATTGTTTATCACGGTCTCGCCGTCTGCTGTAACAGCGCAGAGAATGATATTCTCAGTAGCTCCGACAGACGGAAAGGCAAGCGATATCTTAGCGCCGTGGGCTCTGCCCGAAGGTATGCGGCAGACTATCCTGCCGGAAAGCTCCGAAATATCCACGCCCATGCGTTTGAGCGCAGCGAGGTGCATATCTATGGGACGAGGACCGAGCTCACAGCCTCCCGGGACGCTCACCGTGCATTCGCCCGCCGTCCCGAGCATAGCTCCCATAAAAATTATTGAAGAGCGCATTTCGCGCATAAGCTCCTCGGGTATTTCGGTCCTGTCAATGCTTCTCGAATCGACCGCCGCGGAATTTCCGGAAAATGTACACCGGCAGCCCACGCAGTTGAGTATTCTCGAAGCCGCATATATATCCGTCAGCTTAGGGCAGCGGTGGAGCCTGCATTCTCCGCCGCACATCAGCGAAGCCGCCATGATAGGCAGAGCGCTGTTCTTGCTGCCCTGTACGGAAAGCTCGCCTCTCAGCGGCTTTCCGCCTGTTACAACCAATTTCTGCATTATACCACCTCACAGCTTTTTGTGTATATTATGCTGTAAAGCGGCTGTGTGTTACTTTTTTGCCTTAGCCCTGAGCTTGTCGATAACGGAGAGTATGCGCTCGTTCGTATCGGCAAGGTGGAGCTTCGCCGCGCTGTCGGACATCACCGTCACGCGGTCGGGGTCGTTATAGAGCTTCTCTATCTCGGAAATAATACGCTCGCTTGAAGCGTCCTTCTGCTCGACGACTATCGCCGCCCCCGCCTTTCCGAGAACCATAGCGTTGTGGTACTGGTGGTTGCCCGCGACTATGGGAGACGGTATGAGAATGGAAGCTCTGCCCGCAGCCTCAAGCTCGGCAAGAGTGGAGGCTCCCGAACGGCAGATAACGAGGTCTGCCGCAGCAAGACAAACGTCCATGTCGTTTATGTATTCGGTAATGCGCAGGCGGTCGCTTTTCAGGGGTATCCCTGAGCTATTCATAGCCTGCGGGAAGGTGTCCTTTCCCATTCCGCCGTAGCCGTGGATATGGTTTATCTTCAAGCCCTTGCCGACGTGCCATTTTATTGCTTCGGTCATGGTCTCGTTTATGCAGCCTGCACCGAGGCTCCCGCCGAACGAGAGTATAGTGAAATCGCCGTTGAAGCCGAGCTTTTTTCTCGCCTCCGGGCGGCTTATGGTGTTTATACTGCTTCTCACGGGAAGACCCGTGACGGTGTACTCGAATTTGTCGCTGTCCATATAATCGAGCGCTTCCTTTACGGTCAGCATAACGTGATCGACCTCTTTTGCAAGAAGCTTGTTCGTAACGCCGGGGTAAGCATTCTGCTCATGGATAGCGGTGGGAATGCCCATTCTTGCAGCCTTGCGGATAACCGGACCTGCCGCATAGCCGCCCGTTCCTATCGCGATATCGGGCTTGAAGCCCTCGATTATCTGCCTTGCGCGTCTGCCGGAGGCTGCAAGGTAAGCCGCTGCCTTGGCATTTCGCCCGATATTCTCAAGCGATATCTTCCTCTGAAAGCCCGCGACCTTTATCGTTTCGAGCCTGTAGCCTGCCTTCGGGACGAGCTTTGCCTCCATACCCTTCGGAGTTCCGGCAAACAGGAATTCCGTATCGGGGTATCTGCTCTTTATAATGTCTGCTATTGCGAGTCCGGGGTTGATATGTCCGCCCGTACCTCCGCACGCTATAAGAACTTTCATATAATGACTGCTCCTTTATGCATTCTTTGGTTCATACTGCTCCTGCCCGGGTCTTTTTTTCTTTTTCTTTTTAGGCTCGGGAGCCTCCTCGGGGTAATACCGCTGCTGTGAGATATTGAGCATTATTCCCATTTCCGCGAGCTGCATGATGAGTGCCGTTCCGCCGTAGCTGAAAAACGGCAGGCTTATTCCTGTATTGGGGATAAGGTTGCTTACAACGGCGAGGTTGAGCACGGTCTGTATGCCTATCTGCGTGGTGATGCCGACTGCGATGAGCGAGCCGAAGCGGTCCTTGCAGCGGACTGCTATCGAGAAGCCCTCTACTACCAGCAGGAAAAATACTATGATTATCGCAAGAGCGCCCACAAAGCCGAGCTCCTCGCAGACTATCGGGAAAACGAAGTCGTTCTTCGTCTCGGGGAGATAGAGATATTTCTGGCGCGAGTTTCCGAGTCCGAGACCGAAAAGTCCGCCCGAACCGATAGCGATTATCGAGTTGACCGTCTGCCACGTATCGCCGAGAACGTCCGCAAAGGGGTCCTGCCACGACTTGATACGCACAGCAACGTAGCTGCCCGGCTTGCTTGCCTGCCAGCTTATGACAGACACCGCGATAGCTATCGCTGCCGCACCGAGCGCGATGAACTGCTTTCTGTTCGCACCGCCGCACAGTATCATCGAAACGGCAATGCTTCCTATCAGGATACAGCCCGAAATATGGGGCTCTTTATATAAAAGGAACAGATAAACGCCCATGAGGACGGCATATTTGCAGATGCCCGTGCCGAATTTGTTCATCTTTGCGCCGTCGCGCTCCATGCTGTAGGCAAAATAGACGATGAGCGAGAGCTTCGCGACCTCAGACGGCTGAAAGTTTACGGGTCCGAGGGTCAGCCAGCGCTTTGCGCCCATATCACCGCCCTCGTCGTTTCCTATCGCAAGCGCAAGTATCAGGAATACCAGTCCGGCGATGTAAAGGAGCCCGGCGATATTGAATTTTTTCAGTATGGGCAGCCTGAGTGTTTTGAAGTTATGATAATCCATTTTCATGAAAAAGATCATCAATACAAAGCCGATGACAGCGTGCTTGAGCTGACTCTTGGCATAAAAAAGACCGTCGCCGCCATGCTCGCTGTAAGCCCAGGCATAGCTCGCCGAGGACATCATTACAAGTCCCACGACGAGAAGTATCATAACATACGCAAAAAACGAAAGGCTGATATCACTGTTTCTGCTTTCGCCCAGAAACGCCTTGCCCAGCGACATTCCCGAGCTCTTTTTATTTTTAGTGCCTGCCGCCATGTTCTCCTCCAAACTGTATGATGAATTAAATAGCGATGTTTTTGCGGGGCTCTGCCCCACACCCCGCTAAAGGGGCGGTCGCCCCTTTAGGATCCCATTCCACGCTCCCGCTCGCAAGCTCGCTCACTCTGTACGAGACGGACAGCCGCTCTCCGCACGCGGAAGTATGGTGATCTGACCTGAAAACCGATCAAAACACCAGCAATGTAATTATTCCCAATACGCCGAAAATAATGCCTGCAAGAGAAAAGGTTATTACTATCTTATATTCGCTGAATCCGCTCATTTCGAAATGGTGATGGATGGGCGTCATCTTGAAAATGCGCTTTCCCTCGCCCGTTTTCCTTTTGGTATACTTGAAGTAGCTCACCTGTATCACTACCGAGAGCGCTTCGAGGATATACACCATTGCAGCGAGAATAAGCAGCAGGTGCTTGTGGAGTATCAGTGCAGTTCCCGTCACGGAAGCGCCGAGGAACATCGAGCCCGTATCGCCCATAAAGCACTTTGCAGGGTTGAGGTTCCACAGCAGGAAGCCGAGACAGCCTCCGGCAAGAGCCATAGTGAAGTAGGTCATCTCGTACTGCTTCAGTATCGAACAGCAGACCGTAAATATCAGCATTGCCGCAAAGGTCACCGAGCCGCACAGTCCGTCCACGCCGTCGGTGAGGTTCACCGCATTGGTAAGGTAGATTATCACGGGTATCATCAGGATATAGTAGAATATCCCGAGCGAGGGCGAGCTCCAGAAGCCTAAGTCTATCTTAGTGGAGGTGTCGCCGAATTTGTATATCGCAAAGAGGAAGGCGACCGAGAAAACGAGCTGCATAGCTATCTTCTGCATTGGCGAAAGCCCGTCGTTATTCTTTCTTGCGACCTTTGTGTAATCGTCGATAAAGCCGATGAGCCCGAACGCAGCCGCAAAGACGATACAGCTCAGCACGCGGTAGAATGCGTTAAAGCTTGCGCTGTCGGTCGTATCTATGCCGGAATTCCACCTGTAGACCCAATAGCCGCCTATTGCGGTTATAATGGTCGAAATGATGAACATGAATCCACCCATTGTGGGGGTACCCTGTTTTTTGGCGTGCCACTGCGGACCGTCCTTGGTTTTTATAGGCTGACCGAATTTTATCTTATGCAGGAACGGAACGAGGAATATCCCCGAAAGTCCTGCTATAGCAAACGATACAAGTGCGGTAAGTAAATTTATTACCCAGAAAGACATTTTATTCCAACAACTCCCGAATTTTAATCAAGCATAGCCAGACCCTGCGCAACTATCTCACGCTCGTCAAAGTGGATATGCTCTCCGCCGGCAAGTATCTGGTAATCCTCATGTCCCTTGCCTGCAAGAACTATTATATCACCTTTATTTGCGATTTTCAAGGCGTGGTAAATAGCCTCGCGCCTGTCGGTGACTACATCATACGGAACAGAGCTTCCCTCCAGTCCGGCAAGAATGTCTTTTATGATCGCATCGGGGTCCTCATTGCGGGGATTATCCGATGTGACAACGAGCTTATCGGCATATTTTGCCGCAGCCTGCGCCATTTTCGGACGCTTTGCGGCGTCGCGGTTGCCTCCGCAGCCGAAAAGGCAGATAAGATCGCCCTCGGTGTATTCCTTGACGCTTCTGAGAATGTTCTCAACAGCATCGGGGGTATGTGCATAATCGCAGATGACGGTGAAGTCCCTGCCCGTGGGAATGACCTCACACCGACCCTTGACGCCGGGGTATTCCCCTACGGCGGCAATGATGTTATCTATCGGTATGCCTGCCTCCATGCAGACCGCCATTGCTGCGGTAATATTTGAAACATTGAAAAGTCCGGGGATCCTTGTTTTGACAAGGTATGATTTTTCTCCGCGGCAGAACCAGAAGCTCGAGCCGGAAGCCTTTATCTTGATACCGTCGGCGTAGTAATCCGAGTTTTCCTTCACGCTGAAGCTGAGCTTTCTGCACTCGGTCTCGCCGTACAGCCTTCTGCCGTAATCGTCGTCGATATTGATAAGCGCCACGTCGCATATGCCGAAGAGGAGCTTCTTTGCCTGATAGTAGTCCTCCATGTCCTTGTGGTAATCGAGATGATCCTGAGTAAGATTGGTGAAAGCCGCAATATCGAAATGCGAAGAGCCGATGCGGTTCTGGACAAGTCCGAAGGACGATACCTCCATTACGACGTATTCGCAGCCTGCCTTTACCATTTTGTCGAGCAGCTCCATAAAGTCGTAGGTCATCGGAGTGGTGTTCTCGGTGTGGAGGATCTCGTCGCCGATCTCATTCCGGATAGTTCCCACAAGACCGGTCTTATGACCGCTGTTCATGAGGATATGTTTTATCACGTTTGTGATAGTGGTCTTGCCGTTAGTACCGGTAACGCCGATCATTTTCAGCTTTTTTTCGGGGTGACCGAACCACGCTGAGCAGAGCTTTCCATAGAGCCTGCGTGTGTTATCGGTGATTATCTGACGGTCGCCGAGCCCGAGGTCGTGGTCGCAGACTACTGCTGCCGCGCCCTTTTCAAGCATTTCAGCCGCAGCGGAATGCCCATCGAAGCTGCCTCCCTTTACACATACAAAGAGGCTTCCGTCCGCGACCTTGCGGGTATCGTCCGTGACCGAGGTTATCTCTGTATCGCCTATGGCGGTCACTGCATTGTTTTCAAGAAGTTCGTTTAATCTCATTTGTCTGCCTCCTTTCGAGCTGAATCAGCTCGACCATATCCACGTTGCCCGAGCTGAATCAGCTCGACCATATCCACGTTGTCACTCGCAAGC
>CALEPT010000202.1 GCA_937910385.1 uncultured Ruminococcus sp. | reverse complement strand
TTTGTGACGCAGCAGGCATAACCGAGTTCACTATACCCGAATCCGTTACGGAAATAGGCTGGGGCGCTTTCTGGGGCACAAATATCAAAGAAATAACCATACCCGAGAATGTAACCAAAATAAATGATCATGCATTCAGATACTGCCGTAATACCGAGGCGGTCTATATCCTGAATCCCGACTGTGAATTTGACGGAAATCCGTTTGTTTCAACAAATGTCAAATAACCATTAAGTAACCCCACATAAAGGGCAGAATCAAATTCGATAATAGGTAATAAGCAAAAAGCAGAGTGAGTTTGGAATCGCTCTGCTTTTTGTATTGCACTTTAGCTATATTTATGATATAATATTTGTACACACTTCACAAACTTCATTTGTGGGCAGAGTTTTTTCAAATTTCACTTTGAGTTTTTACAAAAAAGTGGTACTAATAAGTGAAAGGGCAAAGATCAGCCCTTGAGAGGAGGAATCTCCCCATGGATAACGGTGAAAGTAGCTACCGCCGTTTCCTTGCGGGCGACGATGAGGGACTGCATGAGATTATCTGTACCTATCGGGCAGGACTGATATTGTATTTGAATAGCTTTGTACAAAACATTCATACTGCTGAGGACTTGACCGAAGACACATTTGCAGAAATTGCGATTAAATGTCCCAAATTTTCTGCAAAAAGCTCGTTCAAGACTTGGCTTTATGCAATTGCTCGTAATATAACAGCAAAACATCTCCGAAAGCACTCAAAGCTTAGCGTCGTTCCGCTGGAATCGCAGGAATACCTTGCTGACGAGGAAAACCTCGAAAGCAATTACATAAAAACTGAACAGAAGCGTATGGTGCATCAGGCATTGCACCGATTGAAACTTGAATATCGGCAAGTGCTGTATCTTATATATTTTGAGGAGTTCACTAATGCTGAAGCTGCCCTGATTATGAAGAAATCAAGCAGGCAGATAGAAACATTGCTGTATAATGCAAAGAAAGCATTGAAGTCCGAACTGGAAAGGAGTGGCTTTGAATATGAAGAATGACGATCAGATGTTTCAAAGCGTACTTTCCAGACGTAATGAATATCAGGAGCGCAGGAAAAGACGCATCCTCACCATAAAACATAGCGCTCCGGTTTTGGCTTGTTTCTGCTTATGTGCTGTACTTGGACTCGGTTATTGGAACCATTTTCGCAAATTACCGGGTATCCCCGTTCAGCCCGATGTTATAGATGAAACGACATTGGAAGTACCCGAAACCACAACATCAACGGAATCTGAAAATACATCCAAGACGCAGATCACGAAGCAGACAGAGCCTGTTTTCATTACCACACCAACTTCCAGGGACAGGACAGATCATATTTCTACTACAGCAAGCATTCAAACGCAGACAACAGCAGCCGTTACCGATGCGTCTGAATCACCAGTAACTCAACAGGTTACAGGAAAGCAGACGGAAATGCAAGCATCTGCGACTACTCATTTAGTGACAGAACCACCTCCTACTACAACAGTGCCGAGTTCTAATAATGTGACAACAGCGATCCAGACTGATATAACACTTACCACGATGGCAGTAGGAGAATTAACAGTAAGTATTTCAGACACTGTTACAACAATTCAAACCTATTCACCGACCACCGGTGAATTTACAACAGATCAAATGACAACTATTACTGATGATACGACTACAACGACAACTACTACAAATGCATTTGTGCCTGATCCGATTGAGCTTGCGCACGCCCGTGAGCTGATTCCGCAGTTAATTGATCTGTATGGGCTTGAACTGCACCTCTGGGTTGCCGATGCGGACGCATATCCGCAGTATCCGAACACGGTAGTGATCGAGTGTAATACGAAAGGAGTTGATGGAGTATTACGGATCTATGCAGTACAAAACGGAATTGATGAACACTATCTCACATTTGTTTATGTCAACAAAGAAAATCCCAATCTCTAATTTCCACTGTCAATCACTTGTTTCACCCGAAAAAAGGAGGGCTCATTATGAAAAAAATCCTTACTTACCTCGCCGTGACACTTCTGCTGATGCAGTCATCCGTCTGTGTTGTAAATGTAGCCGCAGAAGCCGTTGAATCCGAGACAATTACTATTTTCGCCGAAGAAGCAGTCACCGATACCGATCAGATATGCACGATATTGACTGCATATTTTGAGGAGAATGGGTTAGATGCCGCCTGTTTCTATGCGGAAACATATGATTTACATCCGGAATACGCCGGAAAAATCATTGTTGAATTCAATTATGCTGACTCTATTGGCACGAACTATGGTACTGATTACGATCATCTCATGGAGTATTTGATCGAGCAGAATATCCCCAAAGAGAGCATTCGTGTTGTCCCTCTGCTTAATGGTGAACCGTATGTGCAGGAAACGGCTTCTGATACTAAAGTTGATGAAAAGGTATTAAATGCTTTTGCGTCCGGCGCACAGTCTGTAGAAGTTTATATCCTGTACAAAGACATTCCGGTCGGCGAAATCTCCGCCTGGGCAAAGGAACAGGCTGCAATCTATGCAGAAACGCTTGATAAGAATTTATATAGCGATGAAGAAATCGTAAACATGGAGTTCGATTATTGTACTGAGATTGCAGCAGAAGCACTTAAAAAAGAACGCAATTCCAGAACCACAGAGATATTGACCGCAATCGGCGTTGATCCCACATCCGCAACCTATGATGCGAACTCTCCTCGTCTTTCCTGTGTTCTTACAAAAGATCAGGTTGAATCAGCCAAAGGCAATGAACTCGTTCGTCGCATCACGCTGAAAAGTGAGTGGAAATCTGCTGAGGAGTTGGGAATCACAACAGAAATTGCGGAGTTGTCTGATTCAACCACCACAACTACAGAAGCGGCAACAATTACCGATATCGAGCAGATTCGTAAAATGTTCAGCAAGTTTATTGCAGATAACAGGCTGGATGCCAAGTGCGTGAGCGATGAAGCATATCCGCAGTATGCCGGTACGGTCGTTGTGGAGTTCAATTCCGAAACGGCTGCAAACACAGCGATTCTGGAATATGCTGAAAAGAACAATATCGAAAGAACTGCTTTTAACCTCGTGCCTTGTGTAGATGGCAAGCCAATCACTACGGTAAATTCTGATGCGGAGAACACAACAACTACAACAACCACCACAACAACAGATGAAAAGAACGCAGATCTCCCGCAAACCGGTAATAATTCCGTGACCAACATCCTGATCTCAGTTGCTGCCTTGCTGCTGACCGCAGCAGGTGCAGGAGCAGTGTATTCTTCCGGCATTCTCCGCCGCAAAGAAGATGAAAAGTAAGACGCACACAAAAAAGCAATGGGCTCTGTTTCTGGCAGGGCTCATTGCCATTATAATCGGCATCAGTATTTTAGGCTTCTTCGGCATCAGAAAGATTTACCGGGAGTGGAAGAAACAAAAGCTGATGCGTGAAAATCCTGTTGTTGAGATTGCTGATTTGAATATCAAAGCTCCAATATTGGAAGGCACAGATAACAGCATACTCTCAAAGGCGGTTGGGCATTTCTCCGGATCAGGAGATTTCGGAAAGGGTAATTATTGTATTGCTGGTCACAGCAGCACGATCTACAAGGAGTATTTCAATAACCTCAAAAATATCGAAATCGGAATGACGATCACGCTCTATAACAAGGATAAGAAAAGCTACAATTATACAGTTGCAGAGATGAATATCGTCGAACCGAACGAAATATGGGTGCTTGATGATTTTGGAGATAATCGCATCACAATCATCACCTGCACCGATGACGGATCACAGAGATTGGTCGTAGTCGGACTATTACAGCAATAGTGGGGCGGATCAGGGAGCGATTACAACAAGCTCTCTGAGCCGTCTTTCTTTTTCGGTGGACAGCTTTCCCCATAACCGTCATGTACAACTCTGAGGGATTCTCCGTTCGTCACAAGGCATAGTCAAAACGAGCTGTCGATAATCGACAACTCGCTTTGCTAAAATCAATCGTCCTCGTCGCTGCACTCCGACAAGCCGTGTGTGAGCTGAATGTAAACGCATTCTGCTCCCTCACGCTCCTCGCCATCGGTGGTCATCATGAGTTCAAGGAAATACGCCTTTGCCTGTTCGTAGTCTGTCCAGACCTCTCGTTTGCCGTTGCAGACAGTCGTGACTTTTTGTGATTTCGGCATTGCCAATTCAGGTATTGCTAACATTTGAAGCACCTCCAATTTCATAGTAACCTTATTATAGCCTACAATGATCTCGGAGTCCAGCTCTGCGAATTATTTGTAATAATTCTTGTGCAGGGCGCAGCAATCACAGAAAAATCCTCGGTGAAATATGCTGTATATCGTAAAACGCTCTCTGAACGCTCAGGGAGCGTTTTACTGTTTCGGGGTATCAGTTTCCCCATAACCGTCACAGACGGCTCTGAGGCGCTTTTCCGTTCGCCAGAGAGCCTATCGTCATTCGAGGTCATTCCGTTTCTTTCTTTTTTGATGATCTCGGCTCTGCTCCTGCCGCAGGTATTCTTCTATCGTTCGCTGTGCATCGGCAAGCTCACGGGCTTTCTTGTCCGCCTGATTATACTCTGTATTCATTGCCGACAGCTTCTTACGAAGCGCCGTGATACTCTTTTCCAGCTTCTCCACGGTCGGGATATGTCCCGACGGATAAAGCTCCAACACCTGTGTGCGGACTTTCCCATATTCGGAGAGTTCATAGCTGTGGGTTTCCTTATACTTCTTTTCATCTCGACCGCTGAGAGCTTTCAGCTCCTCGCCGTAGTGCTTGAGCTGACGGTATTTCTTCAGGACTTTCAGCTTGACTTCCAGATCTTCGATCTCCGTTTTCAAGTTGTTCAGCTCGGACACCAAGCGACGGCTGTGAGCATAAGCGGAGATCGCTGCATTGCGTATCTCTTCCGGCTCGACTCCATATTCGGCAATGATGTTCTTGGCGATACTTGCCACCTTCATATTGCCACGGTCGATAGCATCACGGACAAACTTGTTCTCCTCAGCTTTCGGAGTGATTTGTCTGACTTTGATTCTCGGAACATATATCATACCACCCATATACTGTGCGATACGCCCTTTGATCTGCTCGGTTTCATAATACCAGCCCAGCGTCCGGCTACGGGTGAACTTCGCTCTCGGATTGCGTTCCTTTTGCTCTGCAAGCATAAATTTCAGGTCGATCTTATGGTCGGGATTGTATTCGTAGAGTATGCCGAAATCTGCGCACTTGGCAAGGAAGTCCTCAAAGTTTTCGCTGACCTTGATTACCTGATCTATCGCATATTTCAGCTTTGCTTTCCACGATAGCCCCTGTCGTGTCATATCCCATTCCCAATGGCTCTTGCCCTTGCTCTGTTCGGGGTTCTCAATGACGGAAAGATTATTCTCCTTACATAGCTCGTCTGAGATATGCCGAACCTCTGCCCACGCACGTTCACTTTTCCTACCTTGATTATGCTCCGTTTCAAAAGTCCTGCCTGTGATAAAATTCGTATTATTCACAAGAATATGTGCGTGAATATGGTCATGGTCGGTATGTATGGCGATGATGTATTGATACTGCTCCTGTAAGAGCCTGTGACACAATTCCTGTGCGATCTCCATAGCCTTTTCGGGGGTGACTTCATTCGGAGAGAACGATTGAATTATGTGCTGTGCTTTGGTGGTGCTTCGACTACTTCCGAAACGCTCTCGGATTGCTCGGAATTGCTCTGCTGCTCGAACTGGTTCTGTCTCGCACATAAAAGACTCGACAAGCGAATGATCTCTGGTCTTATTCCCGTCCACGATGTATTCAATTGCTCCGCACACTGAGCCGCTGATCGAATGTAGTACAAGTTTCCCAGTTCATCGGACTATATAAATGGGTTTGATAACGCACATTTTTGCTCATTCTTGTAGGCTGGGCATTCTTTTTTTGCATAAATATTCTTTTTGATGCTGTATTCTT
>CALEPT010000201.1 GCA_937910385.1 uncultured Ruminococcus sp. | reverse complement strand
GCTTGTACAAATTGATATTCGGTAGCAAGTTAGAGAGTGCGGAAAAATTCACAATGTGGGTATCGTCCGAAGTCCTGCCCTCTATCCGTAAAACAGGCGGCTACTCCGCCGCCGCCCTTCCACAGTCAACGGACGGGAAAATCGCGTTGCTGGCACAGGGACATGTCGAACTCCGCGAGGAAATCGGAAATGTCAAGAACGAGGTCGAAACCGTAAAGGCAACCGTGTCCGACATCAGACAGGGCGTGGAGGATTTCAAGTTGGACATGCCGCTCTTCCCGACTGACCTGAAACGGCTCCGCTTGTGCATGAACAGGCGCATAGTCGGTCTGCTGGGCGGCAAGGACAGCAACGCATACCGCGACAGGAGCATAACACAGACCGCCTACCACGATGCGTACACGAACAACCTGAACTCGAATTTTCGCGTCCGCTCGTACATGGACATCAAGCGCAGGGATTTGGATTATGCGATTGACATTATCGAAAATTACACATTACCGTACTATTTGCAAAAAAAGTGGACAATGCAAATAACAGGGTGTCTTAAAGAAAGGATGATAAGATTATGGCAAGTTTTAATAAACGGGTGAAACAGATTGCAAACGCCGAAAAGGATGTTGACAAGGTACTCAAAGCCGCAAGGCTTCGGCGCAACCCGGTCAACAACAGCAACCTTGAAACGATCCTTGACTACGCCGTCTACCTGACCGTCATAGTCAGGATATTCGGTATGTTCGCATTGGCGATAATTTTGGCATAGGAGGCAGACATGGGAAAGATAGTACAATTTGAGGAGCCAAGGAAGAATAAAAGCACAAAGGAATCCAGCGACCGGTTCAAACTCAAACCCGAAGAGGCAGACAGTTTCCGCAAGAGATACAACAAAATACTAAAGTCTGACCTGCACTGCTACGACGGGCGAACAAACAATCCAATACAGGATTTGCGCGGAATTGAATCTTTTGTCGAGATTACGAAAAGCGGGAGAAATACGCTGAATCGCATTTATATCGGTGCGGTCATGGGTTATGACATAGGTTTTGTGAAAGGCAGGATGTGCTGCTTGAAAGAAACCGCAGGAACGTGAACGACGCGACGGATGGCAGGTAAATAAAAAACTTAGTGGGGTTTGTAATGCGCCTGCATCGCGTTCACAAGCCCCACAATCAATTATTTTTGCATTTAGCACAAAACCCTTGCACCCAAAGAAAACCCGTTATACGGCTTTATGCTGTCACGAAAAGGTCAACTCTATTCCTGTCATTTTCTTTAGTTCGCCTATGATGTATTTTGCACTATCCTGACGGCTTGCAATGCTTTCAACAACTTTCTTGCATCCCTCGATGTATTCTTTCAGTTCGTCATCTTCAAAGTCGAAATAATCGTTGAGAACACAACACCCGGCAAGCAATCCCATGTTGAATCCATCAACTTTAGCCCTATCCATCTTTTTATTTTTCTGTATGTTCATTATATAAGTCCTCTTGCCTATAACTCATCATCGTATCTGCCTGTCACATATCCTACCAACCATCCCACAAAGAATGACACTAATGCCAAAAATATTACGTCAACTTCAACCATCACTAAACACCATCCATTCTTCTGATTGATTCTCCCCATTTAAGCTTTGCCGCCAATTGCTTCTCGTACAAATCTTACAAGCTGCCTATGCTCAGCTTCGCATATTCTTTGCTGTTTATAATCTTCAGCATAAAGCTCTACTGTCCTAAACTTTGCTCCGCAGGCGTAGCAGATTCGCCTCCTGCGATTATAATTATCATATCTTTCAGAATCATAGGTTCCTACATCCTTGAATTTTCCACATCTGGGACATCTAATCAAATGAATCACCTCCTTCCTTATCCTCGCTTTCTGCCTTATCTGCTTCTATGATTGTTGGCATATCATCTAACACATCCCCGCCATAATCATATCCATACACTATAAATTTTCTTTTTAATTCAGTGCCATCAATCAATCTTCCATGTCCTTTTGGAAGTGGTGTGCCTCTTTGAATTGCTCTGGCACTATAATCAGCGCCGTTGTTTCCGGTATATTGTTCTGACTTAATCAGTTTATACATCACTTCATCAATATCAACTATCAGTTTCATTTTCCAATACCCCCATATAATTCAATAAGAACCTGCATAGCTCTGTTCTGTCGTTATTCCCAAACTTATACTCATTATTATCTTTTATCTCAGTTATTGTTTCCTTTAATTGTTGCCAATTTTTTCTATACACTTTCAATTCTTTCAACCATTCTGCAAGCCGCCTGTGTTCTTCAGCACATTCTACGCAATCCGTATAATGATGATTCGCATTGTAAGCACTATTCTTTGGCTCTTTGTAAAATTTTGCTCTGTTGTTCATATCTTCCGCCACTTCTTCTGTGTGGCTAATCGTTTCATCTAATGTCATTTCTTATTCCTCACTTTCTGCTTTATACGGCTCTGGGTAATCGTTTGGCATCCATGCAATAACTTCTGCGTCCCCTGAATTAAGCATTGGTATGTTCCCCCAGTCAGAATACATCGGATTTTTCATGTGTTCAGAAAGCGGAATATAGCAAGTATCAATCACCCAATCATCTCTGTTGTCGATTTTACTGACGCAGGTTGCAAATACCGACTGCCCCATAACCGGCAATCGTACATCTACAGGAATCCAATCTTGTTTTGGTTCTTCTTTTCCGATCAGCCAATTCGCATCACAGCGAAGCACTTCACAGAGTTTTGCAAGCAGAATCGGGTGTGGAATACGCTCGCCATTCACATACCGACTAACCGTAGTCTCGGTCATGCCAGTCAAATCAGCAATCTGGTTTTGTTGTAAACCGGAGTTCTCAACCGCCTTGCGGAACCTATACGCAAAGGCTTTGTATGCAGGATTATCCTTGTTGTTTTTTGTTCTCATTATCGCATCCTTTAATCATGATTTTCGCTTTTTATATTTTTTCTAAAGTCCTTGATCATTTTGTCTAACTGGTCAATGGCTGTTCAGGTTTCGTGCTGACAACTGATTTTGCATCTCTCAGATACTCCAAGATAAGCCCTCTTTCCAGCTTGCATACTGAGCAGTATGTTATGGCATCCTCTCTGCTTATACAGTCCTCTGGGGTATCTACGGGGATGCCATTTTTGATAGAATCCATCAGTTTTGCCTGCCACATAGGATGTGAAAACATTTTTGCATCCCCATAACTCGCGATCTCTCTTAATGTCTCAGATATTTCTATTGCAATTTTCATTCTTCATCTCCTCTATCTGCTTCTATGATTGTTGGTTCTTTTTTACACATCTTTTATTTCAAAGCTTCCCAATCGCTCCATGCCCTCGGCAACGGCATCCATGCATCTACATATTCATTTCCCGGGCATATGTCACCGTGGTCCATAATACTTCCGTGGCACCAGTCCTTTCGGTACATATACCATGTAAAGAAAACGCCGTTCCAATAGGCAACCGTGACTTCCCCATATGAACCCGGGCGCATGTCATTCTTGTAACTTTGTGATACAAGTACCGTTTCTCCGGCTTTCGGCTTGTGGTCATCGTCAAATTGAATCCAATCGTCCATATTCTTAACCTCCGTACAGTTCAAAAAAATCGCATTTCCCATCCTCATCATCACAAGCTATTGATTTGTCTTTGCAATTTGCATGGCAGAAGGCACAGTCGTTGCAGTCAAAACTTTTTGGCTTGTAACGCCCCTCTTCGCAGTCACATCGGTTTGTAAACTGCGCATCACAACCATCGCAGGTGATGTTTTTCTTGCCAAACTTGCCGCCGCAATGGTAACAATACCAACCGCCAACAACTACATGATCCGCCAGTGTAGTTCCGCAATGTGGACATGATACTGTCTCATACTTTGCGTGATAGTGCTTGTCCGTGATGTCTTTTGGCTTGGCTCCCCGGTTATCAGACTGCGGAGAATCCGCAGACCACTTCCCCGTAATCTTTCTGGGCATCACGTCACAGGCTCTCATGCTGTCAATAGCCGCAATTCCCAGTCCAACTTCCAACCTCAAATACTGTCGCAATTTCTTCTTTGCGCTGTCCGCTCTTATGTATTTAACACCCATCTTCTTCCTTTCATCCTATGCGTTCCAGCCCAGGCACTCATCCCACATATCCCAGAATTTATCGGATGAATGTTGGTCTGTCGTTGACTGTTTCCATTCGAGCATCGGCACCGGCTCGCCAACATCCGGACCAGCCCCATAGCAGAGTGCAACAATGCTCAACAACTGCATTTGTATTTCATCTCTCACATCGCTAAGTAAGTTTTTGCTAAAAACTTTTCCATCTCTATCCGACAATCGGTACTGAGGGTACATCCCACACCCATCGCAGGTCAGCATGGTAGTTTCCATCTGAATCAATCGCTTTACATTTTCAATTCTGTCCAGAATATCTTGCTCTCGTCTTAATCTTGCCTCGTTTTCGATCTTTCTCATTTATAATCCTCCGTAAGTAATCCTTCGATAAAAGACAAAGCACATATATAACCAGTCTTATAATCATAGCTTCCCATCATGGTACTAACATCCTGCTTTGCCTTTGTCATTTTGGATAACAGTCCATCACGTTTGGCGATTAATTTTTTATTTTGTTTGGTGAGCTTGTTGTTCAGATTTTTCATCTTGTGAAACTTCTCATACTCTTTAACTGTCAATCTTCTACCTCCTTAAAATAATCACAACTTATGTCATATGGGCTTATATCGTCATTTATCACCTTACAATATCCACTACACCCATGGGCGCACTCTTCACAATATCTATAGAAAAGTCCAGCTATTCCTGCGAGAACATACTCAACATTGGGAAATGCACAACCATTCCCCCACATTTTATAGACCGCAGTATTTGAGTATGGATTTTTGAGCCATTTCCTTATCTGGTTAGCGGTCTTTGGCTTTGACTTCTTACCGATAGCATCGTTGTACTCTTTAAAAATGTCTATCCATTTTTGGACTTCCTCGTCTGATGGATTTTCTTCTCCCAGATCATCGCACCACCAGTCAGGGAAGCCCTGCAGCCTTGCGCACTCGATGGGCGTGAGCCTCCGTACTATATAATATGGCTCTTCCGTCACCGTAGGCGGATCCTTGAAGTCGGATGCCACCAAAGTATCCACCGCAGAATCATCTGTAAATTTGGTGTGATGGCTGTTCTTTGATGAATGGTAAACAGGATGCCCCACCGCATTGGGACCGGCAGAAACCATCGTGGGCTCTACCTCCTCATTAACCGCAAAGTTGAACCCGGCTTTCATCCCGGCACTATATGCAATGCGGTCGATGCCGTAGGCTTTTTCAGCCACAAAGTTCTGCTCCGGGTTTTTAAGCCGCTGGCTTGACGGTCCTTTTGGTCCGTCATTTGCAGAAAGCGGAGCCGCCTTTTCGGCAAATGCCACGGCGTGTTGTTCCGTCGTATTCAAGGTATACATCACATCGGACTCCCTGTAGCCGTCTCCCTTATGGGATGGACGTGAGCCGTTGCCCTCAATCGCCACCACAGCGACGCCGCCCTGGTTCCCCTCCGGGGGATTGCCTCCGTTGGCATCAAGGCACCTCGATGTATCTGCCTCATAGAATCCGCTTTTTGGATTGTCGCTCATCATCGAATGGCTTGATTTCGAGCATACCCCTTTAGTTGTGTGGTTTGCAATATGTGCCTGTCCATTTTCAATGCAGATTGCTGTATAATCTGTAATACGGTTCTCGTGGTCTCCTATGAGTGTCGGAACAACCTTACCATCGCCATTTCCTCTTGCGTCACATACAACCGCCGGTCTATCTATAGTGTTTAATGTATAACTTATATTCTCACACCATCCACGGCCATTGCACCTGGCTGTGTCGGCTCTATCTATGCCATTACCTTGCAGACAATATACCGCCTGTGGAACCACGGGGGGGTGATGTGCCTCTGCCCTTAATGTACAGGTCACATCCTCTGTAATATCCATACAGTCACCACCTTGATCATTCAAACAGATGCAGCTTGTTTCATCAACGCCGATTCCAGTCGTTCCGGTAGTTTCTTCCCTCTGCGTTTTGCACGGTTTAAAATGCCTTGGCAAGCCTTCGGGCTTAAATAGTATGTCTCCGGTACGTTCGCTTCCAAAATCTGCAACAAGGTAGATTCTCTCTCTGCGTTGGGGAACGCCCCAAAATTGTGCATCAAATAGTCTCCAGGCGATTGAGTAACCATCTCCCATGATGGTTCCTGCATGTTCCCACTTCTTAGGTTCAGGCACATGCACTTTTGACTCTTTGATCGAAGTAAACATTCTGATGACTTCTTGGAAATCTTTTCCTTTGTTGGAGCTAAAAGCCCCTTTAACATTTTCCCAAACAGCAAATCTTGGGTACTTTCCATCTGTAGCTCTCCTCATTTCTTTTATGATTCTGATTGCTTCATAAAATAAACTTGATTTTTCTCCTGCAAGCCCTTTACGGTTTCCTGCAACGCTTAAGTTCTGACAAGGACTTCCAAATGTGATGATATCCACCGGCTCCAATTTAGAGCCGTTTAATTTGGATATATCGCCGTAATGCTTCATAAACGGTAGCCGCTTTTCGGTCACTCTTATCGGGAATGGCTCAATCTCACTCGCCCATATTGGTCTTATGCCATACATCATTGCTACAAGGGGAAACGTTCCTGCTCCGTCAAAAAGTGACCCAAGCGTTAATTTAAAAGACATTGTTTTCCCCCCGCACAAAAACAGGTAATATTATGCCCACTACTTCATCATGATACCAAAGATATATAGGTGATTTTGCTGTCAATCCTGTAAACTTACACGCTTTTGTTTCATCTTTGAGATACATCTGATAAAATTCTTTATAAAACTTTTCATCGATATATACTGCTTCATCATTAACCATAAACTTATGGAAGGTGTTCTTTTTACCGTGTAAGTCAACTTCTCTGATGACGTGTGTGTCAATCGCTGGTTTTGTATCTGCCGCATCATTCAAAAAACTTTTAAAACCATCCCATTCTGGTTTATCAAAAACCTTTTTTGCATCAAGATAGAAAAACCGATTAGGTATGCCCACAATGTAGTTGCCATTCATTGCTATATAAGTGAAGCGGTCGTTGCTCTGATACATGTTACCAGGTGGAAATGGCTTATTTAACCCATCACGGGCTTCTGCGGCTTTGATCAGGTTCGTTTGAAACTTTTGAAAATTCATACTTTATACCTCCTTTAATTTATGATGTTATTATACATTAAAAAATGTATAATGTCAACTCAATATCCAAAATAGTGATCTCCAATTACTCCCCAGGGAGTGCAGTAAGGGTTATAATATCCGGCTGTAAAAAACAATAATCCGGGGTATGTTTGACCTTTTGCTAATTCTTCGTCAATGATTCTATCAACTTGCTCAGACACTTCAGTTTGGCTTTGAATTCTACCATTGCTCCATGTTTCAAATTGATGTGATTGTGTTATAACCCCATAAACTGTACCGTCTGCCCAGCCATCTCTCATGCGATTCAAGATGACATCCCCCGTTGCTCTTACACATTCATCTGGTTGATTATATCCGCACTCAGCTTGAACAGCAGATTTTAAAAGTTGTGTCTCATGTTGTTCTAATTCCCATACCAACTTCTTTACATTTTTTGTCTTTTTTGATTTTAACTTTGATTCGGCTCCATTCCATATGTCATAATTTTCAAAAATCCATTGTGTAACATTCACATATTTTGGACCCTCCACGTTTACGTGATCTTTCACAGGATCAATAGTTGTTATATTGGCGGTAATAATGGCAATTACCGCAGTTAGGATTAGTATCATCCCGATTGTTTTTATTTGGTTACTCCACATGTTTCTACCTCCTTCAAGCGTAATTCAAGTTCTGCAATACGTTTTTGATCATCTGTTATCGGTACAGTTGATTGTGAGATAACTCGCATCCCATCACTTATGGCTCTTGCCATGGCTTCACGTTTACTGGCATACTTATCACCCAAAATATATGTATGACCAGATAAATAATCATACGTTTTCCAATATACTGGCTCTTTGTATGCTCTTCCGATTTTTCCCATTGTTCACTCCTTTCATGCTATGGTCATTCGCTCTTCCATTATATCAAGGCATTGCTCAATATACTCTGTAACCTCATTCCATTTACGGTAATTTGCTACCTTTTTCGTGACCATCTGCCACACATCCGCACCATTCATGATTTGAAAAAAACTTTTTTCTGTCAGGATCATCCAAGGGATAAAATCGTTACCGCCAAGGTCATCCCGAAAATTTTTGAGGGTTGTGCTACTGTTTGCTACGCTTGTGATATTCTTATTCTCTCCCCAATGACCGATTGCGATATATTTTTTCATTTCCTTACCTCCTTAGTGCTTTCCTTAACTGTTGAATACATTATACACTCAGAAATGTATAATGTCAAGTATTTTTTATAAAAAAATAAATATTTTTTATAAAAAAGAGTGCGAAAAAAGTCCACAATAATCTGTGGACTTTTAATTTAAACTTCCTGATTCTGGTATTTACTGATTGCTGCAATAGCTTTTTCGTCACTTAAAATATCTTCTACATCACAGCCCAGAGCAAATGCGATTGAAAAAATCTTGTCTACCTTTGCCCCATTGAAGTTGAGCCGCCCCTGCTCATAGTACTGCAACGCTCTCAATGAAACGCCAGACATTTTTGCAAGTTGTGATTGTGATAGCCCTCTTGATTCTCTCATTTTTTTAAGCTTTGTCATTTTCTCCCTCCTTATCTGCCAGTTGATCCAAACGCGCCGTCACCGCGCTCTTCACCTTCAATTACTAATACAAAGTCAGCGTAGATTACAGGACGTACAACAAATTGACCAATCTTATCTCCTGCAAAAAACGTGACTGGATCATTTGTTGTATTATAAAGGATTGCAAATATCTCGCCACGATATCCGGCATCAATGGGAGCGTTGGCGCATAAGATACCTTTGCTACTTAATCCAGACTTACAATGTATAACAACATCATACCCATTTGGAAGTTCGAGACCTATGCCGGTTGCTACCGGCACAATTTGGTGTGGTGGAATAGTAACAGTTTTTGAAGCGAATATGTCCGCTCCGGAGTCATTATAATGCGCGCGGTCTGGCAGATTTACATGATCACTAAATTTAATAATTTTTATTTTCATATCTCATACCTCTTTAGATGTATTATACATTAAAACTTCCTCACATTCAAACTCTTCATCAAAATCTGTAATGCCTGTCACACGATATGATGCGCCACAGGCAATACAGCGAATAAAAATATCTTTATCGCCCTTGATTCTGCGTAGTATTCCGCAGCACTTTGGACAAGCTGCATTTTTTCTAATCTTAATCATTTCTCAACCCTTTCTTTAAAGACTCTAAATCGCTTTCCTTTTATCGTTTTGTTAATAATCTCAGCATCATAAAATTTTCTCACCTGTTTTGAAAACTCAATGTTACTCATTGGAGTATAGTTATTTGCTACACAGAAAGCATAATACTTTTGATATACTGCTGTGGTCGATTCATCATATATTTTTGGTTCATCTTTAAAAAATAGAAGGATTGGATTGTTATTTTCTTCATACTCACTAAGTGCTTTTTCCACTTTTTCAGACTGCGTAAACTTTTGATTTTTAAGTATACGCTTTAGCCCTTCAATGCCGATCTTAATGAGATATTCCATTACCTCCTGTGTAATAAGCTTATACTTTATATATGGGTCAAAATCAGGATCACTCGCTGAAAACCTCGCATTAAATGGAATGATCACAAGTCTTGATAAGACCGCTCCCGACTTGTCTTTCATCCTTGGAATATCGTTGGCTGAAAAAATTAGTTTTGCATAACTCGAAAAGTCAAACGGGTCACGCCCTTTAAACTCTGCATTAACAGGGTTACCAGATGAAAGCTTTTTGAATACGGATGTATTAGGAATAAATTCATCCCCTATGTCATCCCCAATATTCGCCAGCTTACCAAAAAGTTGTGCAGTCTTGAAACGATCCCCTAATTCTTTAAGGTCAAGGCTCACTATATTTTCATGCCCTAAAAGTCTTTCAAGCATAGAGAGAAATGTTGATTTTCCGTTCTCTTTTTCGCCCGTTAAAATGATTGACTTTCTTAACTCATTTCTACGGTAAAAGCAATAGCCTACGCACTCTTCCAACAGCAATCTAATATTTTTATCGTTACAAGCAAGCTTGTTGAGTGTCTTATCGCATATCTCCGAATAAGCGTCCGGGTTATAGTCATACGGTATCTTGTTAGTAATTATTATTCCTGGATTAAAGTTTTCCATCTCATCTGTCATGATATCATAGATACCATTTTTAAAAGCTATAAGATTAGCAGGAGCCATCTCTTCATTCTGATCAATCAAAATATCCATGTATGATAGCACCTCACCCCTCTTTGAGCGATTAAGGTCGGGAATGTGCTTTATCATCTGTCCTTCAATTTCTTTGTCTCCATCTACATAAATACCATCCTTGTACACATGAAGCTGCCCGTATATTTTTATGATGTGGTTACTGCTCTTAAGATACCTTGCAAACTTATCGAATAAAAATTGATTTCTTCTAAAAAATATAGGCTTCTGAAAAGCATCATCCCTCATTAAAATATCAAGCTCACTCTCTGAAAGTGGCTCTTCTAAAACATGATTATTGATAATTCGTAGCGTTTCTCGGCACTCGTCCGTAGTAAAATCATTTGCTTGCAAGGTCAAAATATAATTAAATAACGCTTGGTTCCTACCATCCCCAGCTTCCATATCAAGAAAATTTATCTTTGACTGTATAGGCATCAGCCATTTTGGCAGTAGCTCATATTCTTCATCCTTTTCGATATCATAAAGAATAGGTCTTTCCTTGTCTACAAACTTCAATACGGAATAAGAATTTTTACAGCCAACTTTTATATCAGCAGTAAGACCGCAGGCAAGCCGCTTATGCGTTCCGCACTTATCAACAACATAATCATTGTGTCCTCGGTTGTTCATAAAAAAGAAATGCTTTCCGCGCGTTGTCTTATACACCCTGCAATTTGATTGCAAATCATCTACAATGTCGAGTAATATTTCTGATTCTTTTTTATCGTCTATATCAATAAGAATTACATCATTTGCAATAATACCGGCATATTCCGGCAAAGATATTACATCCTCATACCTTAACAATTCGTTTGATGGTCTGTTTTTATAAGGCATCAGACAACTCTTATTTTTTGTAGGTACATATCCTCGAAAGAGTTCCTGCATCCATTATACCTCCACCCCGTATTGATTTAGTCTCTTTTTAGCCAGATCAATGTACCATCCACGGTCGAGCTTACCTGGTACATCAATAGATTTCACATCCCCATTTTCTATAAAGCAATGATCTGGCGTGTTTGCAAATTTTTCAATTGTAGCATCAGGAGCTTTTGCTTTTCCGATATAGGTATCCAAATCATCATAACTCGCAAAAACCCGGTGGCATTTTTCACTCATAAACCGCCCATTATGCCACGTTTTCCAGTACTTTCCACTCAATTTTACTATTTTTTGAAACATTATCAGGTCATTACAGCTATTTATCGTTATTTCAATAGGCACTTTGTGTATCATATAGTCTACCAAAGCCTTGTTGATGATGGGTAAATCATTATCTATTTTTGATAAACTTTTAGTATAACCGCCTTTAGTTTTCATTTTACCGTCCGGACCCACAAGCACATAGTTGTTTACATCCTTTTGAAAAACTTCAGTATAAACATCAAATTCCATCCGCATACCCGTGCGCTCTTCCCACTCCCAAACTATGTCATCTATGAGGTTATACCAGTTTTTAAAATTTGTTTCACTGCGACCACAGGTAGCAGGCATTTTTAAAAGTACACCATCTGTATTTGACTGTATTAGCTCTATATAAGGCTCTAATTTTTCCAAAAGGTCAATCAGCAACAATTGTCCGTTAATGCACACAGCATTATTTTCTCTTGGGTCAAAAAGCGCGGAGTGCTTATCTTTTAGCTGTCCTGAGATTGCGTTGTCTGCTATCTTATAAGGTAGCCTCGCCGCCTTATCTCCCAGAGCTTTAAAGCGCAGGTTTTCACCATGGATTTTTTCAAAATTTTCTGGATGTCTCATATGTCTGTAACCTAACTTATATCTAAGCTGCAAGCTTGGATAGTAAGCTCCAACATCAGCCATAAGATAATATCCCTTACCGTGGTATGGCGTAGCTTTTACTCTTGCTTCGCCTTTTGTGTTATACTTTATCTCACCAACTGCACCATGCAAACCACCCCATGCGACTGTGTGAGGAATACCGCAGATGCTTACAATCTGCTTTTTCTTGTAATCATGGTTATCAGGATTTCTGTACCACTCTGCTATTGATTTATACTTATTAAGTCGTAAAGTTGGGACCATCTGAAATTCAAATTGGTCTGAATCATCGCCGCTGTAATCACCACCCAGAATTGTAGCTACTCTCTGCGCTCCTGTTTTGCCAATATAATTTACGGGCAATCCAAAAATCTTTACAAGACCAACCGCAGCATCAAACTCCGGCTTTCTT
>CALEPT010000200.1 GCA_937910385.1 uncultured Ruminococcus sp. | reverse complement strand
ACATTCTATAATCTGGTCAACGAGCGAGGGTACAAGGAAAAGCTGGAAGAGTTTGCAACCAAGGAGGGCTTGACCACACTGACCGTTCAGGGTGAGCTTTGCGCTCCGGGCATTCAAAGCAACCGACTGAAGCTCACAAAGCCGGAATGGTATGTTTTTACGATCATGGAGAACGGAAAAAGAGTAGGTCTGAAGCGTATGCAGGAAGTATGCAGCGAACTGGGCTTCACCACTGTTCCGATTGAAGAAGTCGATGCTGATCTCCATGCTAAATATCCTACGGTCGATGCGCTACTTATGCGTGCTGACGGCAATTACCCGAACGGCGGCAAAAAAGAAGGCATCGTCATTCGACCGACTGAGCCGGTATTCAGCGCATCTATCGGTGCTGAGCTGAGCATGAAGGTTGTGAGTAACAAGTATCTGCTGAAAAATGGCGGTTGAAAGGAGACTGCTTTATGGGACTGTTTAAAGTTACGCTAACTGATAATAAGGTGATTACAAGCTATATGGGCGGAAGACCTAATGAATCGCCCATCAACAATGCTTGGATCGGTATTCTTCAGTGTTTACGGCTCGGTGGAGATACGATAGATGTATCTGATGAAAGAAATCCGGATATGCCGCTGTATACAGATATGACCTTTACATTCAATACTGACACGGCAGCAAGAACATCCCCCAAAGATGATGAGCCGATTGATCCGCTGCATGATCCCGAAACGTTGCACGATTGGCTGAAACAGAATCCTGGTGAGCTGGAACGCATTACCAAACTGATAAACGAAAAGAAATCATGAGGCGGCTGAGAGGATTCACTTTTTTATGATTCGCAATAAGCTGAAATCATATAAATAGGCTTTATAATTGTTCACCTTAAAAGAATCCTGAATCATGCCTCGCTGAATGACCGACAGCCCCTCCTGCGTCAACCGTTCACGCTGTTCCTCTTTTGATATATTCTGAAACCCTTGGAGAACCCCTCTATCCGAAACAACTCTCCAGTAAGGGATCGCGTTGTTATCTTGATCGGTCGGCGGATACATTTTCCGTGAGCGTTCCTGAGTGGATCTACCATACAGCTTACCGAGAAAATCGTTTATATCCCGCCAGCAGGTAATGCAGCCACACGGCACTTTGGAAATGAGCTGAATGTACATTGACATAGGGATATCCATGCCGTATTCAAGAGGCATGACAACAATACTGTTAGTATCGGGAATCGGTTCTGATATGGGAGCGACCGAGGGCACCGGCTGCGTTGACAGCATCTCCTCTATCTTACCCAGCCTTGCCAGAATGATGTCATATCTGCTATCTTCGTTTTCATCACGCATAGTTGGTGTGAATGGGAGTCCCTGCTCTTTGACGGAGGCTTTCAAGAACATACGAATAGCGGTAGGTATGTCAATACCAATTCGTTCATACACCTCGGCGGCCTGATCTTTCAAATCTGAATCCACTCGTACTTGGATTAAAGACTGATTGTTCATTATGACACTCTCCTTTTTTGTTAAGCACAATGCTTGATTATAGTGTGACAGTATACCATGAAAAGCAGAGAAAGTCAAGCGGTAAAAGCTTGAAATCCCCGATTTTACGGCAAAAACATGATATTCTCATAGGCGGTGTCAGGGGGTGTCAAAACGACCCGTAGGGGGTGTCACCGACTGGTGTCAGGGGGTGTCAAAACGACCCGCAGGGGTGTCACTGACTGGTGTCAGGCGGTGTCGGACTGACCCCAGGGGGTGTCACTTTCAGAATGAATTTTAGTGATTCAAAATACAACTCCATACATTTTTAAGGGGCTTCTCTGAGTGCTGCTGCTCGGAAAAGCCCCTGTTTTCGTCGTGTTTTAATGTTTCTATTTGTATCAAAAGCTACGGTTACATATCCTTGTGCTACCATATTTTGATACAATCCGAAACTTCTCTTTGTACTCCTCGAAACTTCTCTCAGGTGGGTTCAAAAACAGGAGAAAACACGTAGAATCGGGATTTTTGGAGAGGGGGATTTTCGCTTAAAAACTGTACATTTTCAAATGTAGTACCGCTAATGGCGTTTTTGGGAAATGGCGAGTTATTATGAAGAAGGGGGATAATGAAAGCGGCTGCGGTAGAGACTCTGTGATTATCTTCACAGTGTCTTACCGCAGCCTTTTATTATCCGTATATCAATTTTCGCTTCATCAAACACAGGTCAAACACATTCAGCTTGTTATCATCGCAAAGATCCCCTGCCTTCCAGTATTTAAGATGCGTATTAGGAACAGCAAGCAGCCATTTTTGAAGCAGAACCACATCGGATACATTGAAAACACCGTCTCCGTTGATGTCGCCCTTTAATAATTCAGGTGCTGGTCCAAGTGAGATGAAGGTTTGTCCGTAATGATCGGCATAATCCTGTGCAGTAGAACCATCATAGCCCTTGATGACAGAATCGGTCGGGATAGTGATGAATAATGTCCCGTCTCCAACGCCAAATGAATCGTCGATTGTGCAGTATGGATTCAATATTGTGATCTCTGTCAGGGAATCACAAAGTGCAAACGCATATTCCGAGATCCTGTTCACGCTGTCAGGAATTGTAACGGATTCGACAGCAGTCTCTCTGAATGCACAAGCTCCTATTAGACTCAGATTATCGTCAAGCTCTACTTTGGTCAAGTGATCGCATCTATGAAATGCCCAGTCGCCGATCTCCGTCACATTGTCGGGCATCTTTACGGATGTCAGACCAACGCAGCCAAAGAACGAATTTGTCCCGATTGTCTCGAGCAGATTCGGAAGTCGGATCGCAGATAGGCCAGAACAATCATAAAACGCTTCATCACCGATTACTGCAACAGTATCCGGGAGCGTGATGCCGTTCAATGCAGTGCAGGCATAAAAAGCCTTTTCTCCGATTAAAGTTACTCGATTACCCGTTTTAACATCTATCAGTTCTGAGCAATTATAAAATGTTTTCGGCGGAATGGCGGCGATCCCGTTTCCCAACGTCACAGAGGTCAGGTGTTCACAGGAGCGGAACACGCCTTGCCCCAGTGCTTCTACAGAATCGGGTACTGTGACCGAGGTGATATCTTCATTTCCAGCGAATGCACTATCCGTAATAATTCTCACATCGGAGGGAATCACGACCTCTCCTGCAGCAGCGTGTCCGTCAATAAGGATTCCATCAATAATCACAAGTCCGTTTTCTGCGGTTAAGGAGTCCAACCAAGGTGTGTCCGAAAAGGCACTGCTGCCGAGCGATTCAAGAGCCGCCGACAATGTCACATCTGACAAGGAAGAACACCGATAAAACGCACAGCTGGCGATCACTGTAACACTGTCCGGAATATGAACCTGCTCCAAGCTTTCGCACTTATAAAAGGCTTCCTCGCCAATACTCATCACGCGGTCACCAATCGTCACAGATTTCAGTCCAGTGCAGCGGTAGCACATTTTTTCGGGGATCTCAGTCAGTGCCGCCGACAGCTTGAGTGTTTCTAATGCGATACAGTCTGCAAAAGCATTTTTTCCAATCGTATCGACCGAATCCGGAAGTGTGATCTCAGATGCTGTCATATCCCATGAGGAAAACGCCTCCTCTCCGATTGAACGTAGTCCATCAGGAAGTGTCAGGAAACAAAGGGCAGTGCCGGTAAAGGCACCATCTCCGATATACACCAGTTCCTTCGGGAAATCAACCTCCTGTAGCCGGTAGCAGTTGTTCATGAAAAGCGCAGGAATAACTGTCAGACCATCGGGGAGCTTTGCTGATGTTAAAGAAGAACAATTTCGGAAAGCGGATCTGCCGATCTCTGTGATCGTGTCAGGAAGCGTCAGAGTTGTCATATCACAATTCATGAATGCTTCCTCTCCGATCATCGTCAGACCGTCCGGCAGTTCTGCGGTCGTCAGTGAGCATGATTCAAAAGCTCTGCTGCCGATACTTGTAACGCCTGAGGGAATGTGGATATGTTCCAGACCGGTACACGCATAAAATGTATCATTCCTGATCTCGGAGAGCCCGTCCGGAAGCGTGACCTCTGTCAATGCGGAGCAGCCTTCGAACGCACCTTGTCCAATTTCCGTTGTGGCATCCGGTATATGGATCTCAGTCAGCTTGCCGCAGCCCGAAAACGCATGATCTCCGATATTGGTCACACTGTCCGGAATGTCGATCTTGGTCAACATATCACAATCCGAAAAAGCATGACCGCCGATATGGGTGATACCGTCCGGGATTGAGATCACCTCCGAAGAAAGAACTTCTTCGGTATGGGCATCAACCAGAATACCGTTGACCATGACAAAGGTGACGCCCTCAAGCTGCTGCGCATACCATTTTGTCCCCCAGAATGCGGAACCGTCAATTTCGGTCACACTGGGAGGAATCTCGATCTGACCAAGGTTCGAGCAGCCGTTGAATGCCCCTGCGCCGATGCTCGTCACAGTATCGGGAATCACAATACCGCCCATCTCATTATGCCCTGCAAAGGCATTCACGCCGATGTGTGTCAGCGGACGTCCGTTCACTTCAGCCGGCAATGTGACATACAGAGCGAACATAGAGCTGCAGCTTATGACCTCTGCGTGATCGTCATACAGCAAAAACTCAAAGCCGTCTGCAGAGACGGTTTCCTCCGCAAAAGTTGTCAGTGTGAGAACTGGCATTGCAGGTATATAGCCAATAAACCCTGCCGCCATACACAATGTGAGTGTAGCTGCTATTGCACGTTTGAACATCATAGTCACTCCTCCTTCGTATGGGCATCCTGCGTTTCAGTATTGATTCACAAGTCGCCATTGAATCTGGCACTTAATCTAACAATATTCTATCATATTTCGTGCAAATAGTCAATAGAGAATAAAAAAAAACAGGGGCTGCAACTGTCAAAGTGAATCACAGTAAATCACTCTGGCAGCCGCAGCCCCATACTAATCTTTCTTACACCCTCACTTCCGTCCCGTCCTTGAAAATGAATACCAGCCCATCTCTCTCAACCCTCACGTTCTCAACCGTATTCAGCCAAAGCTCCTCCGAA
>CALEPT010000199.1 GCA_937910385.1 uncultured Ruminococcus sp. | reverse complement strand
AACCGTCAGCAAATTGACTGCCGTACTCAGGATATACCGATAAGTTTTTGCCTTTACGACAGTAGGCATAAAGAAGTTTTCAGACAAACATTGTAAGACAGGTACAGCAAGCTAAATTATTACCGAAAGGGTGCTTACAATGATTGATATGATTTACAACCTCCGTGTGGGTGATATTCACGCTACTGAGTTCTCGGACGAGTTCAACAAGCTCTGCATTCCGTTTGAAAATTCGCTGAGCGAGGAGCAGATCGATGTATTCCACAAAATCCTCGACTGCGTGAGCGATACCGCCGCCACTGAGATGAGAGCTGCATACAAGGTCGGATTCAAGGACGGGGTGGCTTTGATGCGTGAGGTACAGGAGTAACATCATACCCATAACACCGTGCCATATCGAGAGGTACTGTCAATCGCCTATGGCACGGTGAATTTGATGATTTTTTCCTTGACAGTATGCCAAATAGGTGGTATAATATAATTGAGGAAGGGAGTGTGATACCGATGGCTGAAACAACAGGTACTAACCGTGAATATCGTGACAGACTTTTCAAGTTTATCTTCGGTAATCCCCAGAACAGAGAATGGACATTGAGCCTTTACAATGCCGTGAATGGCTCACACTATACAGATGCAAGTGCTATCAAGCTGAACACCATAGAGAACGCCGTCTATATGAGTATGAAGAACGATGTATCGTTCCTGATCGACAATACGATGAGTTTCTATGAGCAGCAGTCCACATTCAATCCCAATATGCCGATGCGCTTTCTGATCTATGCAGGAATGATATACAGCAAGTACGTTGAGGAAAGCAGGCACTATCACAGATACAGCTCTGCACAGCAGAAAGCTCCGACACCGAAATGCATTTGCTTTTACAACGGAGCTGACGACAAAGAGGATCGTATCACACTTAACCTGACAGATTCTTTTGACGGAGAATCGGATATTGAAGTCAAGGTCACGATGATAAATATCAATTTCGGGCATAATAAGGCATTGCTCGATGCCTGCAAGCCTTTGAAGGAATATGCGTGGTTCGTGGATAAAGTCCGTTCCAATCAGCAGACAATGGAAACATTAGAAGAAGCAGTAGATGCCGCCTTAGAGGAATTGCCCGATGATTCGCTCATCAAGCCGTTTCTCGTGGCAAACAAAGCGGAGGTGAAGCGTATGTGTATTACTGAATATGATGAAGCAAGAACCTTTGCGGAGCAGAGGGAGGACGGTGCGTTGGACATTCTGGTAAGCCTTATTAAAAAAGGATTGCTTACACTTGCGCAGGCAGCCGAAGAAGCCCACATGACCGTTGCCGAGTTTGAAGCTAAAACTGGTTTGAAAGCATAATTTGTGATGATTTACGAAGTCTTATCTCTGTGACACGGGGATAAGACTTTTCTTTTCAAATGGCAAATAGGCTCTTGAAAAACAAGTCTTGATGTGTTATAATTATCTATAAAGAGGAGGTTGAAGCTATGATAGACAAGAAAGCGGTAATGCTCTTAAAGAAATACTATCTTCCGTACAAGGCAGATGGAAAACCGTCTGATACTGATAGGGAGAATGCTATAAAAAGCGGTGTACTTGTGCCTGATTCCGCTATGACACACGATGATATCGTTTCAGAGATCAAGGCACTTTCTGAACGTCTATCTCTCGAAAGCGCTGCAAAAGCGTTTTTATATAGTCTTTCAAGCAGTGACATAAGATACCGTTCTGCTATTTCAAGCCTTGTGTGGGCGAGGGCACTCCCCGAACATGAATTTGTATCAAACGGTGTAGAAAAGAACGAATGGCGCACTCCTTTATGCGTTGTCTGCGGTTGCAGTCATGGACTTGATATGAAAGAAGCCGTCGATTGGAACATATATAACGTTTTTCGCTATCTTCCACCCAAGCAGTATGGCAGAGAGCCTGATTATACTTGTGCCGAATATGTCCTCAATGATCTGCGTGAATTTGAAAAAATGCCTCGTGTTGAGCCGTGCAACGAGGACTACCGCATACTTAACGGTATATTTGCCTGTGTGAAAGAAATGAAAGCTCATAATATGGATACCGCCCTGCTGACAGAAATACGCAAGCAAAAATTTCTCGATGCCACAGGTAATGCTATTCATTGTATATTGGGTATACTTTCCGTCTGCGGGATATTAGAAGGAGCTGAGAATAAGGGATTTCTCCACAGCTATGTAAATTTCACCGATCACGGTATGGGGAGGGATGGTCTGACATTCTATCCGCTTAATTTCTGGCGAGGAAAAAACGGTGTGAACTATCAGGCGGTGGCTGAAATCTTCGGCAGCTTCAGCGGAGATGCACTTTTTCCCGAAAATGCTATCATTCCCGAAACAGCAGAAAAGGCAGTCCATACGGAGAGAAAGCCCGTTTCAAAAGCAGAACAGTATTTTACTGACGGTGTTTACACGGTTACGCTGACTAATGAGGAACGGCGTTATCTTGCACTTGATCCTCTTGATGCGAATTGGGAAACAGTATCTATGTACAGCGTTACCTATCGGCTGAAAAAAAGAACTGTCCTGTTTTTTGAAGGTAACACGATTGTCAAGGTGATCTATGAGGAACATTCTATCAATGAGGACGGCTCATACAGTTGGAGAAACTACAATGAATTTGATACCCGTCTTGAAACGGATAACAGAACAATGCTGTTACCGCTGACTTCAAGAGGCAGAGTAAAACCGATCACACCTACTAACGTTATGGCGGTCAAGCCCTTTGGGTGTGATTTCTATATTTATTTACAGAAAGATAAAAGCCAAATCGTTGCTCAAAACCTTAGAAACAATCAGGTTATCCCTGTTGGAGAAAAAGAACGTGTGCGTAAAATCATGTCTGATGAAGATTTCCATGAGTTTATGCGGTTTTATATCCCGACCTGTCCCGATGATTATTTTGAGCGTATCGCCGCCGTCAGAAATATGGAACATCAGACAGTAGAATTCAAAGCTGGCGATATTTTCCGTTGTCAGGTTGACAGACAGCATTATGCTTATGGCTTGATACTCGGCAAAACACGAGAGATTGAGAAATGGGACGAACTCCCGAAAGAGCATAGCTTCCGTCATGTCATGATGCAGCCTATTATCGTGAGAATGTATGATCTTGTGACAACGGATAAGGATATGACGGCAAAGGAGCTTTCCGGAAAGGCTTTGCGTCCGCCAAAGCTCTGCTCCGACTGTGATATACTTTGGGGTACACATACGATAGTTGCACATAAAGAGCTTGTCCCCGATGACATACAATTCCTTTTACAGCTTGCAAGACAAGGAAACAGGAGTAAGCATTTTACTCCATTTACAGCGGAAACTATTGTAAAGATGTCCCCGAAAGAGCCTAAGCCCAAGATGAATACACCAAGAGCTTTATATGTGGAGTGGGGATTCGCATCATTTGAGATACCGTGGGAGAATGTGCCTGACAATATTCGGAAGCTGCTTGATGAGGGAGTATACTTTGACGGCGGTGTTGCAATGGGCATCAGTGCCGACCTCTGCGGGAAAAGTCTTGCCGATATACTGACAGAAACACCTAAGCATTTGATAAGGCATAATCTGCTGCTGCCGGAGAATCGTGATAAATTCAATCTGATAATGAATTTCCTCGGTCTGCCGGATAACTGTACACTTGATGATTTTGCCGCTAAATACGGTGGTATAACAAGGCAAGAGTATATTGAACTGATTAATAAGCGTATCAAATAATCATAGCCTACTGGCACACCTGATTTCCGTTCCACACAAGTCCGATTA
>CALEPT010000198.1 GCA_937910385.1 uncultured Ruminococcus sp. | reverse complement strand
GCGTTATCGTGAACGAGACCGAACGACTTTCGCAGATGGTAGAGGAGCTCCTTGACTTTTCGCGTATGCAGAATGGTCATTTCACACTCCAGAACGCGAATATGGATATCCTCGCGGAGCTCGGCGACGCGGTGTTGATATATAGCGACAAGGCACGCCGCGAGAGCAAGGAGATAATCTACTCCGAGCCCGAAATGCTGCCGTTTGTATACGGCGACAAGAACCGTATACGTCAGGTTTTCATCAATATCATCGACAACGCCGTGAAGTACTCCTCCGCGGGCGATACCGTAACAATAAAAGCGTATGAAGAGGGCGGAAAGGTGATCGTTTCAGTCACCGATACAGGAGTTGGTATAAAGAAGTCCGACCTTTCAAAAGTAAAGACTAAATTCTATAAAGCAAACCATACCCGCCGCGGCTCGGGAATAGGTCTTGCCGTAGCGGACGAGATAGTCACCATGCACGGCGGAACTATGGACATCACGAGCGGAGGTGAGGGACTCGGCACAACGGTCACGATAACTCTCCCGACTGTCGAACAATGACCTGTAGGGGCTGCCCTACGGCTGCAAAAAAGAGGTAATTAATGAGCAATAAGAAAAATAACTCGCAGTGCTGCGAGAAATTCAAATCAAAAATTGGCGGACAGGCGCTCATCGAGGGCATTATGATGCTCGGCCCCGACAAGGGAGCTATGGCGTGCCGCCTCCCCGACGGTTCGATAGACCTTGAAACATGGACGGAAAACAACGGCAAGACCGCCCCGTGGTACAAGAAAACTCCTCTCGTCAGAGGCTGCGTAAACTTCGTGATATCGCTCGTAAAGGGCTATAAATACATGATGAAGTCAGCCGAGAAGCAATTCACTGAGGAAGAAAAGGAGGAGAGCGGTTCAGCACTGTATCAGATATCAATGTACGTCGGAGTCGTCCTCGGCATTATCCTCGCGGTGGGGCTTTTCGTGTTCCTGCCAAAATTCCTCGTAGGACTAATGCCCTCCGTCAAGAGCTACAGGATACTGCGCTCGATAGTCGAGGGCGTGGTGAAAATAGCAATATTCGTGCTTTATATGTACCTTATAAGTCTCACTAAGGACATAAAGCGCCAATATATGTACCACGGCGCAGAGCACAAGACCATAGCCTGCCATGAGGCGGAGCTTCCGCTTACGGTCGAAAATGTCCGCACGCAGACGCGCTTTCACAAACGCTGTGGAACGAGCTTCATATTCATCGTGCTGCTGGTGAGCATTTTCGTGATGTGTTTCGTGCCGTTCACCGTAACATGGCAGAGGATAGTCGCCTCGCTGGTGCTTCTTCCGCTCGTTGTAGGCATATCTTATGAGTGCATACGCCTTGCGGGAAACAATGACAATTTATTTACGAGAATACTTTCAGCCCCCGGGCTTGCAATGCAGAGGATCACCACCAAGGAGCCCGACGACAGCATGATAGAAATAGCGATTGCCGCTCTTACCGAGTGCATACCCGCTGATAAAGCTGATGATAAATGGTGATCATGACAAGAATTGAGCTTTACAATGCCTGCAAGGAAATGCTCGACAGATCAGGCATTGACGACTCGCAGTTTGACGTGATGTGTATTTTTCAGGACGTGTTCGGGAACAAAAATCCCCTCTTCCGCCCGCAGGAGCCCGTTCCCGAGGACTCTCGGGAGCTTATAATGAGCCTCACAGAGCGGCGCAGCGAGGGCTATCCGCTGCAATATCTGCTCGGAGAGTGGGAGTTCTACGGATATCCGTTCAAGGTCGGCGAGGGCGTTTTGATACCGCGCCCGGATACCGAGACCCTTATTGAGCAGATACTTGACTATTGCCGCAAAAACGGCATACAGTCCCCAAAAATAGCCGACCTATGCTCCGGCAGCGGCTGCATAGCGATAACACTGAAAAAAGAACTCCCGAACGCACAGGTCACAGCGGTGGAGATATCCCCGCAGGCTCTGGAGTACCTGCGTGAGAATGTGCGGCTGAACGACACGGACATAAGCATTGTCACGGGAGATGTGCTCAGCAATGAACTCTGCCGCAGCCTCGGAAGCTTCGATATTATCGTAAGTAACCCCCCCTACCTTACGGGAGAGGATATGCGCGAGCTGCAAAAGGAAGTCTCCTGCGAGCCTGCACTTGCGCTATTTGGCGGAAACGACGGTCTTGGCTTTTACCGCGCTATAACGCAGCTCTGGAAAAAGCGCCTTTTGCACGGCGGAAGGATATTCTATGAATTCGGCATGGGTCAGCACGGCGCGGTCGCAGATATACTGCGTCAGAATGACTTTATCGAAATCGAACCCCGGCGCGATACCGCCGGTATCATCAGGACGGTATCCGCAATATACAGCCCCGACGATTCTCCAAAATACCGCGACAGTACTGTACAGGTGTGAGGCGCGTATAGATTCCGGAAATCAGATATTTTAAGCTCGTTTCCGTGATCGGAGAGCGAATAAAAGCTTTGTAACTATTCCGGCGCGAAATGTGACCCAAAAGGGACGATGCTCCCTTTTGCGGAGATTCGGAGGCAGCGCCTTTGACGAGTCACAGGGCAGAGCACTGTAAAATCAACATAAAAATAATTTACATATAACGGAGGAAAAACAATGGCAAAGAAGGAACTCGCAAAAAAAGCAGCCGTCGTAAGGGCAACTACCCAAGAGGATAAAAAAACTGCTCTTGACGGAGCTTTAAAGCAGATAGAGAAGAAATACGGTGCAGGCGCTGTAATGCGTCTGGGTCAGACCAAAACTCTCAATGTCGATTTTATCCCCACCGGCTCGATGACGCTTGATATGGCGCTCGGTATAGGCGGTGTTCCGAGAGGAAGGATAGTCGAGGTATACGGTCCGGAGAGCTCCGGTAAAACTACAGTAGCACTCTCGATAGTCGCTCAGGCTCAGAAACAGGGCGGCGAGGCCGCATTCATCGACGTTGAGCACGCTCTTGATCCCGTGTATGCACAGGCTCTCGGCGTAAACATAGACAATCTTCTCGTTTCTCAGCCCGACAGCGGCGAACAGGCTCTTGAAATAGCAGAGGCTCTTATCCGTTCGGGTGCTATTGATGTTATCGTTCTTGACTCTATCGCCGCTATGACCACCAGAGCTGAGATAGACGGAGAAATGGGCGACCTCCACGTAGGACAGCTCGCAAGACTCATGTCACAAGCAATGAGAAAGCTCACCTCTGCAATATCAAAATCAAACTGTGTGGCAATCTTCATAAACCAGATACGCGAGAAGATCGGTGTTATGTACGGCAACCCGGAAACTACTCCCGGCGGACGCGCCCTCAAATTCTATTCCTCCGTGAGAATAGAGGTAAGAAAGGGCGAGGTCATCAAGTCAGGCACGGAGATCATAGGTGCAAATACACGCTGTAAAATAGTCAAGAACAAAGTAGCTCCGCCTTTCAAGGAGTGCAATTTCGACCTTATGTACGGTCAGGGCATATCCCGCACGGGCGAGGTGCTTGATCTCGCTGTAGAGCTTGATATAATCAAGAAGGGCGGTTCGTGGTTCAGCTATAAGGATCAGAAACTCGGACAAGGCCGCGATAACGTCAAAGAGCTCCTCAAGAGCGACGAGGCTCTTATGAAAGAGATCGAAGAGCAGATCCTCGCACACAAGGACGAACTCAGCGCAAAGCCTCCCAAGGATAAAAAATCCGGCAAGAACGAAGAGAGCGAAGCTTCAGGAACAGCCGCATCATTTAAAGGAACAAGTTCTTCATCAGACGCTGAAAACGACATTCTTGCCAATATCGACGAGGACTTTGAAGAGTTCACTCCTGCCGAAGAGTAATGAAGATAACCTCTGTTGCAAAATACAAGGGAACTACATATGAGGTCGTTATCGATGACGAGCGTAAGATCTATCTTCATGCGGACATAATCGCCGATTATTCGGTTTTTCCGAATACGGAGATCGACAGCGCAGCTTTGCGGAAAATAATATGGGCTTCAAACTTCCGCCGTGCATATCAGCGTGCGCTGTATCTGCTCGATTACCGCGACTACACCTATGCGGAAATGCACAAAAAACTCATCGGGACCTACAAGAGCGAGAAGCTCTGCGGCGAGGTAATGAAAAAGCTTATCGAGAACGGCTTCATAAATGATAAACGTTATGCCGAGCGTGCAGCACGCAAGTTCGTTGAGGTAAAGCGCTTTGGCTACAGGCGCGCCCTCAGAGAAATAACTCTCAAGGGAATTGATAAATTCACGGCGGAGGACGCTCTTGCACCGTATGAGGAGACTTTTGAGGAAAATCTCAGAGCGCTCCTCGAAACAAAGCACGCGCGTGACCTCACCGATAAGGACGACAGAAAGTCGATAGAAAGGGTAAAAAGCGCTCTTGTGCGTTACGGCTATGACTTCACGCAGATAAACCGCGCAGTAAAAGAATATTTCGAGGATAATTATGAGGAGGACGACTGACAAATGGCGATAAAGGTTGGAATGGTATCGCTTGGCTGCTCGAAGAATCTGGTCGATTCCGAGCGAATGCTCTATAAGCTCAGAAGCCACGGCTATAAGCTCGTGACCGAGCCCGGACTTGCCGATATAGCGATAGTCAATACCTGCGGCTTTATAAAGTCCGCAAAGGAGGAGGCTATCGAGACCATACTTGAGCTGGGCAAGCTCAAAAACGACGGCACACTCAAAAAGATAATAGTAACAGGCTGCCTTGCGGAACGCTACAAAGAGGAAACTGCCGAGCTTTTCCCCGAGGCGGACGCCGTTGTGGGAATTGGCAACACACGCGATATCGTCGATATCCTCGACCACGTCCTCTCAGGCGAAAGGTACATCTGTTTCGCGCCGAAGCTCGACGCGGAGCTCAGCGGCGACAGGATAGTTTCGACCCTGCCGTTCTTCACGTACCTCAAAATAGCCGAGGGCTGCTCCAACTGCTGTACCTATTGTGCAATACCGATGATACGGGGGAAATTCCGCAGTGTGCCTATGGAGGACGTACTGAAGGAGGCACGCTTCCTCGCAGAGAACGGAGTCACTGAGCTCGTTGTGATAGCGCAGGACACCGCCCTTTACGGAAAGGATCTCTATGGCGAGCCGAAGCTGCCCGAGCTTCTGACAGAACTGTGCAAAATAGATGGCATTAAATGGATACGCACGCTATACTGCTACCCCGAGCGCATAACCAACGAGCTGCTTGACGTTATCGCACGCGAAGAAAAGCTCGTGAAATACCTCGAAATACCGATACAGCACTGCAACGGTGATATACTAAAGCGCATGAACCGCTGGGGCGACGCGGAAAAGCTCGAAGCGCTGTTTGCGAAGATACGCGAGCGCATACCGGGAGTCATACTCCGAACGACCCTTATCACAGGCTTTCCCGGCGAAACTGAGGAACAGTTCAATGAACTGGCAGAGTTCGTACAGAAAATCCGCTTCGATAGACTCGGCTGCTTTGCATATTCCCGCGAGGAGGGAACTCCCGCTTACAGCTTCCCCGATCAGATAGATGAGGAAACGGCTGCCCACCGCGCCGACATCATAATGCAGCAGCAAATGCTCATAAGCTGTGAGAATAACGAAAAGCTCCTCGGAGCCGAGCTCGAAGCCGTAGTCGAAGGCTTTGACAAATTCGGCGAGTGCTGGTTCGGAAGGACTCCGCTTGACGCTCCCGATATCGACGGAAAGGTCTTCTTCTCATCGGAAAAACCGCTTGAAATAGGAAAATACGTTAAAATAAGAATTACAGATACTCTTGATTATGATCTGATTGGAGAGGTGATATCTTAATGAATCTGCCAAATAAGCTTACGCTTCTGAGGGTGATCCTTATTCCGTTTTTTCTGCTCTGTATGTACTGGGACTTCCCTCTTCACTATGGCGCAGCGCTCATAATTTTCGCCGCAGCTTCGATAACCGACGCTCTTGACGGAAATATTGCCCGAAAGCGTAACCTTGTCACAAATTTCGGCAAATTTCTCGATCCGCTCGCGGACAAGGTGCTCGTCCTGTCGGCACTGACGGTCTTTGTGGAAATGCCCGAGGTGAAAATGGGTGCAGTGCCGCTCATCATTATATTTGCAAGAGAATTTATGGTCTCGGGACTAAGACTCCTCGCCGCCGACAGCGGAATAGTAGTCGCCGCAGGTATATGGGGAAAACTCAAAACAGCGTTCACAATGGTGACCATAGTAGCAATACTGTTCTGGCTTTGCCTCTGCCTTGACTTCAGCTTTGGCTTCCCAAAAGCTTTTGTAAATGCCGTAGATAAAGCAGTTATCCCCGCTTTGATATGGATATCGACGATCCTTACAGTTATATCCGGAGCCGTTTATCTCAAGGGTTACTGGCATCTTATCGACTCTGACAAATAGAAAGGAGTAAAATATGAAACACTGTGCAGGACAGATAAAATATCTTGTCGCCATCAAAGAGCTTGCCGATAGCGAAGAAAATGTCCGCTGCGTAAGCATATCACGTCATCTTGGAGTATCAAGACCCAGCGTAAGCAAAATGCTTCGATGTCTTGCAAACTGCGGCTATGTTCAGGAGGATTTCTGCAACAGCGTTGTGCTTACTCCCGAAGGAAAAAGAGTCGTTGACGAGATATTTGCGTGCTTTAACGAGGTATATACATTTTTCCATAATTTTCTCAAGCTTCCACATGATGAAGCTCACGCTCAGGCGATAACGTTCATTACCGACTTTCCGCAAGATACCTGCGAACGCCTGAAAAGTATCGTGAAGAAAACAATAAAAAAGAAGCATTCATAGAGAAAAGGGCGGAATATTCCGCCCTTCTTACATTACTTTTCGTAAAATATGACCTTTCCTGGGCTATCTGCATTATCAACAGTGTCATGAAGCTTTGTGAAGAGCTCGTTATACCTGAACGGACGCGCGATATACTTCACAGCCCCTGTTCGGAGCGAGACCGGTATCCGGGTTCCCTCAAATTCGATAGGCGTATTGTTCTGCACAATGATCCTCTCCGCAAGAGCTTCTACATCGGAAGCATCTGTAAGACCTGTTATCATCGCAAACTCGTCTCCGCCGATACGGAATACAGCCATGTCATCACCCGTAGCTTCATCAATTCGGCGATACGCCTCAAGTATAACAGCGTCACCCGCTTTGCTTCCATAATTTTCGTTTATCGGCATAAGACTGCAAACATCAAAGCAAAGCACATAAGTGCCTGCCTTAGAACGTAAAAAATCGTAAAGCTCTGATAGATCTACTTTTCTGCTCATATGAATACCTCCTGTAAAATCGTTTTCGCTATTTGCTATAAATGGCGGAAAAAAATCAGCGTTCCGCCATTTTTCTCTGAATTTAGACGGTGATATACCCCACATCCTTGTGAAGGCTCGTGTAAACACCTCCGGTGAATTGTACTGATATCTGAAAGCGACATCGATAATACTCATATTGCCTTTTAGTATATCCTTTGCGCTGCACGCAAGCCGCCGCTTGGATATGTATGTTTTAATGCTCGTGTGAGTACAGTAGCGCCACGTTTTCTGCAATGTGGAAAGCGAACAGCAGCATGCATCAGCAATATCATGCTGAGATATCTCGCTGCATAAATTCGTTTCGATAAATTCAAGAGCGTCTGTAAAGATGTAGAAGTTTTTCATTAATATGCTCCTTTCACCGGATCTTTTAACGGGAAGCTTCCTTGCGATATTATAATACCATAAAAAAATGAATTTGTCTTGACATTTTGAGTAAATTTTTCTGCAGCCACACATAGCTTTTTGCAAATTTCGCTTGACATTTTTTCATCACCATAGTATAATATAATAGTGGTAGTAAAAACGGATATGCTTGTACGGCACAGTTATAGTGCAGCTCATTTGCTGTGCGGACGACCGCTGCCAGTGGCAGATGAAGGGAGTTCGCGAAGGGAAGAAATATGGAGCAATGCGGGCGAACGCGAAGCAGTGTGACTTATTTCTGACCGTATATGCGCAGGTCTCGGATTGAAAATAAAGCGACAGCCGTGCAGCACCCTTACAAATTCAAAAATTTAATAATGCTTGTGTAGCACAGTTGGTAGTGCAGCGCATTCGTAATGCGCAGGTCGCAGGTTCGAGTCCCGTCACAAGCTCCAATGGCAAACCGCTTAGAATAGCCTTCTAAGCGGTTTGTCTTTTGCCTCCCTTGTATTTTGGCCTTGGATTATAAATGAAGCGTACAGCCGGGGCAGATGTCCCGGCTGTATGTTGTTTTTTGAGGGAAACGCTGAAGATGGGACGCGGGTTATTTGACGCTTACTTTTAAGGGAATTATTCAAGTCTTATTTTCTATTCTTAATACAGTGATAGATAAATATCGGTGGCAGATTGTGCAACTACACCGCCGAGAGGAACTAAAGCCGCTGTGAGCGATTTGTGCGGTGTGTGGAGCGGTCAAACAGTATAATTCTCCTGCGCGGAATAAAAGTAACGATTACAGAACAATTATGAGGACTTTATGATCACTTTCTTTTCAGGTAAGCCTACCCAAACTCCTACCCAAACTGAGTTTTCAGAATTGGTTTTAGCGGTAATAAGGGAACTTCCTGAATATTCTCAAAAGCAGATTGCAGAACAGCTTGATTGGAAGCGGGATAGGGTAAAGTATTATGTTAAGCGATTAAAGGATGAAAAGATAATAAGGAGAGTTGGGACTACGCATAAAGGTTATTGGAAAATAATAGATTGAGCAGAAGCCGTATATAAAGATGAAATGAATAGGCAGAGCCCCTTATTTATCATAAGGGGCTCTGCCTTAATATCTTAAGAGTTACATAAAAAAAGAGTCTATTGTTCATTCTACAGAAATGTTTCTTGCATAAGAAGTACCATGTGAGACCTGCAAATAAAAGTCAATAGGTAAAATGAAAGTTTCACATATCTTT
>CALEPT010000197.1 GCA_937910385.1 uncultured Ruminococcus sp. | reverse complement strand
TTCACCTATGCACTTTTGGAGCCCTTTTTCTGCATTTCTATTTTACCATAAACAATCCGAATAGCTCACCGTAATAAGAGAGGACTTGCGGAACGGATTCCACCCTGCACCCTCACGAAGATTATCGGGGGTCTGGAGCATCTCATATAGAAACTGCTGATAGATCGCCGGGTCGATCCAAGTCGCACCGATCTTTACATCAATATCTCCTGCCTTCAGCGGAGGCGGCATAGCCTCTTTCAGTGCGGTGACGTTGATGCTGAAGTCGCTGTCATACTCCGCAGCCTCCTGTGCCTCATTCAGCTTTTTGCGAATATCGCCGGAGAGATACTCGCTCTTTGTCTGATAGGTGTTGAGGGTGTGAGGGACTTTGAAGATCTCGCCCTCTAACTGCTGTTTCAGCTCTGCCTCGGTGAAGCCGGTCAACTGCGACATATACTCAAAGTCTACGCAAGCCTTTTCCGCAGTCGATAGGGTCAGAGCCTCCATAGCTGTTTCAACGTGTTCCACAGGCTTAGGCGGTCTGATCGTCCGCTTTGTAAACAGGTCGGACTTTGCAACGAGCTTGTCTCGGTCGATCTCCTTTTCAAGCGACAGTACAAGGTTATACGATACGTCCTCCGAAAACAGGAGCTTGTTCGTTCTGCTGTGCAGTAAGCCGAATTTCTTGTAGAAATCGTCATAGACGGTATTCAGCTTTTCTTGCAGAGCCTTGATCTCGCTGTCGGGTTTGTCATACTCCTGTGCTGTCAACAGCTCCCGAACTGTGTCACGCAGTTCGATAAAAGCCTTTGCTCTCCGATGCTGCTTGTTCGTTTCATCGAAACGAAACGCACATATACGGTCAGCGGTCTTGAAGTAGATTTTATCGTCATGCTCAAAAAAGCTGTAATTGCGGAGGTTGTTCGGGACGGGGATCTCGCCCTGCTCTGCCTTTGCATAGACATTTCTCGGTCGCTCATCGCTGATCTCTGCGGACAGTCTGCTGACAGCCTCATGCAACTGCTCCTTGAGGTCTGCTCCCTCAAAGGGAATAACCATTGTGCCGTTTGCCTTGCTGTACAGCTTGTTGCCCTCGACCACTTCGCCAAGCACCATCTCGGGGTGCTGTTCATAATACTTGTTGATCGGCAGTCCGTCCTCGGTCTGACCGATGTGTACCCAATCGGGCAGCTCGGCAGGAGGCTCGCTCCGCTTTTGCAAGAAGATAATGTCCGTTGTGACCTCGGTATTGGCATTGCCCTTGAAAGCCGTACTCGGCAGACGAACAGCACCGATGAGGTCAGCTTGCTGTGCAAGCATGGCTCTTGTAGCCTCGTTCTGCTTATCGAGCGTACCGGCAGAGGTGACGAGAGCGATAATGCCGCCCTCCTTGACTTTATCAAGACTTTCAGCGAAGAAGAAGTCATGAAGTTTGGTAGTGTTATGTTTTTCGTCCCTAAAGCCAAGATTGCCAAAGGGGACGTTTCCGACAACCACATCAAAGCTGCCGTTCTGAAACTCGTTCTTTTCAAAGCCGTTTATGGTGATCTCCGCAGTCGGATAGAGTGCCTGTGCGATACGTCCCGACAGACTGTCGATCTCCACACCGTAGAGGTGAGAATCCTTGCGAGTATCCTCGTCCATACGTCCGAAAAAGTTTCCGATACCGCAAGCAGGCTCTAACACATTACCGCCCTCAAAGCCAAAATTGGAGAGAGCCTCGTAAATTCCGTCAATTACAAGCGGAGAGGTATAAAAAGCATCAAGTGTTGAGGCACGGGCAGACTTGTATTCCTCGGCAGTCAGAAGTTCAGTGAGAATTTTATGCTCTGCCTCCCATGCAGGATTATTTTCCTCGAAAGCCGGTGCCAAGCCGCCCCAACCGACATAGCGTGACAGCACTTCCTGTTCCTCTGGTGTTGCAGGACGGTTTTCAGCCTCGATCTGCTTCAAAGTGCGAATCGCAGCGATGTTTGCTTGAAACTTTGTTTTCTGACCACCCTCGCCAAGAGTCTCATCGGTGATCTTGAAATTGTCGGAGGAAACAGGTGCATCTTGCTCCGCAGTCACAGGCGGTACGGTCTGTTCCGCATGAGCTTCACCGATACCTTTTGCCGTCTTGAAAGCAGCTACAACATCGTCCTCACCATTGATCTCGGTAATGTTTCCATTCTCATCGTAGTAGATTTCAATGTCATGCACATCGTCCTCAAATTCAAAGACTACATCTGCTATCGCAAGATAACGCTCCTGATCTCGGAGGTTTTTCACCCAAGTCTGCGTAAAGCTGTCCGTGTCACGCTGACCTCTTGATCCGTCCTCATACTCCTGATAAATACCAAGAGAGGACATCTCATAGTTGATCGCATGAAGTGTCTGATTCTCCATATCAATTCTATATTCAATACGGGGATCATACATCTTATCACCGTTCTGCTCAAAGGTGTGCATAAGGGTCAGCCTATCACCGTGGCGGACAATGGAAAAATCTTCATAACCGCTTTCGTCCTTGCCCTTGTGCTTTTCATAGGTGTGTTCACCGCTGAAAATTTCGGGGTAGAGCTTTTGCAGATTGACGAAGTTTCGGTGAGCAATCATATTGGAGGGCTTTTTCCTCTCCTTCGGCAAGCCGATCGCCTCGGCAATTTCCTTTTCGGCTCGATCATTCAGATTCTGCCGTACAAAGTCTCTTGCCTCGTCCAGTGTTTCGCAGTAACGCCCGTTACCGCTGTACACAAACTCACCGTTAGCATCCTTTGTGAGAACCTGCACATTGTACTTGTACTTATCGTCAGCATTTTCGCTGATACGGTACTTGACAGTATCATTGATGCCAGCGATTTCCTCAACAAAGGGACGGTCGGCAGCGTGTTCGTGTGCTGTCCAGTAGTCGGCGTGATTGTGGGCGATAGAGCTGTTGATCACACTGTCAAACCATTCGCCCTTTTCCTCATAGGTGGAACGATACTTGTCGCTGAAATACTGCTCCTTGTCCATAATGCCCATGTCAAGCAGTTCGCGGAGAAGCACCTGTGCATCGGCATCCTCCTCAAAGCAGAGGAATCCGCCCTCGGCAAAGCCGATCTGACAAGCCTCATCGGAGAGAAGATGCTCCGCTAAGTCCTCACGGATCATAATACCGCCGTGACC
>CALEPT010000196.1 GCA_937910385.1 uncultured Ruminococcus sp. | reverse complement strand
TCTGTCGCCTGAGTTGTTTCAGCAGTTGTGTCAATACTTTCCTGACTTCCGCAGCCTGTGAGCAGTCCTGCGATCATCAGGAACGGGATCATGATTTTCATTGTATGTTTTATAAGTAATACCTCCGTTTTGGTTTTCTTTACCTATATTATAGCAAAACGGAGACCTCATGAGAAGTCTCCGTTTGTTATGACCTATTAACCTTTGGGTTATTACTGCGTTCTTTTTAATTGTTTCATAATACGCAGACACGCCTCAACGTGCATTATCCAGTGCCTTGAAAAAGGCATTTGTATCAAACTGCGAATATTCTTGCTGCACCAGTAATCTATAAGCCAAACAGCATTTTCGTCACTACTTACAACGTTCAGCTTCTGCAAATCCTCTCTGCGCTCTGCTGCCACTTTTTGTTTGAGCGCATCGTATGGCAATTTTCTGAGCAACGCTTCTGTACTTGTTTTGACCTCAGAAATATACGAATATAGCTCTTCTATATCCAGTTGCTTTGAGAAATCTTCTATCTCATTTTTAATAAGTTCATTTCCTGTTGTTATGATCGGAGAATGTATACGTTTCTGATAATTTTTTAAGGAAAAAATCTGCTCATCGCAGTTTATCAGAGTATGCGCCACAATATCCTCTATTCTGAAAATATGCCATAAGGAGTAAGCAATAGTCTTGCTGTGATAGCCGGCTGCATTGACAAATGGAATGGCATAAAAATCGTCTGATGAAAGTTCATTTTTGAACGAAACGATCGTCTGCATCAGCTTATCACGCAGTTCAAACAAAGTGCTTATTCCATGGTCATATGTATCCTTTTTCCTGATACTTGCCTGCATTTTCTTGTTTAGTTCAGACCATTCCTTATTCATTTTTCTCACCTGAATTCTTTTTCACCGCAATAAGAAACCGCTTTACGGTCTTGCTCGGTTTCGGTGCGTGGAGCAGACCGAAGGGCATGGAATAGTCCCAATCCACAGGCAGCGTTTTCAGCAGCGGGTGAACATTCGCCCACATATCAATGCACATCAGGACATGATCGCTGTTCTCGCAATCGTTGAACACCGAGAGATTGATGAAATCAAAGGTCACAATGTTGATCTCAGGGTGTTCTTCCGTGAGCCATTTGCGAAGCCTGTCCGTTTCCTCGTTCCAGCCCTCACGGATCAGCATGATCGACCTGCCGTGCAAGTCTTCCACTGTCAGCCTGTCTTTTTTGGCAAGGGGATCATAGACCGACACCGCACAGCGCACCGGCACATTCTCCACAAACTGCGCCGCACATTTCCAGCTTTTCAGTGCCCGTTCATCATAAACTCCGCACACGATGTCAATGTTCTTTCCCATGTTTTTGAGTATCTCTCTTGCGTTTTCGGGCGTATTCTCAAACGGAACAAGCTGAAATTTGATGTCGGGGATCTCCTCTCTGATCTGCGTCCACATATCCACAATGGTCTGTCCGGGTGTCATTGTCGATGTACCGATACGAAGTACAGACAGTTGTGTGTCATCGGCTTTCTTCGCCCGCTCTACCGATTCACGGCAATAGGCGATGATATACCGCGCATCCTCATAGACCGACTGTCCTGCCTTTGTGAGCTGTAATCCTCTGTGCGTGCGTGTAAACAGGCGGACACCGAGACTGTCTTCAAGCAGATTGATCTGCTTGATGACCGCAGGCGGCGAGATAAACAGTGCTTCCGCCGCTTTATTGAAGCTGCCGCTGTCTGCGACAACGATGAACGTGTCGAGCTGGTGGTTATACATGGAGATCTTCCTTTCTATGACAAATCAGACAGTAATCTCTATTTGATTTCCTTCAACTGCAACAACACAACTTTCGTAGTATCCATCTCCGGTAGTTCGTGGACCGCTAACAATAGGATATCCATCATTCTGTAATTGTTGTGTTAGCTCATTAACACGCTCTTTACTTCCAACCGAAAATGCAGCGTGAATGAAGCCTGTACGATTCAAAGATTTTTCTTCATCTACCAGGTCGGGCTTATTCATTATTTCCAATCTTGCACCGGTATCAAAAGATATGAAGTAAGAACGAAAATCTGTTTTTGGATTATGATATCCGTCATTTGATTTTCCGCCAAGATATTTCACAAAGAAATCTCTGACCTGTTCGATATCATTTACATACATTGCAATATGCTCTATTTCCATGCAGTTACCCCCGCAAATTACGATTTGTAACAGTACTTTATTGCTGTATTCCCATTATACCACAGCAAAACAGAAAAAGCAAGCATAAACCCAAAGGTTCACACTTGCTTTTTAAGGAATTTACCAGTTTTTTGTTTCCTTTTCGCTGCGGTTATTCTTCTTGCGCTCCTCGACCATCTTCACGAACCACTCCACCATAGCAGGATCGTAGTGCGAGAAGAATGAGCTTGTCGCCGTGTCGAGGGCGGCAATCGCCGTCATATCATCATCAGACAGCGTGAAGTCGAAAACGTCGATATTCTGTATCATACGTTCCCTGTGTGTGGACTTCGGCAGTACCACAACACCACGCTGAATATTCCAGCGAAGCATGACCTGTGCGGAGGTCTTGCCGTATTTTTTGCCGATGTTCACCAGTGTCTCATTCTCGAACAGACCGCCTCTGCCCTCACCAAAGGGCGCCCATGCTTCACACTGTACGCCGTACTTGTCCATGTACTCCTTGGCAACTTTCTGCTGATTGAGGACGTGAGTTTCCACCTGGTTTACCATAGGCACGATGTTCGCAAAGCTGGCAATGTCCACAAGTCTGTCGGGGTAGAAGTTGGATACGCCGATCGCACGGAGAACGCCCTCGTTGTAAAGCTCCTCCAATGCACGGTATGCGCCGTAATAATCGCTGAACGGCTGGTGCAGGAGCATCAGGTCGAGGTAGTCGGTTTTCAGCTTTTCAAGCGAGGTGTAGACCGATTTCTTACATTCCTCATAGCCGTAATGCTCCACCCAGACCTTTGTGGTCAGGAAAATATCTTCACGCTTGATGCCCGATTTAGCGATCGCTGCGCCGACTTCCTCCTCGTTGAAATAACTCTGCGCCGTGTCGATCAGACGATAGCCCACCGAAAGTGCATCGGTCACACACCTCTCGCACTCGTCCTTTGTCACCTGATACACGCCGTAGCCGAGCATAGGCATTTTGATCCCGTTGTTGAGCTGTACATATTCCATAGTTGACCTCCCATTAGTCATTGATATATCCCTGACCTTTCAGCCAGTTCGTTATTTCATTCAGATCGGCGTTGTTACCGTTGAAGCCCTCTGCGACCGTTGCCCCGTCACATTCGCCCTTCAGAAGCTCATAGCCCGAATCCACGCCGCTGCCCTGATTTGTGCAGAACGGAACAATGGTCTTTCCGCTGACATCGTATTCCTCAAAGAAAGAACCGATCGGCATCGGGGCATTGAACCACCATACGGGAAATCCCACATAGATCGTGTCGTACTGATCGAGATCATCGGGAAGTCCGATCAGCTTCGGACGAGTGTTAAACAGTTCCTCCCAGAACGCACGATAAGCCGTCAGCGGATAGCTCTCGTAATAGAGCCTGCTTGTCTGAATACTGTACAGATCTGCACCCGTTGCTTGCTGAAACAGTCTTGCAACGTACTCTGTGTTGCCGTAAGCATTTCCGCTGTTATCCGTTCTCATACTTGCCGATGAAACAGCATCGGTCTTGTCGAGATCAACTACATCTGCCTGTGAGAAATAGACCACAAGGGACTTCGTTCCGCTGTCGCCCTTGATGATCGCATTGTCCTTCTTGTTGCTCTTACCGCCCAAAATGATGATAAGCGATAGGATGACAAGTATCAGCAGGACAACAAGAAGCGCTTTTAGAAGTCCCTTGACCGTCAGCTTCTTTTTTGCCTTTTCTGCCATGATAACACCTCCGATTCATGTTCCTTGAATGTATTATATCACAGAAAAGTTGTCTTGAGAAGTTCCAATCGGTTATATGGTTTGAACCTTTGGGTTTACAGATCGTGAACTAAAAT
>CALEPT010000195.1 GCA_937910385.1 uncultured Ruminococcus sp. | reverse complement strand
AGTTCAGACGTGTGCTCTTCCGATCTACCTCTGTCAAACAATTCAAAAATCTTACGGACAACGGCAGCCGCTTCCTCGTCGATCAGCCACTTATCCTTATCATCCGGATCTTTACGGTAGCCATAGATCGTGTGCGTGGTAGTCCGCTTGCCGGCTTTGCCTTTGGCTCTGATCGCCGCCCTTGCCTTGTTGGAAATGTCCTTGGCGTACATCTCATTAAACCAGTTGCGGAAGTAGAGCATATCCTCATGCCCGTCCTTTTTGAACGTGTCGATATGATCGTTCACGGAAATGAGCTGTACATGGTACTGCGGAAAAACGTAGTCGATGTACTGACCCACGAGTGTGACATTACGCCCGAAGCGAGACATATCCTTCACGATCACCCTGACAATATTGCCGGATTCGATCTCCTGCAACATTCGGATAAATGCAGGACGGTTGAAATCGACACCGCTGTATCCATCGTCCGTGAATACCTCATAATCGTAGTAGCCGTTCTCAAATGCGAATCGCTCCAACAGCAACTTTTGATGGACAATGGAATTACTGTCCTCGGCAAATCCGTCATCTTTGGAAAATCGGCAGTACAAAGCTGTTTTCCCATACTGTCTTTGCATGATTTTCTCCGTTCCGATTTGTATACAAATCCTAAATTAGCGCTGACTTTCATAGTAGCATATTTTGACCGATCTGACAAGGCGATTGTACCGTAAAATGCAACCACCCGTCTGACCTATGTATGCAGAATTGCTATTGTAGTATGAAGCAATATATGGTATAATGGAAAGGGTCAGACCCCGATAAACTGTCAAAAACCGGATTTTATGGAGGGCACGAAAATGAACAGTCAGAACGTAGGAAACCTTACAAAAAAATGTGGACGAGGAGAAGATCGTCCTCACCAAAGCTGAGAAGGCAGCAATACCTAACGGTGACCGAAGTACGGCGGTCGAGCTTCTGCGGTATTACATCAAGAAGGTCGAGCACACTACCACGGAAAAGCTCCATGACAGAACGGGCGTACCCATCCGCACGATCACGGATATGCGGTCGAAGAAGTGCAGAAAGCGGAGATTTGACCTCCGCTATGTGGTTGCTGTTTCGATTGGTCTGCACATGACAGCGGACGATGCTTTTCAGTATGTCCATGACTGCGGATACGGTCTGCGTAAGGAGATCCCGGAGGAGTATTTCCTTATTCTGCTCCTGCATCGCTGTGGGAAGATCAGCGTGACAGCCGCCAATGCGTTTCTGGTAGAAAACCATCAAGCCCCGCTTACCATTCTGTAAAAAAGATACCCGATGAGGTCAGTGCATTGATACGCATTGACCTTATTTCTTTGCACAGCAAAATTTCCTGCGGAAAACAGCTTGCGCTCACCGCTTTTTTTCGGACTATTATATGGAGGGGTATTTGCTCGGAGAGCAAAACGGGGAAAGTGCGGAATCCGCACAAACCCATCGCCGCCCACACGGGTGGCGATACGTTACCAGCAAGCAAGTGCATTGTAGCCACAAATCAGAGATTTGGGCTAAATGCACCCTGCTTGTTAGGGACACCCTAAGACCCGTAATAGAGATAGCGGATTTTCAAAATCCGCATAGAGATGTGCAGAACAAAAATATAACTGCAAAGGGGACAAAAGGATGAAGGATACAAGAGAGAGGGTCTACCGTTTCCGTGTGAACAATGCGGAATCGGAGTGGATCGAAAGCAAATTTCGCCTGTCGAGCTGCGACACGCTCAGTGACTTTTTTCGCACCATGATCATGTACGGCATCATCGTCAAATATGACGAGGAGGCACTCGCCAAGATCAACCGGCTCATGGAAAAGACCTCGGTCAATGTCAACCAGATCGCTGTCCGTGTCAATTCCACAAACCGTATCTATGCGGAGGACATTGCACAGCTTGAAAAGGAGTGGGGCGAAATTTGGCAGTTACAAAAATCCATTCAATCACAGCTACTGAAACTAAAGCCCTGACCTACATCACCAATCCAGAGAAAACAGACAACGGGCGTTTGGTATTCAGCTTTGGTTGTAACAAGCATCCGTCCGCAGCTCATGACGATTTTGAGCAGATACGCTCCCTCGGAACGGGCAGAACTTCCGTCCTCTCCCGTCATCTGATTTTCAGCTTTGAGGGGCAGGAGGTCACACCCGAACAGGCGCTTGCGATGGGGCAGGAGCTGTGTCAGCGGTTTCTGAAAGGGCAGTATCAGTATGTGCTTGCTGTTCATACGGACACCGACAATGTGCATTGCCATGTGATCTTCAATAACATCAACATGGTCAACGGCAAGTCCTTCGATACAATGGAAACGCAGGGTGTGCGGAAATCGTGGGAATTAGTGAAGCGTTTGGCAGATGAGATCTGTGAGGAATACGGTCTGTCGGTTATCAAGAACCCCGAACGGTCAAAGGGCAAAAGCTACTTTGAATGGGACATGAACAGGCAGGGGCTTTCATGGAAAACCAAGCTGAAATGGGCGATTGATGAGTGCATCCGTGAGAGCCAGACCTTTGAGGAATTTCTGCAAAAACTTAGGGAGCGTCACATCGAGGTTGTGTATGCTCCCGACAAGGTGATCGACCTCAAATTCCGCATGGAGGGACAGGAGCGTTTTTCAAGGGCGAGGTCGCTCGGTTGGTATTACGAAACCGCACAGATCAAGAAACGCATCGACCTCTGTCACAGAGAATTTGTGTACCGTCCGAGGACACGGATCATCGGCACCACACAGCAAAAGTTTCTGGACAGTTACGGTCTGAATCGGTGGGCAGATATTCAGAACATGAAAGAGGCAAGCCGTATCATTAACATTCTCACACAGCTTCACACACAGTCGCAGAAACAGCTTGAAACCGCAGCTCTGATCGAACACGCCAAGCAAGGCACAGTTGTCGGCAGACTGAATGAGATCAGCAAGGAAATAGATGTGGTCAGCGACCATATTATGTGGAGGCGTACCCTCAAAAAGTACAAGCCATTCTACGATGAATGGAAATCTAAAACGGGTATGGCGAGGAAGTCTTATGAAAAGAAATTTGCTGCCGAGCTGGGCAAGTACAGAGAGGCAAGAAACAGTCTGAAAGCTGCCTACAATCACACCGGGGAGAAAGTACCGACCCTCGATGAATTGCAAGCAAAAAAGACCGCCCTCCTGCGAGAACGGTCAGAGAAAAATGCGGAATACAAGGAGCAGAAAAAGCTCCTGCAAGATGTGGATTATGCAAGGCGTACCCTTGCGGAGTATCTGGAAAACGAGGAAAATGTACAGGAGGTCAAGCGGAAAAAGGGCGATCTGGAATGACCTCACTCATGGGCTTTCCGGTATTCCTCCAGAGCTGTCAGAAAGAGCTTGTTCACGCTCATGCCCTGTGATTCTGCATAGGCTTTGATCTCGTCACGCTGTCCTATCGGGACGGTAATGCGGATACGCTCAAAATTGGCTTTCTGGTAATCGGCATTGCTTGCCGTTTTGCGGGATCGGTCACGCTGTTTCCGGCAGTTCTCACAGCAGTTTTGAGAGCCGGTC
>CALEPT010000194.1 GCA_937910385.1 uncultured Ruminococcus sp. | reverse complement strand
CCTCTGCTGATCGCAATGGGCAATGGCAGAGGCGGCGGTGATTACTACAACTACGGCAACGACAAGCTTGTCGGCTCATGGTGTGACAGCATTGCATCGCTGGAGATCACTACCGAGCCGAAGGACGAGCTTGGCTATGAGGAAGTCCACCCGGATTTCAAAGAATGAAAGGAGCGCATATGGCAGAGAAAATGCTTGTCACACAGGCTCTCGATGAGCGAGACCTGCTTGTGAAGAAAATCGGCGATAAGATCAGCAAGCTTCGGCTCGTAGACTGCAAAAAGCACAATGAGGAAAGAACCGCCACAGAGCGTATGTCAGCAGATGAATTCAGCGAACAGGCTTCCTCCGCATACCAGCAGGTCATGGATCTGATCGACCGCTACCAACGGCTGGACGCAGCGATCATTGCTTCCAATGCAAGCACATTTGTGGAGGCTAGCCAAGGCAGATATACTGTTGCCGCCGCAATTGCTCTGCGGAACAGGCTGAAGACTACGACCAGCGGCAGCAGCACTAAAGGCTCAGGTTTTGAGCAGCACCTTATTTCCACACTTGAATTGCAGTATAAGCTCCATGTGGATTATGCAGATACAAGAAACCGTGAGCTTGAGAAACAAGCAGAAGCGATGCGCCTGAGCATTCTCGGCAAGGACAGCAAGGTCAAAGACGAGAAGCCGCTGGAGGTCGTGACCGCATATATCCATGAGAATACAACAGAGGTCATTGATCCGCTTGGAGCGCAGAAAAAAGCACAGGAACTGCGTGAGCAGATCGATGCGCTGCTGAAAGAGCTTGATACCCAGATCAAAGTATCCAATGCCACCACAATGATCGAATTCTAAACAGGGTATGCCTGTCATACGAAAGCCAGAAACCCGCTTTCCCCGCAGTGGGGTGATACTGCAAACACCACTTCCGACCGCAAATCGGAAGCCTACAGCCATCCGGGGTGGTTCAGTGGATTGAACGCATGAGGAGATCATGAGGGGAGGGTTCGAGTCCCTTCCTCGGGAGGCAATTTATGCTCTGAACTGTTTTGTATGAACGGTTTTCTGACAATGACGAACAGTAAACAATGATAAAGCTGAACTTTCATTTATGACAGGATAATGTTTTTCAGGCATAGCAATATGCTGAAATCCATGAGTACGGTTCGGTGTTAAAGCGGTTGACCTCTGGCTCACCGCATGGCTGTATGGCAGGCATAACCAATTTTGGAGGGCAGTATGATAAACGATAAAAGAGTAGAAAGCCGTGGCGGGATCTGATGCATTATGTCATTTCAGATATACACGGCAACAAGGAAGCGTTTGATACCATACTTTCCCTGATCGGTCTCCGACCCGAGGATCATCTGTATATCCTCGGAGATGTGATCGACCGCGGAGCGTATGGCATAGAACTGCTGCAGCAGATACGCACGATGCTCAATTGCACGCTGCTAATTGGCAACCATGAGTATATGATGGTGAATGCCTTGCGGCATCCCGAAAATCTGCATTTCAAGTATGTATGGAGAAACAACAGAAGCATCAGCACCAGTGAAAAGTATTTCAGTCTCACTGAAAAGGAACAGGAAGATATGCTCTGTTATCTGGAGTCACTCCCCGTACAGTTGGAAATCACCGTAAACAGACGAAAGTATATCCTTGTTCACGCAGCACCGCAGGAGCTGTATGAAACCGAAAATATGAACTGCTATAAGCTCAAAGAATTCATGGTATGGCATCGCCTGTCAAGGTATTCTCAGATGCCGTCAAGAAAGAATGTCATATTCGGTCATACGCCGACATGGAAATTTCATAAGACAGCGCATATATTTCACGGGAAGAAAATGCTTGCTATCGACTGCGGCTGCGGCTTTCCAAATCGAGGCGGTCAGCTTGGCTGCATAAGGCTGGAGGATATGACTGAGTATTATTCGGATGACGGAATATTCACACGAGATGAAGCAGTCGAATGGCTGCTTGGAAAGGACAAGTAGTTATGGATGAATGGAGCTGGGACGGCTCGATCTGGGACTTTGCCGAAGTTGTACAATGGGCATTGGTATTCAGACAGCTGAGTAAGGACAAACCCGCCGGGTGGACAAATATGGTCTCCGAACCGAAGATGATAGAGCAGAAAGCTGATGAGTACGGCATAACGCTCCGGGCAGTGACAAGTGAAATGCTCCGCATTGGTGACTCCCTCAAAAGAATGTATGAAATCATAGATAAGAGGGCTGAAAGCGAGGATAACGAAGCATGACACTGTCCGAGCGAGAACGGTATGTTCTGCTTTGCATCATATATGCGGCTAACGAAACCAGTGAGCATACCGGTCATAAGGGCATTTACGCAGGAACGCCTCACTATGACTACTGGATTACAGATGCTGTGATGAGGTGCCTGCTTTCTTTCCTTGATCTGCATCTTGTTGTGATTACAGATAATTCTAAGGCAATAGAAAAGCTGACAGGCTCTGCACCGCAGAATTTCCATGATGAATACCTGTTCCATTTTCATGACCGTCAGCGCACTGACCAATCTGAGATCACGCTGCAAGAAGCGGAGAAGCTGCATGACCGTATGAAAGCAGAGCTTAAAGAGTATGTTGCCGAACATAAATCCAAGCCTCAGATACTGTATATTTCCGACTGTCATTTCTACCATGATAATCTGTGCCGGAATCTGGATCACAGAGGATTCATTGACTTTGAGGAAATGAACGAATTTATGATCAAGCAGTGGAACAGCCGCGTAACACCAAAAGACGATGTGTATATCCTCGGCGACTTCTGTTTTGGCAAGGGCGATGCGGCTGAACGCATTATTAAGCAGCTCGAAGGCAAGCTGCATCTGATTATCGGCAATCATGACAGGTTCCTTCAGGATAAGAGTTTTGATCGCCGTCTCTTCCAAAGCATTGAACCGTATAGCGAAATACGGGATAAAGGAAGAACGGTCATTCTCTCACATTATCCGGTATTCTGTTATAAAGGGCAATACCGCAAAAATACTGACGGCAGTCCAGCAACATATATGCTCTACGGTCATGTGCATAATACCCATGACGAGCAGCTTGTAAACCAGTTCATCATGCAGACAAGAGTAACAGTGGTACAGTCCAAGCACGCTGACAGACCGGAGCCGATTCCCTGCAACATGATCAACTGTTTCTGTATGTTCAGCAATTATACGCCGCTCACACTTGACGAATGGATCAATGTTGACCGTGAAAGACGGTCAGCAATGGACGGGAGCGGTCATAATGGGTGATTGGCGCTGGATGCGGTCAAACAAGGATTTCATTGAATTCTTCCAGTGGGCGATGGTATTCGCAGAGATATGCAGGAATCCGCCGGATGACTGGAATCTGATTCTCACCAACAAAGACCTGAATGCTCGGAAAGCAGAAGAACTTGGTATGACTGTTCCGGCTATTGTGCATGAAATGGTGCGCATTGGCTTGGAGCTTGAAAAAACACTTACTGACGAAAAAGCGCAGCATGGAGAGGAGTAAAAGATATGTATGGAGTCATCTATTTGATTCAGTTTCCAGATGAGCAAGACCCGGAGATACAGTCGCTGGAGCTGTATCCCACCTATGAGGAGGCTGAACAGCGGTCTCGTGAGATCGTTTCGGAGTTTATTAATGAATACGGCGAGGATCAGATCGAGTATGCAACCGTGGATGATCCGGTCACCGTTATGTATAACGGTGAAGTGACGGGATATGCATTCATTGAGAAGGTCAGCAATCTTGCGGATGCAGAGGTTTGATCATGAGCGATGAGACCAAAAGTGAAGGCAGGTCGTGGCATTTTGACGGCTCTGTCTGGGAGTTTGTAAAAGTTGTACAGTGGGCACTTGTGTTCCGGCAGCTTATCATTGATGATCGTATCATGGACTGGTCGGAAATCGGCAGCAATGAAAAGAAACTGAAGCAAACAGCAGCTGCCTACGGTATCACATACCGCAATATCTCAGAAGATATGAAAGAGATCAGTCAAAAACTCAGCCTCGCCTATGCATTGATCGACTTGAGACGGCGTTCCGGAATCGAAACGAAGGAGCCTGAGTAAATGAGACAATTAATCATTGTACGAAAAGACCTGAATATGTCACCCGGTAAATTGGCAGCGCAGGTCAGCCACGCAAGCATGGCGTTTCTTTCAGCCGCTTTTTTATCAAGCGGTGCAGATCATGTGCTGTCCGCTGATACCGGTGAAACAGAAAGCTATGCAGTGACACTGAATATCCCGGCGGATATTTATGAGCAATGGTTCATGGATATTTATACTAAAACGATCTGTGAAGCAAAGAACAGAAATCAGCTGATGAAAGCGGCGGCAATGGCTGACGAGCTGGGGCTTGTCGAGGGACGGGACTATTTCCTCATCCGCGACCACTGCCTGACAGAGCTTGAACCGGAGGAGGTCGGTGAGGATGGTATCGGCAAGACACTGACATGTATCGGTTTCCGTCCACTGCCCGATGATACGGCTCATGCCATCAGCCGGAAATTTCAGCTGTATAAGTGAGGGATACCATGCAAATCATCATACGAAACGCTGTCCGCTGCAACCATTGCGGCGACATCATTGACAGCAACTATACACACGATTTCAAGGCTTGCTGCTGCGGTAAGGTAGCTGTAGACGGCGGACACGATTATCTGAGGCGCTGTGCCGCAAGCAAGGACGACTATACTGAACTGTCCGAGACAGCAGAAGTCAACGAGGAGGAATAACGAATGAAAAAAATGACATCCGCACAGGCGGCAAAGGAGCTGAAACGGCTGAATGACCTGCACACCGCCCTGCTTGAAAAAGAGCGCAAGGCCTGTGTGTTCACAGCCGCTATTCAGGAGGATACCGAGCTTGCACGACCGGAGTATGACTACGCAGGAACACAAGCGATTCTGCGAACATTTGAAAGCAGAATCATCCAGCTGAAACACAGCATCAATTTGTTCAACACAACCTATGTCATCCCAGAATTTAATAAAACAATAGATCAGATGCTTGTATACATTCCGCAGCTGACAGCTCGTAAGAAAAAGCTCGAAAAGATGGCGGGACGGCTGCCAAAGGAACGACTCAGCAGCGGATATTCCCGTTCCTCCAATTTTATTGAGTACATGTACTGCAATTATGACGTTGAGGAGATCAAGCGTGATCTTGAAGCGACCGCAAAAGAGCTTGCTGCGGCGCAAATGGTACTTGACAAGGTCAACTCCACAGTCGAGTTTGATGTGGATATCTGATCTATTTTCCGAAATCAGGCAATTTTACGTAACAGCGGAGTGAGGTCTATTGTAAAACGCTCTATTATGTCAGGTTATTTGCATTGTGCTGTTATCTGTTATCCGTAAATGGTTATGTTCTGACTGCTTTGAAACCAGTTAAGAAAGTGACTGATAATCACTCATATCCTGCCTGATTTGAAAACCTTGTGACTGGATCAGCCCACGGTTCAGGCTCATCCCCAAAGTCTAAACAAATGAAACTGTCCATTGTATAGGGTAAAGTTATGCATTTTTGACGGCGGCGGTTATGGTTTATGGTAAATGCTTACCGCTCGACCCGCAAGGTCATGAAGCCGGTTCACTCACTGAGCAGAGAAGGTTCGGTTTTGATCTGCTCATTTTTTATAACAGGAGAGCGTATATGGAAGAAGATAGAGTATTTGAAGAACGCGGATACAAAAAATATCCGCGGGAACCCCATGATTACCCGGAAATCGTGCATATGTACTACAAAAGATTCAAGGGTAATCACTGCATCAAGTATTTTATTGCCGCACATCTGTGGGAACTTTCCACAGATAAAATGGTAATCCCGTGCGCATGTATGAGTACACGGTGTATTTTAATCAGTTGGGTAAGCACTGCTCGCTTCGGCTGTTTTTCTATGCAGGATGGACTCTTGATGATGTTGAGGAGTACTGCGATAAAATGTATAACAGCGGATTGTTTGAACCGTATGAGGAATGCTGAGTGGCGACCATATATGTATCCTGACAGATGGGAGGAAACAAAGTGCAAGATATAAATGAACCCTATTATCAGCTATATCTCAACAGCGACAATTTCATCGACATGACAGATAATCTGACGTGTATCGTTCGGACAGGCGCTACCATTCTTGGTGAACACCGGTGCGGCAAAAGCACATTCTTGTCTATGGTGCGGTGCTGTCTTGACGAGAAGCTGTCCTTTACCGATATGTTCGGTGAGGAAGCGGCAGAAAAAGTACGGGACGAAATCTATGAAGAGCTGAACACCTTTCATGTGATCAACATTGACTTCACTGACTTTGCAGCTGAAACATATGACGATGCAATCAGCTATCTGAAAAGGAAGATGTCTGATCTGTATTTTAGTTTCAAAGACTATGTTATGGCTCCTGAAAATGCGTGTGCCGATACAAGAGAAAGCTGCCTCGCCATTATGGATATGACAGCTGACGAGGATAATCTTAAATACAGCCTACGCAGAATCATTTCAATACTCAATCGTTCCAAACGCCATAGTACATTCCAAAATGATGCTGTTCTGATTATGGACGAGAGCAATCGCATGAGCATTACAGCGCATCATTTTGGCTACGGAACGGAAATGGATGCGTTTATCAAGGAGTTTCTTCGTATAGACCCTTATGATGACTTGTTTACAATAATTGAAACCGGCTATGAGCCATATGACAGATCTGTTTATGACACGCATCACTGCTGTCACCGATATGTTGTCAGCCGAATTGACTGTCTGCGCAAAGTTTGTGAGCTGAATGGAATTCCTGTTTTTGATCTGAACAAAGATGATGAATATAACTCTTGCTTTGGAAGGCACTCTCATATCTGCTCAGTTGAACGAGCATATAGCCTCATGCCGCCGGCGAAAACCGATCAGCCGCCGCCGCAGTGGGATGAAAGCATACTGCAATATCTGAAAGATATGCGCTGTAAGATCGATGATGAGCTGGAACATGAGCGGCTGAGAAAGATAGAGAGAGAAAAGGAAGAGCGGGAGCGTTACAAGATGGGGCTGCCGGATGGGGTTCACATTCCCTCACGAAATGTAGGTATCCGAGATTATCTGATAGATACAGACTCCGTTGCATACCAGAAGCTTGAACAGCTTGTGCGTGATCTGTATGTAAAGTTCGGCAGCAAAGCAAACTACTCGGATATATTTCAGGAAATGCATGGTGTCAATGATACTGTGAGATCCGACTGGAACGAGAAATACTATAACCTACTAAAAGAGGAACTTGGCAAGCATGCTGATCGTTGGAAACATCTGAACATAGATAAGCATAACGGCCACTGGTGTTTTGTAAACGGTACGCCCCAAAATGAAGATGATGAGATTTCCTGCCTGATGTACATCAAAATGTATATTTCTGTACCGGATGATATCCATATCAGTGCGCTATTTATGGATGCAGTCAAGGTGCTTGCAGATCAGGCCATATACTCCTTTACTGCAAAAATATCGAAATACAAACGGCACGATGCTATTTGTATCTGGGTATCAAGACATGATTTCTTTCTCATGGAGCAGTTCTTCCAATCGCGAGAAGATGAAATTTGCCGAAAGCTGCCGTTCATTGTATACCGTGGGAATATCGGCATCGGTAGAGAAATGGCATCGTGGGACAGTCAAAGCGGTATCCAGTGTCGGCTGTTCGCAGCTTATTTTTCGATGAAGGAACGCCCCGAGGATATTTCGCTTAGTGAGATGTATTCCTTGCTTGTGCAGGGATGGAACGGCGACCTGCCCGATGATCACCCTATGACAAAAGAATTTAAAAGTGAAAATGCTCAGATCATGCTTGTTCTGCTTGACTCCCTTGATGTCAATCTTGGTATTACGGAGCTAAACGATCAGCATATTTTCTTGCAGGATGATAAGAGGATATGGAGCCCGTTATGCGATGGGCATTGCTGGGCTGACGTTGGTGAGCGGTATTTGCACTGGAAGGAATGGTGGTAATGTATGAGAAATAGGGATACGAATTCAGAACAGCCGATTTTCGCTTGGTACACGGACACAAGGGTTGATCACTTTTATGAAGCACCGTTTAAAAAGGTGATCTTTCTGGATATTGACGGAGTATTAAATGTTGAGGAAGAAGCCTTTAAAACAGGAGTGAAAATTGATCCGGCAAAGGTCAAATTGCTCAAGAAAATCGTAGATGAGACCGGCGCGGATATCATTCTTTCAAGTTCATGGAAAAGAGGATACAATCATTTTGTAGAGGATGGCTTTCAGGCAAAAGATCCGAATTTCAAACTCTTGTATGACCTGTTGGCTGCGGAGGGATTGGAAATTAAAGGTATCACTCCCATAAGCGGTGAAAGCGGAGCGGTTGCCCGACCCTTAGAAATACGTGAATGGCTGGCTCGGTTTCACACTGTGTTTTCCTATGTAATTCTTGACGATGATACATTCTGGGACTGGGGGTTCTTGCAGCGAAATGTTGTGACAACGGTTACTGAGCACCCGGAAAATGGTACTACTCATAGATATGTGACAGGCATGACAATGGAACACGCACTCAAAGCTATAAGCATTCTGAATGATACCGGAGCTTTGAAAATAGAATGGAATTAGAACATTTTCAGAAGGATCAGACGGCATTTAATTGTCATCTCATTTCACGCTATATCTTGCTTTTTCGCACCCGGTATGCTATAATAAGGTCAGATGAAAGAAGGTGCCAAAATGGTCTATATTACAGGCGATATTCACGGCGATACAACACCGGTTCATGATCTGTTTCACAAGTGTCAGCCGACTGAAAATGACATCATTGTGCTGCTCGGCGATGTGGGACTCAACTATACCGGTCAAATCCGTGACAAACTGATGAAACAGGAGCTTTCACACTTGAAATCCACCTTTTTCTGCATTCACGGCAACCATGAGAACAGACCACAGAATATAGCATCTTACCTTGAGAAAGAATGGCACGGCGGTCGTGTGCTGTATGAGGAAGATTTTCCAAATATCCTGTTCCCGATAGACGGCGATATCTTTGATATAGAGGGCAAGCAGTGCATTGTGATAGGCGGCGCATACAGCGTGGATAAATTCTTCCGGCTGCGTATGGGCTACAAATGGTGGCCGGACGAGCAGCCGACACCTACAATCAAGGAGTATGTAGAGCAACAGATCAGGACGCATTCTGTTGATGTTGTATTTTCGCACACCTGCCCGTTCAAGTATGTGCCAACAGAATGCTTTCTGCCCGGTATTGACCAGTCTACCGTGGACAACAGCACGGAGCACTGGCTCGATACAATAGAAGAAATGCTCGACTATAAGGCATGGTATCTAGGGCATTGGCATATCAATAAGCGAATTGACAAGATGCATTTTCTCATGCACGATGTGGAAATGCTGATAAGTTGACAACCCTCACACAGAAAGGAAATGCAAATGCGGATCAATCCGTATACAAAAGCTAAAATTGGCGAATACCGTATCAGCTATGATACACATAATGTGAAAGTGTATGATGAGGAGTTTAATTGGTAAGCACAAACTGATATCAAGAAAGGTTGACTAATGCTGTTAGATGAGTTTGACGAAATGGAAAAGAATGATTATGTGTTTATCTGTTTCAGGCGTAAACTACTTGACGAATCCCTTCATAATGCCTATGATTTTATCCCGGAATTTCTGCCGGAATGGGGCGATCATGATCGGTCGGCGTTGATGTCCAGAATCTATAACCATGTGCGCAGCGAGTTTGACAATGACTACTCCATTGACTATTCACGCGAGTTTCGCATGGGATTGGTAGAG
>CALEPT010000193.1 GCA_937910385.1 uncultured Ruminococcus sp. | reverse complement strand
AAAAAATCGACTTCATTGACGAGCCTGTGCAAGTGGACTATGACTGCCCGCTGGATGTGCATTGCAGTTACACGAGGGACCAGATACTCGTTGCGCTGGACTTCATGAAGCCTGATACCGTCCGTGAGGGCGTGAAGTATCTGGAAAATAAAAAGACCGACCTGCTGTTCGTAACGCTCAACAAGTCGGACAAGGACTATTCTCCCACCACCATGTACAACGATTATTCCATAAACAGTGAGCTGTTCCACTGGCAAAGCCAGAGCACCACAACTCCCGAAAGCAAGACAGGTCAGCGCTATATTAATCATCGCAAGCTAGGTACAAGTGTGATGATATTTGTTCGTGAGTACAAGAGCAATAAGCTAGGTGCTGCACCGTATACTTTCCTGGGACTTGCGGATTATGTGAAATCGGAAGGCTCAAAGCCAATGAATGTTGTGTGGAAGCTCCGCAAGCCTATCCCTGCGAAGTATCTCAGGAAGACTAATCAGTTGACGGTGGGATGATATGAAAACGATAAAAGTTGTCGCAGCTGTAATATGCGACTCGCTTCAAGCAAAGACACGCATTTTCGCAACTGCAAGAGGATATGGAGAATTCAAAGGTATGTGGGAATTTCCCGGCGGAAAGATCGAACCCAATGAAACTCCGCAGCAGGCATTAGCCCGTGAGATAAAAGAAGAGCTCGACACCACGATAAAAGTGGGCGAGCTTATTGACACGGTAGAATATGATTATCCCGACTTTCATCTTTCCATGGACTGCTTCTGGTGCGAGGTGATCAGTGGTGATTTGGTGTTACTGGAGGCTCAGGAGGCACGGTGGCTTACCAAAGATGAGCTTGACAGCGTGAAATGGCTGCCGGCGGATCTGGGGCTGGTGGAAAAAATTTGTAAATATTTGGAGAAATAAAGATGATGTACTACTATAAGGATTATGTTACTATTGAAGAAATAATTGGAAATCATAGTTATCGTTATCTTTTAACGGCAAAACTAAAAGATGGAATGAAAAATAAAAATGCATTAATAATAATGAAAAATCCCAGTAAAGCTACAAATGACATTTCAGACCAGACAATTAATAGGGTTTTAGAAATAATGCATAACTTTAAATACTCAAAAGTTTTTATCACTAATCTAATTCCGATTTACAGTACAGGCCCTTCAGCAATTGCTGATAGTATTTCAATAGAATCGAAAATATACGAAAAGAATGACATTATTATCCGCAAAAAAGTTGATGAATCTTCCAAAATTTTTGTTGGCTGGGGCGGAAGTAACGGAATTGATTTTTCTTTCTATACAAACAGAATTCAAGCAATAAAAAACATTATTGGCAGAAAAAAAGTATTCTGTTATCGAGTTATTAAAAGTGGAATGCCTATACATCCTTGTCGAAATCAATGGAAAATCACAAAACCAGAAAATGAATATGTAGAATACATTTTATAAATATAGGTGAAGAATATGGAAACATTTATTTTTTATAATTATCTTAAGTGGAAAAAAGATACTAAAAATGATACAATCAATAAAATAATTAAAATGCCGACAATTCCTAAATTACTTATTATTCTTCTCATCTCAAGCGGTATTCTTTCTATAGTAACACTGTTTGTTTCACAAAAACTGAGCTCAATTTTTATTATTATTGAAGTTTTATCTGGCATTATTTCATTTATTAATTCTGAAAAGATGTTTATTGACAATTGTCCTCAAAAATATCAGGACTTTAAAGAATACTGTAAAAACCTAAGAAACTGGCTTAAGAGCTTTGATATAAAAAGTGAAGAACAAATCTCAACATTAAAAAATAGGATTAATCATACAGTAATTGAAGCAAAAGAGAAGTCAAAAATCAAAAAAGAAAATGCTGAAAAATGGCTACAAGTCTTGTTGATTCCTATCATCTTAGCTGTCGCTAATAATATCATTAATACTCAAACTGAAATGAATAAAGTCATAGCATACATCTTTTCTATTATGATCGTTTTTCTTAGCATATATACTACAACTATTGCTCTCGTATCAGCAACATCCATTTTTGATAACTGGCAAATCAGTAAATATGAGCGATTTTATAATGAATTGCAAAGCGTACTAGATATTGAATTCAATTCAGGAAAGTAATGTGCTTTTAAGAGGAATATGGTATACCCACGGTTTACTTGCTTTTTCCAAAAAGCTATGATATAATACAGGTGTAGTCAGAACAGGAACGGTCGAAATCGACCTCTTTAACAAAAATTATTACGAAAGGAGTTACCCGAAATGAGACAGTTTACTATGGTATATCTGTATAGCGAACACTATGAAGAAAGTTTCTATCACGAGAGTGAAGAGGCTCTATTTGTGCTGCATACAGATAAACGTAGTGGATAGTCATTTCGGAGAACACTTTCTTTGTGTTGTGATCCATACAAATGATAAACACCGTCTGTATGTAAGCAGGCGGTGTTTTTGTTTATCATAATACAGAGAAAGGAGTTGCTCGCGATGCCGGTGATCGACGTAAAGGCAACAGGAAATAATATCAAGAACATCATAAAATCTAAGGGGTTCAAGATATCCGATGTGCAGGCAAGATGCGGTTTCAATACTCCGCAGGCTATCTTCAAGTGGATGCGCGGGGACGCTGTTCCCACCATTGACAACCTGATAATTCTTGCGGATATGTTTGATGTGACCATAGATAAAATAATAATCGTCACTCGTGTCTGAGTGACGAAATATGGGTAAGTGCGCCGAATTGGTGAAGGCAGCGGATGCGCTGTGAGCGTAGCGAGGAAGTCCCCTTGGGGGATAAATCCGTGACATAGAAACGTTGTAGGTTCGAGTCCTACCTTACCCACCAAAAATATGGCGGATTCGTCTAATCGGTCAGGACAAGAGGCTTTCAATCTCTAAATAGTGGGTTCGATCCCCCTATCCGTCACCACAAGCTGAGCCAGCTTGACCGCAGCCACGTTGACGCTCGCAAGCTCGCTCACCCCGTACAAAAGCGATAGTCTGCTTTCGCTTACGGAAGATAATATAATTATTTATGGTGGTCGTCGTCTAATGGAAGAACATCAGATTGTGGCTCTGAGAATAAGAGTTCGATTCTCTTCGATTACCCCACATGGGCAAGTGTGCATAGTGGCGATTGCAGCGGACTGTAAATCCGTGACTTTGATACACCGTAGGTTCGACTCCTACCTTGCCCACCAATATGGCGGATTCGTCTAACAGGTCAGGACGAGAGGCTCTCAATCTCTAAATGTCGGGTTCGAACCCCGCATCCGTCACCAATGGTCGCATAAGCCTAACCGGTAAGGCAGCAGTTTGCTAAACTGTGAGTAATCGGAGCATTCCTATGTCTGAGTTCGAGTCTCAGTACGACCGCCAAAAGCATTGTGCAGAAAATGCACATTACTATGAGTTGTTGTATTATTTGCAACAACTGAAAAATGAACAGTTGCAAAAAACGCAACAGTTCCAGCTAAAATGAGTTGCCGCATATTTTGCGATAACTGACAACAGCTCCCGTCCCGTTACAGACAGGAGCTGTTTTTTATTGAAAAACTCCCCCAAATATGATATAATTATTGAAACTATCGGAAAGGAGCCGCGGCTACTATGATAATACTGATAACAGGCGCTTCGCATACAGGGAAAACGCTTCTCGCGCAGAAACTGCTTGAAAAATACAAGTACCCTTACCTGTCTATCGACCACCTTAAAATGGGACTTATAAGAAGCGGTCAGACCGAGCTCACGCCCTATGACGACGACAAGCTGACGGCATACCTCTGGAATATCCTGAAAGAGATGATAAAGACTGCCATTGAAAACGAACAGGATCTCATAATCGAGGGCTGTTATATTCCCTTTGACTGGAAGAACAGCTTTGACGCCGACTATCTGTCGCAGATAAAATACATCTGCCTTGTTATGAGTGAAAGCTACATAACCAGCCATTTCAGTGACATTGTCAGCTTCGGGAACGCTATCGAGAAAAGGCTCTCCAATGACATCAGTATTGAGGATATAATACAGGACAATCAGGAATATCTCCGCGGCTGTATCAGTTACGGACTTGACTATTTTCTGATAAATGATGAATACGATTTGGAAAGGTGCTGTATATGAGCAACCCATGGGAAGAAATAAGTCTTGACGACTACGAAAAGCACATGAGCCTTGATTCCGTGCGGCAGCTTCAGGCTCTCGATTCCATAATGCAGATGCAGTTCTCCGCCTACCCTGTGGAGACCACCGCAGTTCTGGGAATTGCAGGCGGAAACGGACTTGAACACTTAGGCACTGACAAGTTCCGCACAGTCTACGGTGTGGACATCAATGCGGACTACCTCCGCGCGGTATCTCAGCGATATACTCAGCTTTCGGGAGTTCTGGAGTGCCTGCACATTGACCTTATAAGCGAGACAGAGAAGCTCCCGCAGGCACAGCTTCTGATAGCGAATCTGCTTATCGAGTACATCGGCTACGGAGCGTTTCAGCGAGCCGTTTTGCAGACCGCTCCCGAGTTCGTTTCCTGCGTGATACAGATAAACACGGACGAGGAGCAGTGGGTGTCGGAGTCGCCGTACCTGCGAGCTTTCGACAGGCTTGACGAGGTACATCACCAAATGGAGGAAAAGGCACTCACGGCTGCCATGAAGGAGATAGGATACTCGCTGATATTGCAGGAGACCTATCCCCTGCCGAATGGAAAGGCACTGGTGAGATTAGATTTTGAGAGTAAAGAGTGACAATATGATATACGGAGCATATATTGACGACAATAAACCAATAGACGAGATAATAAAAGCTATCGGCGATATATATGACCAATACAACTGGCTTATCACAGATCAGCAAATATTCAGTGATAAGTATGAAGGTCTTTTTGCAAATAAAGATTATGTCTGGCTTACAGGTAAAGAGTTCCGTAAGATAGCAGAAAGCAATGATCTGTATGCAATTTGGTGTGTTGCCTCCGCATTTCCACAAAATATCACTCTTGAAGAAATACTAAAATATGAACTGCCTTATGCTGACGGAAATGCAGACTTCTGGGTCGATGATGTAAAACTACAAACGCCGTTAAGCGAATTGGAAATAGTGATTTTTGACGGGTGTTCATGCTTTATTCTATCTAAACGCAAAGCTTATAGAGACTTGTTTCTTGAGAATATTAACGGATCTTATGACCTTATCGAAAATAATAGAAAAACAAATGCTATAACTACAATAATAACAGATGAAGTTAGAAATATGCAGGAATACATTGAAAACGACAATTTTGTTTGGCTCATATATCATGCTATTTTCAACAATATAGCCATCGACAGCAAATACGACTCTCTGCTTATTAATTGTAAAACGAGATTAAAGACACACGGATTATTATGACCTGACACCAAAAGCCACAAAATATCAGGACAGCAAACTCTCACGATGTTATAATGAAATCACACTAAAGGAGGGAAAACCAATGAACTTAGTCACAGGTATTCAGAAAGCTATCGACTACATCGAAGCGCACATCACCGACGAGCTTGATATGGCGGAGGTCGCAAGGCAAACGGCTTGCTCGCCCTACTATTTCCAGAAGATATTCGGTATACTGTGCGGTATCACCGTAGGCGAATACATCCGCAGCAGGCGGCTCACACTTGCCGGCAGTGAGCTTATGAAAACGGACACAAAGGTCATCGACACGGCGCTGAAATACGGCTATGAGTCGCCTGAGAGCTTCACAAGAGCGTTCACACGCTTCCACGGCGTAACTCCTACTGAGGCAAAGCGTGAGGGCGGCAGGCTCCGTTCATTTTCCCGTTTCAAGGTGCAGATCATTTTGAAAGGCGGTAATTCCATGAATTATAACATCGTTAAAAAGGACGCATTCACAGTGCTTGAAAAGGTTGAGCAGCACACAGTTGTTGGTGAACATAACAAGAACACTATCCCCGAATTCTGGGGTAGAGCCCACTCCGACGGCACTATCACCACTTTGCTTGAACACGCATCGGACAGCACTTTTATCTACGGTACCTGCACGGCAACGGTCTCACAGACGCCGAGACCTTCGACTACGGTATCGCCGTGGAGTGTACTCCCGATACAGTCGCTCCCGAGGGCTTCCGTGTGAACACTATCCCTGCAAGAACGTGGGTAGTGGCAGAGTGTACAGGTCCCATGCCCGAGGCCATACAGCAGCTCTGGCACGAGCTTTGTGCGGAGTTCTTCCCCACATCGGACTACACTCCCACCTACGAAATGGACATCGAGGCTTACCCCGACGGAGATATGCTGTCTCCCGACTACAAGAGCTAGATATGGATCCCTGTTGTGAGTGAATAAAACGTACATACAGTTTTGCCCCTGAACGTTTCAATTAACGCTCAGGGGCATTGTGTTTGTTTATGCTGCGGAGATAAATCAGAATTTATAATTCATAATCACTCTAAGTTCCAGTCATCATAATGCTCATTTACCCTTGATGATCTGAGATGAGATCTATACTCACCGAACCAATCGGAGCGAAACGGCTGTGATATTATCGTGTGAATATCGGTCTTGTCCAGAAACATATTATCATCGCTGCTCCATTCAAATTGAAATAAAGCATCAGGATATTTTTTCAAATACTCTGCGACAATTGCGAGTATCATATCAGAATTCATACTTTCTATCCCATGTCTTTGATCGTTCCAGATAAAATCAAAAAACACTTCTCTATAGTATTCTTTTCCGTTGATAGTGTAGATCGGATAATCCTCTTGATCGACCCATACCCGCACACCTTTATCATAATTTCCTTTTGGATTCATATAGATCGCATTGTCGCTTTCGACTTTTGTATCATACTCAAGAGAACGTATGATCTCAAGAAATTCTTTTACACGTTCGTCTTCACTTAATTTTGTCTTAGAGTTTCTAAGTATCTGAGCTGTTGAAGCCATATGATTCTCCATTTTGTCTTAAATTCCGATTTATGTTAGTTACAATTATACCATAGCATCACTGCCGTGTCAATAAAAGCTCTATAATACACAGGTTTTATATGAACAACGAAAAATTGCTTGCTATCCACGCCGATCTATGCTATAATTGTAGAAAAATACCGACAGGGAGGTCTCACCATGCTTGATTTCATAACCATAAACGAACAAAGCAGTATCCGCGTTGACGAAGGAAAGATCATTTACTCCGATCCGTACAACATCAACTGCGCACCGCACGATGCTGACATTATCCTCATCACACACAGCCACTTCGACCACTACTCCCCTGATGATATCCGCAAGATAATGAAGTCCGACACTGTTATCGTCTGTCCGGACACTGTAAACGAGCCGAAGGAGCTTGGTCTGACCGTGAAGCAGGTCACCGCAGGCGAGCAGTTTGAGGTCCTCGGTATCAGATTCGAGACTGTCCCTGCATACAATATAAGCAAGCCCTTCCACCCCAAGTCCAACGGCTGGCTGGGATACATCATCGACAGTCCCGACCACGGACGCATTTACATTGCAGGCGATACGGACATCACTCCCGACAACAAACAAGTGAAGTGCGACATTGCGCTCATTCCTGCCGGAGGAACTTACACTACCGATGCTTTACAGGCTGCGGAGCTCGCTAACACTATCCGTCCGAAGTACGCGATACCTATCCACTACGGAACAGTCGTAGGAAGTCCTGCTAACGGTGAGAAATTCCGCAAGGCTGTTGACAATGGTATTGAGGTAGTTATAAAAATCTGATGATAAATATCGTGAACAGTAAGAAGGCAGCCATTGCGGCTGCCTTTTTCATTATATTTCGTACTTCTCAAGTTTCAGAAGGGCTGTCTTTTTATCCAAACCGCCTGCATAGCCTGTCAGACTGCCGTCTGCTCCGACAACTCTATGACAGGGAATTATTATCGAGATAGGGTTATGTCCCACAGCACTGCCGACTGCCTGAGCCGACATATGCTCAGCACCTTGCTGATCTGCGATGATATTTGCTATCTCGCCATAGGTCATTGTCTGTCCGTAAGGTATCGTAAGAAGTATGTCGTACACTGCCTTTCGGAACGGCGTTGTGTGCAGACTTATAGGCGGAGTGAAGCCCGGCTCTTTTCCGCTGAAATAAATATCCAGCCAGTTGCAGGTCTGCATGAATATCGGCAGCTCTGCTTTGGTGCTTTCTTCAACAAGTTTATGGGGAAAGGATTTCTGCCCGTCGAACCATAAGCCTGTCAGTGTTTCACTGTCACTGGAGAGGGTGATACCGCCGAGGGGAGAGGTATAGTGAAATGTGTTATTCATGCTTTCATCACTCCTGATATCTGATCTGAAAATAATCAAGATAAGCCTTGAAGCGGTCCTGTGCAGTCAGCACCGTATCCGTCAGCCAGCCGCGTTCCTGTTCCCAGTTTTTGAGTCCGCGGTAATAGAACATCTTCAGATCGTCGGATATGATGAACGGAACTATACTATGGTGCAGGCACTCCTTCAGCATTATTAGCCTGCCGACTCTGCCGTTGCCGTCCTGAAATGGATGTATGGACTCAAACTGATAGTGGAAGTCAATTATATCTTCAAGCGCGATTTTTTTCAGGTCATTGTACTGTGATACGAGCTTTTTCATTTGTGCAGGCACTTCATCGGGAGCAGCAGTCATTTCGCCGCCGACCTCATTAGCGAACTTCTTATACTTGCCAACTGCAAACCATTCCTTTCTGCTGTCGGCAGTACCTGTTTTCAGCATCTTGTGAAGCTCCTTGATAAACGCCTCTGTTAAAGGCTTTTCTGCGTTCTCGATAACATAGTCGATACAGCGGAAGTGGTTGACCGTTTCGACGATATCGTCGACGTTAACGGCTTCATTTTCAAAGCCTAAAGTGTTAGTCTCGAAGATGTAGCGAGTCTGGTCGTGTGTCAGCTTGCTTCCCTCAATATGATTGGAATTATAGGTCAGCTCAATCTGCAACTTGTGATAGATACCACCGTGCTGATTACTGCTTTTCTGCTCTCTGAGAACCTCAAGCAGAGTATCGGGACGTTTCAGTTTACGGCGTCCCGGTCTGACAGCATCGGCAGGGATTTTCCATGTTTTGCCGATAAGGACAGCGCCTTCGATGCGTCTTTCCGCACAGTAGTTGCGGACTGTACGCTCGGATATCCCCCATAATTCAGCCATTTCGGCTACACTTCTGTATTCCACGGTATCACCTCCATAGTTCTATTATATCACATTATCGGCAAGAAATCAATGATTATGCATAGAAATTCTTGCCGATAAAAACTATACCACAGGTTTACTTGACATTTTCATAGTGACGTGATATAATGATGTCAACACAAGGGAAAAGCTCCCGGAATTCTTACTAACGAAAGGGTGAAAACAATGAAAGCTATCATGAACAACGCTATGTCTGCATACATTTGTGCTTTTGATTTCCAGCAGTCAAGCTATTTCTTCCAGCAGGAGGATAATGGCTCAGTTTTGCTGCGCACAGGACAGAAAAGTGCTTGTTCAGTTGCCCTGACAGGGTGAGCAGAGATAGTGTTACATTGCGACCATCTTCTGATAGAACAATGCCGTCTGTGTGCAGTATGAAACTCACACAGGCGGTTTTTATTATTCTATTCAGAAAGGTGGTTATTTTTATGCCTATAGCAGCTCCGACTATCGATATGATAGCAACAGGCGCAAACATCAGAGCTTTGATAAAAGGCAAAGGACTCAAGGTGACTGATGTTCAAACTATACTCGGGTTCAATACTCCGCAAGCGATATTCAAGTGGATGAGAGGAGACGCTATGCCCTCTATCGACAACATAGTCATACTGGCACATATACTTGATGTGCCTATTGACGAGATAATTATAACTAATTAGACACTCCCGCCCATGTCGGGCGGGGTGAGATAATTCCGCTTCGTCTAATGGTAGGACATCTGCTTCTGACGCAGAAGATGTAAGTTCGATTCTTTCAGCGGGAACCAGCGCAAAGCCTGCGCCTCCGTCCACTTTGACGCTCGCAAGCTCGCTCACTCTTTTCAGAAAGCATAGTCTGCTTTCGCTCACGGCAGTAGTATCTAAATTGTAATATATACCCAACGATGACTGTGTAGCCAAGTGGAAAGGCAATGGACTGCAACTCCATGAGCGCAGGTTCAAATCCTGTCACAGTCTCCAGCACAGTGCCTGTGCTCCCTTCCACGTTGACGCTCGCAAGCTCGCTCACTTTTTATGAGCCTGTCAGTCTGCTTTCGCTTATGGCACTGTCATGTTTTACAGATAGTTTTCACACATTCCGTTTCGTCTAATGGGCAGGACATCGGTCTTTGACTCCGATAATGGAAGTTCGAGCCTTCCAACGGGAACCACAAAAAACAATGAAAGGAATGATTATTATGAGCAGAAAATTAGCAAGTATACAAAGAATATGGAAGATAGGACCTATCGAAGGCGCTGACAGGATAGAACTGGCTTATGTTCTTGGCTGGCAGTGCGTAGTAAACAAGGGACAGTTCAAGCCTATGGACTTAGCCGTATATTTTGAGATAGACAGCTTTCTTCCCGTCAGACCTGAGTTTGAATTCCTGAGAGCGTCCAGCTACAAAAACACTGACATCATAGGCGAGGGATTTCGTCTTAAAACGCAGAAATTCCGTGGACAAGTATCGCAGGGACTTTTGCTGCCTATAAGTATATTCCCCGAAATACCGACTGATATTGAGCTTGGAGCAGATGTTACCGAGATACTCGGAGTCCGCAAGTGGGAGATAGAGGAACGCGCAACTTCGGGCGGTACTATCATAGGGAACCTGCCGAGAAGTATTCCTCATACCGATGAGACAAGGGTGCAGGCTGCACCTGGGCTCATAAAGGAGTTCACAGGACTTGAGTACTACATCAGCACCAAAATGGACGGAAGCTCCCATTCTATAAGCATAGATGAAGACGGCTTCCACGTTACAGGTCATAACTATGAGTACAAGGATGACGGCAACAGCGATTTCTACAAGCTTGTCAACGATCGCGGCTATAAGGAAAAACTCGAAGCCTTTATGGGAAAAGAAGGACTTACTTCTATCACCGTACAAGGAGAGCTTTGCGCTCCGGGTATACAGCAGAACCGTCTGAAGCTCAAAAGACCTGAGTGGTATGTTTTCACTGTAATGGAGAACGGCAAGCGTATAGGACTTGAAAGAATGCTTGAAATATGCAGTGAACTGGAGTTCACGACTGTTCCGATAGAAGAGGTCGGTACAGACCTGCCTGCTAAATACCCAACCGTTGAAGCTCTGCTTGAACGAGCAGACGGAAACTATCCTAACGGCGGTAAAAAAGAAGGTATCGTTATTCGTCCTACTGAGCCTGTATTCAGCAGCAATATCGGCGCTGAATTGAGTATGAAGGTAGTAAGCAACAGGTATCTGCTAAAAAATGATGACTGAAATCCAATTCAACCATTTATTGGGATTCTGAAAATTTCAATAATATTTCATGATTCTCTTGGTTTTTGCCTCGAAATTGTATTAAATACAATTTCGAGGCGATAATCGTGACTTTTACGCCAACTAAATTTGATAAAACAATAGCAGCTCTGTACGGGATCTGACCGATTATACAGAGCTGCTGCATTTTTTACCTTATTTCACGTTTGAGAGCTCAATCCCTCTCTGTATCTCCACTGCTCGTTCCTCGCTGATACCACACTTTTCGGCATAGTTAAGCCAGTCAGACACAACGGATTCAGTCTCTGATATAGTCTTATGGCAGAACTCTGCTGTAAGTCCCATGGACTTTCCGCTGGCGATAAGGTCATCTGATGTTATGCCTGAGGTTTTACCGTTTATGGACATCTGGTGCTTTGATATCCACCTATTGTCAGGATTATATGCAAATGTCAGGTCGTATGCAGGAGACAGTTTCCACTCTCCTTTACGGTTCATCAGGAATGAGAAATTCTTTACATGATCGTCGCAGTTACCTCCAATAACAGCAAATGCCATTCGCCTGAAAATCTGCTCTATGCCGCTTTTTCCTATACCAAGTCTCTTTGCATAATCGGTATATAATTCATAACTGCAAACATTCGGAGTGTTATAGTCGAAATGTCCGAGTGCAGCAAGAGTCTGCATATGTACTTTATCGCCGTTTATACGGTCAAATCGCTTCGTTATGAAATGATGAAGTCCGTCTTTTTCATAAATGCGGCACTCGTTCATCTCAATACCGAGGTCAACAGCCATAAGATAGTAAGCGTACTCTATAAGCGAATACTGCTTTTTATCAGCTAAGTTGTGGTCACCATTACCTGATACTCCGTCAAATTTAATGAGCCAGTAATCAAAGCCTTTTCCTGCGTCCACTTGTCCTGACTTGACTTCGCCAGTCTTTTCATTCCATGCAATGATAGCTTTTGCTCTTGCGCCGCCTGCTGAAGAGCCTATCTCCAACAGCTGCATTATGCTTGCTTCCTTATCGGAAAGCACTGTGCTCTCTTTGCCTGACAACACCTCAGATGCAAGCTTTGTCATTTCGGTCACATCTATCTCGCTGTTTATAAACTCAGGACTTGTCGCAGGAACATATTCAAGAGCTCCCATTCCGCGTTTACCTGTGTAGCACAGTCTTTCTATCGCTGTAAACGTATCGGGGGAACGTCCCTGACCTGCAAGCCACTTATCTATAACAGCGTTACCGAATTTATCGGGCAGAGAGTCAGCAAACAGTCCCGGGATACCGTGAAATGCTTCAACACGGCTAAGCTCTGGGAATATATATATCCTGTCAGATAAAGGCATCTTGAACGGCGACAGATCTATCCCACTCCTGAGAAACTTTTTGTCATATTCAAAGCTTGCCGCTGCGTCATCGTCGCCCTGATGAATATATCCTATACGAGTACCCCAGAGGTACACTTCTGCTGTATTTATCATTCTTCATCGCCCCATTTCCAATCATTATCGTTTTTCTTGCGTTTTCTGACCCTCTGTTTAGGAGTATAGTTGTCTATATATCGAGAAGGACGCTCCTGCGGATCAGGTATCAGCAGATCAAGTTTTTCTTCAAGGTCAAGTGCTTTGAGAAGCTTTATAAGATTGAGCAGACCTATATCCCTGTCGCTCTCAAAACGAGCTATTGTGCCGACTGAGACCATTGACTTCTCGGCAAGCTCTGTTCTTGTCAGCGAAGCGGCTATGCGGTACTGCTTGAATCTTGTCGAAAGCTCCGCGGCGATAGCCTTATCCTGTAAATCCCTGTTTATCTTCATCACGGACGCTCCTTTCATCAACTTTTGCTGGTTTTATTATACCACAGCAAATAATAAAATGCAATATATTATTTTTTAAAATCGTAATTCGCATATAAAATACAATATATTGTATTTTATCACTCTTCCAACTATCGCATATTTTGCGACAGTTCAATTTAATAAAAATGCACCAGCTCTGTATGGGATTTGCCCGTATAATCAGAGCTGCTTTGGTCATTTTTTCCGGTAGAGACGCGCCGATACAACCACTTATTTACCACTTATTGGCACTGAAAATTGCTTAAAATCACTTGAATACGCTAAAAGTGAAGCTTCAAAAATCGCCGAAATACAGCCATTTTCGCTTTTTACTAAAAACTGCATTAAGTGCGTGGATTAATTCAATTC